>JAISAC010000158.1 GCA_031266935.1 Prevotellaceae bacterium
CCGGCACGATTCGCCCGTTCACACTGAATCGCCGGTCGATGTTCGAGTATCGCGGTTTTTCCACCGTTACCGGAATGACGGTGTTAACCGTTGAGGACAGCTCCGCATTACGGTCTATCGTCTGCCTGTTTTCAACTAATTTCCATGCGACAAGTCCTGCGAGGGCTGCCGTGATTAAAATCGGAGTAATTTTCGAGTTTGATAAAATTTTTGTTGTCATATCCTTTGAATAATTTTTATTGTGGGACAAAAGTAGCGGCCTGCGCCATACGGATTTTGAAAAATAGACGAACGGGGCTGGAAAATAGACGAAACGGGAGTTTTTCCGGACTTTGTTTTTAGCACGCAGATGGCGCGGATTGAAAAGATGAACGCAGATTGCTCCCCGCTTTCAAATAGAAACACAGCCATATCACACGCGGTATGATTTTTTGAGGTCTTTTGCAAATCATACTGCAAATCATACTGCAAATCATATTGCAAATCATAAATGTAAGCGGGACGAACATAAATGTTATTCAAATTGACAATTCCGACTATATTTTTTTTTGTATTTGCGTGGGAATAAAATATTTTTTGTATATTTGAAAAAAATAATTGACCGCTGCTATGTTACAGGCACAGCTATTGAAAAACCGGCAGGAACGCCAATGCAATGCTGTGCGCTTATCGCCGGTGAAAGTTTGGAAAAGCGTAAAGTTTCAGCGTCAGGATATAGCATCATCCGTTAATATTGTTCGACAATTTAATAACAATTAGCCATGAGATACAGATTGCATAAGGTTTTTTTTAGCATTGCCGCGTGCTGCCTGTCTTTGTACGGTGCAGCCGCTCAAGATGACTTGTACTTCAGCCCCAAGCGGCAAAGGGAGCTGGACAGGCAACAGGCCGAGCGCCGGGCAACCGAAATGAGCGCTTTCGGCCTAAAGCGCGGCTACGCGCAGGATTCACAACAGCAGGAGGAGGAGGAAAGCTACACCGAAAGCTGGGGTAACGTTGATTCGCTGGGGAGCCGTCCCAACAGCAAAATCTACGAACTAAGCAGAGACTACGAAGCCTACCAGGATGAGCGCGACGAGGACAGCTACGCCGCGCGCCTGCGCTACGACGACCCCACGTACATTGTGTACGCCCGTAACCCCTACTGGTACGACCCGTGGTGGAGTTACCCCTCAGTAGGCTTTTACGGCACGTGGGGCGACCGCTGGGGATGGGGATTAGGCTGGAATTACCCATACTATGGCTACGGCTATGGCTACGGCTGGGGTTATCCGTACTACCACCACTACTATTCGCCACACTACTGGGGGCACTACCCGTCACATTCCTGGGGAGGACACCATTCATCTCACTACGCCAACGTAACGCATCAGCAAAGGACGGGTAACATGTCCGGAACCAACCGCGGAACGGGTTATACGTCGGGTAGAGGAGGCTCCGGTCAACGTTACGGCTCAGGGGGGTTGTCGGTACCTAACAGCAGCACGACCTATCGAGGAATTCGAGGAAGCGGGGGCAGCAGCACCAGCGCTGCTCAATCCTCGGTACAGGCGCCTCAACAAAGGAGCTATCGAGGAATACTCGGCAAAGAAAGCAGCACCAGCACACCGGTAGAACCACGTAGCAGCAGCACCAGCACTCGGAGTAGCAGCAGCAGCAGTAACAGCAGCAGCTATGGCAGCTCTTCTCGCTCCAGCAGCGGCGGCGGCGGCAGCTACGGCACCTCCTCTTCTCGCTCCAGCGGGGGCAGCGGGGGCAGCGGAGGTAGCAGCGGCCGCGGCTCATCTTCCGGCAGAAGGTAGCAGAAAGAGAAAATAGCTGAAAGAAAACAGCTGAAAACATCTACAAACAAAACAACAATAATTGGTCAATACCATGATGAAAAAAACATGCCTTTTTGCTGCTGCTTTGCTTTGCTTTGCAGGCAGCAGCGTAGCCCAAAATGAATCGGATGGATTACGATTCTCCCGTACTGCGCATCTTGGCACAGCGCGTTTTGCCGCTATGGGAGGTGCATTTGCGGCGCTTGGCGGTGATGCCGGCGCTATTGCTTTCAACCCTGCGGGTATTGGCGTATATCGCTCCAATGAGTTTACTATTACGGGAAACTTGCTGTCCGCAGCAACAGACGTTACCTACATGGGGCAAAAATCCAACGATTATCGCTACAACTTTGGCCTGTCTAACATAGCTGCTGTTGGCGTATATAATTTTGGCCGCGACGAAGGGTTAGTAAGCGTTAGCTTTGGTTTTGCCTTTAACAGGACAAACAACTTCACGCAGCGGTATGCGGCTGTAGGTAGCTACCAAAGCTCCAATACATACATGGACTACTTTGCCCTGTGCGGAGTTAACGATGGCCGCCTGCCCGGTAACCTGCGCAACAATGAGGCATATATGGCTTACCAAACGTACCTCATAAACCACCAAGACTCTACCAAGAATATATACTTTCCGTCATTGACAGACGGGGACAAAACGCGGGCTCAGCAGTACACAGAGCTGAGCGGCTCGCTCTCTACCTACGATTTCAGCTTTGGCGGCAACGTGAGCAACGTAGCCTACTTTGGCGTTGGTATCGGCATTAACGCTGTGGAATTTAACGAAAACAATACGGCGTCGGAGTATGCCAAAGAAAATAATCAATCGGAGTTTAGAAACTTTTCTTACAGTAAAAATTTTGCGCAAAGAGGCATGGGGTACAACTTCAAGTTTGGCGTCATTGCGTGGCCGTTTGCCAACGCCGATATCCTCAACGGGTTGAGGCTCGGAGCGGCTGTCCATACCCGGACATTCCTGAGCATAAACGATGAGTACAGCGCCAACATCATCTCCAACCGGACGGTTGGCACGGAAAAAGCATGGATAGACCCCAATAAGATTGTTTACAACATCGAAACTCCTACCCGTATGATGGGGGGCCTGGCATACGTGTTTAGCGGGTCGGCGGTAGATGATTGGCGTGGTATTCTTAGCGCAGACTATGAGTATGTGAACTACGCCGGTATAATGCTGCGGGAAGACAGCGATTATCCTGCCCGCAACTCCGATGACCCGCACTATAACACGTCGAACGCCAACATTGAGAATTTCCACAAAGGCACTCACAACGTGCGCCTGGGTGGAGAGCTGGGTTACAAAAACATTGCTTTTCGCCTCGGCTACGCCTACTACGATAATCCGTATACCGGTAAAGCGGAAAAAGACGGCACAATAAATATTTTTTCGGGAGGATTGGGGCTACAAATTTCCTCAATATTCAGCATTAACTTAACGTACAGCCTTGCCAACCAAAAAGATAAAGAATATATGTACTACGCGGAAAGCCGGGTTGCCGGATTTCCCAACATCATATCCGACACAAAGGAGTACACCATGTACCAAAGCAATTTCTTCATTTCGTTAGGATGGAGATTCTAAGGCTACCGTCACGTCAAGGGCAGGCAGCGCCGCTGCTTCCTCTGATATACACCGCCTGATAACCGTCAACGCCTCCGGCCCCTCGTTGAACAGCAAGTCGAGGATGCTAAGGTTGGGGGTAAAGCCAAATTTTTGAGAAAATACCTGATAGTATTCTACCGCTGCAAGCGCGCTGCCGTCGTGCTGCCGGGAGTCGCTTTTGGGGCTAATGGCCTGGCGGAGGTCAAGCGTACCGCTTTCGGCCTGCCGGTAAGCGTCTGTCAGCCGTATTTCGGCCCTAATGCCCACCAAATTGCACATCAGCAGGGTTATTTTCATGTTAAGGTCAAGCAGAAAGGTTTGGCGCTGCCCGAAAAAAGGCGCTACTTCGTCGGCGTAGTGCTCAAAAAAGGGCGAGGAGCTGTACGCCGAAACGAGCGAGCGCCAGTGCGTACGCTGCCACGGCAGCCTGTAGTCAATGCGCACGTCGCGGATGAGCATTTTTTCGCCGTGCACCTTTTCTACCGGCACCGAGAGCAAGAGTACGCCGTTGGCCCCAAGTATTTTGCAGCGCGTACGGCAGGTTTGCTTGAGGTAGCGCTCGTGCGCCTCAACAAAAACTTGCCGGCAAGATGCCGCTGCGCAAAAATATTGTACCGGCGCAAAGTAAGCAGTGGAAAGAAGGAGGTTCAAATTTCAAATTCCGTTGAGTTCAGGTCAAAGCAGCCCGCTCGCGGTGCCGCCGCCTTACTTTGCCGGCTCCCAAAAGCAGCGCTTGGGCGACACAATGCTGCCGTCGGCTTTCAAGCGGGTCATGGCTTTTTCTACGTCTTTCTTGTCAATGCCGGCCAGCGTAGCAATTTTTCCGGCGTTCAGCGGCTCGCCAGCCTTACGCATGGCCTCCAGCACTTTTTCTTCAGCTGTCATGGTAATAATTTTTAAATTCAACAATGCAGCACCGCCGTCTGCGGCGAATGCTTCGCAAATATAGCACAAGTTGACGGAATATGCGCCCCTGTCGATAAAAAAAAAGGCTATACTTCGCACGGCATAGTTTTGTGCATTACCCGTAGGGCATTCATATCAATAGAACAGCGTATCGGCAAGCCCGTTTTATTGCCCGTAGGGCATTCATCTCTTAGCTATGAATCCCCTACGGAGGATAAGAGAAAAAGCGGTGTACGTTTCTATTATTTCCATTTTTCTATTGATATGGTTCCCCTAACGGGGAAAGCATAAAAATAGTTCGTGCACAGCATAAAAATTATATCAATAAAACATGGACACCATCAAGTTTTTCAGCAAACCCTAAATAATCATTTACGATTTAGTTGTATGAAAGGAGATTCATCGCTACGCGAGCTTTTTGACGCACTCCTCCAGCAGCAGCTTTTTGTCGACGGGCACAACGCCAACTTTTTCGCAGACCAGCCCTCCGGCGAGGTTGGCTACCGCCGCCGCCATCGGAGTTGCCATGCCCGCCGAGAGGCAGAGGCTTGCCACGCTTATCACGGTGTCGCCGGCGCCCGAAACGTCGGTGATGTTGCGCAGCGCTGCCGGAATGGCGGAGTACTGCTCGCCGTCGGAGACAAGAACGCCGCGCTCGGAGAGCGTAACCACGACGTAGCGTACGCCCATCTGCCGGTTGATTTTTCGTGCGGCCTCAAAAATAGCGTCGTAGCTTTGCTTGTCAACATCCTCCTTTAGCCCCTCGCACAGCTCCTTGAAGTTGGGCTTAAACAGCGTTACGTTCCTGTACTCCAAAAAATTTCGCTTTTTGGGGTCAACCAGCGTTGGTATTTTCCGGGCGTTGGCGAGGGCTACAACCCGGCGTATTACGCCGGGCGTAATGGCTCCCTTGTCGTAATCCTCAAAGATGATGGCGTCGATCTTTTCGCTTGTAATGAGCTGCTCTATCCGCGCACAAAATGCCTTTTCCAGATTTTCGTGCAGCGGCTTGGTGGTTTCCTCGTCGATGCGGAGCAGGTGCTGCGTACCTGCAATAACGCGGGTTTTGGTGGTGGTTATGCGCGTGCTGTCCGCGAGCATCCCCAGCTGGGTAAGCCCGTTTGCGCCGAGCGTTTTCATAAAAACTTCGCCCTCCCTGTCGTTCCCAATGACGGAGCACAGCAGCGGGGTTGCGCCCAGCGCCTGCAGGTTGAGCGCAACGTTGGCGGCGCCGCCCAGGCGGTGCTCCCGCTGCGCGCTGGCAAGAATGGGAACGGGCGCCTCCGGCGAAATGCGGTTAACTTTGCCCCACATGTAGGCGTCTATCATCACGTCTCCGATGACCATAACGGTCAAATCGTTGAACTTATCGAAAATATGCTGGAAATTTATCATCCCGAAAATTTATCATTCTATGAAAACTCTGAATAGCTGCAAGCCCGCAAAAGTACAAATTATTTTACAACTTCGCAGCGCATGTTTCCGTCCTCGCCTACACCCGTCATGCGCACAGGCACAATTTTATTGGCCAAATCGGCGCTGTAGGGTAGCGCTACCTTCACATAGTTTTCGGAAAACCCGAACATGCGGCCATTCCTGCAGGCGCTTTCAAAAAGTACGCTGCCCGTTTTGCCAACGTTTTGCCTGTAAAAATCGGCTTGCAGCGCGGCGCAGAGCGCCCCCAGGCGCTTCGCCCTGCTCGATATTTGCGCATCCGGCGTTTGCGGCATGGCAGCCGCCGGCGTGTTGGGGCGCTTGGAGTACGGAAATATGTGCAGGTATGACGGCTGCAGCTCCTCCAGAAAGGAGCAGGCGCTTTCAAACTCCTCCTCCGTTTCGGTCGGGAAGCCCGCAATAACATCAACGCCGATAAACGCAAGGGGCATTTTTGCCCGAATGTAGCGTAGCTTTTCGGCAAACAGCTCCCGCGTGTAGCGGCGGCGCATAAGACCGAGTACGCGGTTGCTGCCCGCCTGCAGCGGAATGTGGAAGTGCGGCAGGAACTTCGACGAGCCGGCAACAAAATCGACCAGCGCTGCCGTGAGCAGGTTAGGCTCAATGGACGAAATCCGGTAGCGGGATATCCCCTCTACAGCCTCTAAGCGCTGCGCCAGCTGCAAAAAGTTCTCGCCCGTTGATTTTCCGAAATCGCCAATGTTCACGCCGGTTAGCACAACTTCGTTCACGCCCTGCTCCGCAATTTTCCTTGCCTGCTCAGCAACTTTTTCGATGGCCGCGCTACGGCTTGCGCCCCTCGCCAGCGGAACGGTGCAGTACGAGCAGCGGTAGTCGCAGCCGTCCTGCACCTTGAGGAACGAGCGCGTGCGGTCGCCGGAGGAGTATGCCGTGAAAAAATCGGCATCATCATCATCATCGGTAGCGGTGGAGGTGGGTGGAGGGCAGCAGGCGTAGCCGGAACGTGCAAAGTACTCGCCGATTTTTTGCACCGCTTCGCGCTTGTCGGCCACCAAAGTTACCCCCGGCATTTGCCTCAGCTCGTCGCCCTTTAGCAGCGCATAGCAGCCCGTTACGCATATAGCGGCGTTGCCTCCCTGCCCGGCCAGCTTGCGGATGGCCTGCCGGCATTTTTTTTCGGCTTGCGCGGTTACGGCGCAGGTATGCACCACGTAAACATCGGCGGCCTCGCCCTCGCCCGCCTGCACAAAGCCCATGCCGCCGAGCTGCCGCGCAAGGGTAGAGGCCTCGGCAAAGTTGAGCTTGCACCCAAGGTTGACAACGCAAAAAGTTCTGCTTTTATGAAGAGAATTTACCATGAATATTTCTGCAAAGATTAGGCAAAAGCAAATAAAGCGTAACGTAACTTCATCGGCTACCGGCCTCCTGTTTCTTGTTGCCGCCGCCGCCGCCGCCGCCACCGCCGCTGCTGCCGCTGCCGCTTTGCTCTACGAGCTTTTGCAGGGCATACATTTCGTCTCGATGCGAGGCGGCGGCGACAAAGTCGAGGGCTTTGGCGGCAGCCTCCATTGCGTTTTTTTCGCGGCTTATTGCTTTTTGCAGCTCGGGTACGCTCATGTACTGCAGCACGGGGTCGGCGGCAATGCTGATTTCCACAGGCTCGGCGTAGTAGCTTGCCGCGGGCTTGAGCTCCTCGCCCGAAAGAATGGCGCGGTTGCTCTTGATTACCTGCGTGGGCGTGATGCCATTTTTTTCGTTATACGCCAGCTGCTTTTCCCGGCGGCGGTTGGTTTCGCTAATCGTCTGCTCCATGGATTGCGTCACCTTGTCGGCGTACATGATGACTAAGCCGTTTACGTTGCGCGCTGCGCGTCCGGCTGTTTGCGTAAGCGAGCGCGTGTTGCGCAGAAACCCTTCCTTGTCGGCGTCGAGGATGGCTACCAGCGACACCTCGGGCAGGTCCAGCCCTTCGCGCAGCAGGTTTACCCCAACCAGCACGTCGAACAGCCCCTTGCGCAGGTTCTCCATAATCTGCACGCGCTCTAGCGTATCCACGTCGGAGTGGATGTAGCGGCAGCGAATTTGCGCCTTCTCCAAAAATTTGGTCAGCTCCTCCGCCATGCGCTTGGTGAGCGTAGTAACCAGTACGCGCTCGTCTTTTTCCGCGCGAGTCAGAATTTCCCCAATCAGGTTGTCAACCTGATTGTAGCTTGGGCGCACCTCTATAACCGGGTCGAGCAAGCCCGTTGGTCGTATGAGCTGCTCAATAATCACGCCGTTGCTTTTCCTCAGCTCGTAGTCGGCGGGCGTGGCGCTGATAAATACCGACTGCGGAATGAGCGTTTCGAACTCCTCGAACTTGAGCGGGCGGTTGTCTATCGCCGAGGGCAGGCGAAATCCGTACTCCACCAGATTTTGCTTGCGCGAGTGGTCGCCGCCGTACATGGCGTGCACCTGCGGCATGGTAACGTGGCTCTCGTCCACCACGAGCAGGAAATCTTTCGGGAAGTAGTCGATGAGGCAGAATGGCCGCGAGCCGGCGCTGCGTCCGTCAAAGTAGCGCGAGTAGTTTTCTATGCCGGAGCAGTAGCCCAGCTCCTTCATCATTTCCATATCGTACTCCACGCGCTGCTTGAGCCTTTTTGCCTCCAGCGGCTTCCCTATGGATTCAAAAAACTTGCACTGCTTCATCAGGTCATCCTGAATGTTGTTGATGGCGGCGTACAGGCGCTCCTTGGTGGTTATAAAAATGTTGGCAGGGTACACCCGCACCTCCTCGAGGCGCTCAATCAGCCCGCCGTTGACGGGCTCAAACATTTCGATTTTTTCCACCTCGTTTCCGAAAAAAACGAAGCGGTAGGCAAAGTCGCCCTGGGCGGCGTGCACATCCACCGTATCGCCCTTTACGCGAAAGGTTCCGCGCTTGAGCTCCAGCTCGTTGCGCGAGTACAGGCTGTCCACCAGCGAGTAGAGCAGCTTTTGCCGGCTTAGCTTTTGCCCCACCTTTACGGAGATGGTGTTGCTGTGAAAATCGTCGGGATTGCCAATACCGTAGAGGCACGACACGCTCGACACAACAATCACGTCGCGCCGCCCCGACAGCAGCGATGAGGTTGCGCTCAGGCGCAGCTTTTCGATTTCGTCGTTTATGGCGAGGTCTTTTTCGATGTACGTATCGGTGGTGGGTAGGTAAGCCTCGGGCTGGTAGTAGTCGTAGTACGACACAAAGTACTCCACGGCGTTGCGCGGAAAGAAACCTTTGAACTCGCCGTAGAGCTGCGCCGCCAGCGTTTTGTTGTGGCTCAGCACCAGCGTGGGGCGCCGGAGCTGCGCTATCACGTTGGCGATGGTAAACGTTTTGCCCGAGCCGGTAACCCCCAGCAGCGTGTTGTACGGCGTACCGCTGCGCAGCGCCTCCACGAGCTCTGCAATAGCTGTTGGCTGGTCGCCGGTGGGCTGATATTCGGAGGTTAATTCAAATTCCAAGAAAAAGTCAATCTTAAAAGTTGTCAGCTGCCGGAGCGGCTGCTATTTTCCCACAAATATATAAAACTTTACGCCACTCCACAAAAAAGCGCCCGCTATTTCTTTCCGCATCCGGAAAAAGTATATCTTTGCAAAAGATTACATGTTTCGTATCTGAATGAAATTTTAAACCAATATAAATCATCTATAAAATATGAAAAACAAAAGGAGGCATAAATTTTATGAATATCAGGGGTGCAAAAATAGAGGATGTTGAACATATAAACAATATACATAATCAAGCTATTCACGAAAAATTTAAAGTTGCTTATTTAACGCCGTGGACAAAAGAAAATTGTTTTGAATGGTTCAAGGAACATAATAGCAAAGAATATCCAATTTATGTTGCGGAAATTAATAATACTGTAATTGGTTTTGTATACATTAATCCATACAGGCCGGGAAGGGTAGCATTAAAACAAGTTGCCGAAATAAGTTATTTTATTGATAAAGATTACCGGGGAAAAGGAATAGGGAAAGAATTGATTGAATATATGGAATCAGAATGTTATAACCAGGGCATAAAAACATTATTTGCAATAATAATAGATAACAATGAGGCAAGCATCAAGCTGATAGAAAAATGCGGGTATAAAAAATGGGGACATTTACCTAAAATTGTAATTTTTGATAATATAGAAGTGGGGCATTTATACTATGGGAAACGAATAATTCCATGAATAGGGTCTGCTGAAAAACTTGATGGTGTCCATGTTTTATTGATATGAATGCCCTACGGGCAATGCACAAAACCACGCCGTGCGAAGTAGGGCAAGGCTTTTGAGCCCTAACGCTCTTGACGCATTGGTTTGTACGCGATTTGGACGATTGAGGAAAACATCGTACCTTTGAACCGTAAAAAAACGAAAAAACAGCAATGCTATCGCAAAGTCAGATAGATATTATCATTCGGTCAATGCTGCCGTACAATCCGGTCAGGATAGGAATATTCGGCTCCGTAGCGCGCGGCGAAGACTCGCCGGAAAGCGATATTGATATTCTGTACAACTTTCAAAATGTAATCGGGTTTTCAAAATTTCTGAATCTGCAAGAATACCTGGAAAAAAATTTGGCAAAAAAAGTAGATTTGATTGATGAGCGGTTTGTTCATCAGGGAATGAAGCCACATATTATGAACGATTTAAAGTTAATTTACAGCAATGGATGATAAGGAAAGAAATCTGTTTCGGCTGGGGCATATACGCGATTGCATCGCCAAGGTTGTATATCTGTCGGGCCAGCTGCACAGCTACGGTAATTTTGAAGAACAGTGGGTCGAACAGGATGCCCTTATCCGCAACCTCGAAATTATCGGCGAAGCGTCCGTCAATGTTTCCAACGCCTTGAAAGCGCAATACCCTGATGTTGACTGGAAAGCCATGCGAGGAATGAGGAATTTTGTAACGCATCAATATTTTGGAGTATCGCTCGCCATTATCTGGGATATTGTCGTAAACGATATCCCCATCCTCAAAAAGCAAATAGGAGACATCATCAACGGTTTGGAAAAAAACTGATTATCCACCTCATGCTGCTCAAAAAGCGTGTAACCCGGTTGTAGAGGAATACACGCTTTTTTTCGTACAATCCGGTCGGGAATCGTGTATGCAGGCTTGTTCAAGCGAACTTGTTTGCTAAAAAACCCTATCCTGCAAGATTTTGCGGTAAAAACCGTGTAACCCGATAGCAGCAGCTTCTTCTTCCAAAATACCTACAAATGAGGATTGACGGAGATATTTACTGTTTATACCTTTGTCGCTTCATCAAGCTGGATTTTACAGCGTGCTACGAACAGCGCAAATATCGCCAGCTTTGTTGGCCATACTATAACCCTTTAAAGTAAAACAATTATGAAAAAAGTTGGAATTTTTTACGGTTCATCCGGCGGCAACACGCAAAGCGTAGCCGCAAGCATTGCAAAAAAGTTAGGCGTTGATAGCCTCGACGTTTACGACGTGGGGAAAGCCGGGGCGGGCGATTTGGCGCCCTACGACGTGCTGCTGCTCGGCAGCTCAACGTGGGGGCTGGGCGACTTACAGGAGGATTGGGAAGGCTTCATCAGAACGGTTGCCCTGGCCGACTTGTCGGGAAAGAAAGTCGCTCTGTTTGGCTGCGGCGACTCGCAGTCCTACTCCGACACGTTCTGCGACGCCGTTGGCGCCATCTACAGGGCGGTGAAGGATAAAGCCACTGTGGTCGGGTTTACGGCAACGGACGGCTACTCGTTCGACGCCTCCGAAGCCGTCGTCAACGGGCAGTTCGTCGGCTTGGTTGTGGACGAGGACAACGAAAGCAACCTTACGGGCGAGCGCATCGACAGGTGGGTTGCGCAGCTAAAGCAGGAGGTGGAGGTATGAGAATTTTCAAATGCAGCGCCTGCTCCAAAATACACGTAGAGGCAGGCAACGTCATGATGCACTTCCCCACGCTCAAGCGGCTAAAGGGATTTTCGGATTACCTCGAATCCATTGACCCGCACTACTACAAGGCCGCCAACAGCGGCAAGGGGTTAGCGCACGACGTTTACCTGCCCGTTGGCGACGCCTCCGTAAGCATGGCATTTTCCGTTGGCGAATTTGAGGAGCTGAAGCAAGCAATACGCCGCTTTTTGGCTGAAGAAAACGTCAACCCATTTCTGAGGATAAATTTAAGTGGATTTTTAGTCCACACGCACTCGGCCGGCGCAGCACGGAGCAAGGGAACTTTACATTAAAAAGACTTTATTCATGAACGAAATTACTTACAAAATTCTTTTAGGGGCGCTGGTTATCGCCATGAACGTTATTCGCATGTACTACCTGAAAAGGTACAAAGTAACCCACGCGGTAACGGAGCTGGAGGTTGCGCCAAAGCGCGAAAAGATGCTCACGCTGGTAATGTTTTTTGCCCTTGCCGTGCCGGGTATGATGCAGAGCATACGCTGATTGTTTCGGGACCCTACAGGTGGGTGCGCCATCCCATGTACTCCGACATGCTCCTGTGGCTGGTTTCGTTTGCGCTCGTTACCGCCAGCTGGTTTTACGCCCTCACCATTGCTACGGGGCTGGCCATTCTTTTCATCGTCCGCATCCCCGACGAAGAGAAGCTGATGATGAAACGCTTCGGCGAGCAGTACAGGGAATACAAAAAGCGTACAAAGCGGCTGATACCGTATGTGTATTAAATGTGTATTAATTTTTGGTTGAATACTAAAATATCAGATTTATCGTTTCATTATTCGCTTCTTCACTTTTCGTTCTTGCCTGCGCAGCGGCATATACGGCTTCTTTCAGCTTGTTGCCGATAGAATCTTGAATTGATTTTGGCGGCAAAATAATTTTTACCCGCTTCAAATCGGAAGAACGAATGCTTTGTAAAATAGAGCCGCTTGAAATCCGTTCTAACTGCATTTGCCCATATTCGGAATTGATAAATGAAACAATGTAGTAAGGGTTAATTCCTTTTTTTATTTTAATATTGATTAGAAAGCCCGAAGCAACAGCGTCTCTTAAATCGGGAGGAATGTTTGCTGCAATTCCGGCATTTCCCGCTCTCGTCATCACAATAGAATTTTCGTCAACTGTGTTTTTTATTACTTCTTTATTTGTTTTCAACGAGCTATTTATGTATTTCAAATTCTCAAAATTGATACCCTCTTTTGTGATTGTTTTTACAAGAATATACGGAATACCCTGCTTCTTTTCCACATAAATAGACGCGCCTTCTATGTTTACACCATTATGCACCGTTTCTATAATATCGCCAAAATCAGCAATATCATATTTTGTTTGCCTGATTTTTTCTATATTATCGGTATATTTTTTCAAATACCGTTTGGCAACAAAGCTGTTTTCCAACAAATCCTGTTCAATAAAAAAATTCAAATCATTTTCCTTGCGATTTTGATAATTTTCTGCGATATTTGGAATATCGTCTTTTTCGGCTGCCCTCCCCTTTTTATCGTGTCCGCAATATTCGTTTATAGATATAAAAATATCTTTTTTATCCATTTCCCCTTTTTGAATAAAAAGAACATTTGTATTGATTGTTACATGGGGGCTGAATGTTTCAAGCGGCAATTTCACAATAGCAAATAAATGTCCTTTGCTCAAAATATACTGCCGTAAGTATTCTTCCTGCTCGTTTCCTAAAATACCGCTTGGCAAAACCATTGCCATTCGTCCGCCGTCTTTTAAAAGCGACAAGCATCTTTCAATAAAAAGCACTTGCGGCTCTTCCTGCTCCTTTATTTTTTCTGTTTTTATCCATTTGCCGCTTTCTTTGGCTTGCTTCCATTTGTGTCCAACTTCAAACTGTTTCAGCTTTTCTTCTCCTACAACAGGAATCTTGCTGCCAAACGGCGGATTTGTCAGCAGCACATCAAAAGCTCCCATTTCGATTTTTGTTTTGGCTTCGGAACGCCAATTTTTGGGATTTTCCAAGCTGTCCTCGCAGAAAATTCCTGTTGTTCCGTCCCCGACCAAATTCATGTAGGCTTTGGCAACTTTACTCAAAAAGTAATCTTTGTCAATACCTCTGAAATTTTTTGTGGCAACTTCAATTTTCTTTTTGCTGATTTCCACATCATTCCAACCTAACTTTGTATATTTTTGGTTGATTTTATCCCAAACGGATTTTAATGATTCTATCAAAAATCCGCCGCTCCCACAAGCAGGGTCTATAATTTTATCATTTTCGGTTGGCTGCAAAATATCAACAATCATTTTGACAACATTACGAGGCGTGAAAAATTGCCCCAAACCACCTTTCAAAGCGTGTCCGATAAAGGTTTCAAAAGCATCGGCGACAACATCTCGCTCGCTTTCCATTAAGGAATAATTTTGCAGCTCCCCAACGATAAACATCAAAGATTTTGTGTCTAAAGTGATTTTATCTTCGCCATCAATAACTTCTGGTAAATTAGTCTTTACCTCTTTAAATAAATCCAAAATACGCTTTTCTACTTCTTTGGGCTTTTCGTCAACTCCGGCCCGAAATTTCACCATTTCATCGGGCGCAGTATATCTTTCGTCATAGATTTTACAGAAAATAATATTGATAAGCTGTTGCGCCAAAACTTCATCACGAGTAGCCCCAACAGTATTGGCGGCTAAGTGGTTGCGAATTGATTTAAAAATGGATTTAAGATTATGGGTTGGCTTTAAATCAGAGCGTTTGAAATGTCCAATATCTTCAATTCTTTGCTTGTATTTCGGGATATTCGGGATTTCTTCAAAAACAACTTCACCGTTTGGTTTAACAAATTTGCGAATAAAAAAGCGTTCCTCGCCATTAAACCAAACGCCCAGATAGGCAGAAGAAAGCGTTAAGTAGTTTTCAAGTTGCGTTTTGCCGTCCTTGCGGTTTTTTTTCTTACATTCAACAACAATGTACAATCCGTCATCGTCTTTTAGCTGGTCGAGAAACACAACAATATCAACAGGATATTCTTTTTTTGTATCAGACGGGCGCACTTTTACGCGGTGTTGCGGGTGTGTCTGAATATGCTCTCTCGGATAGCCGTAATCTTCGACTAATTGCCTCGAAAAAGTCTGTACTGCATCTATTTCTTCGGGCGTTGCATGCACTTGAACTCCTGAAATATAATCAGCTATTGTTATATATTCATTTTTTGCCATGTTGTTCTCTTATTTTTTTCTCTTATGGTCGGGAATTGTGTATGCAGGCTTGTTCATTAGGTATAAAAAAAATGAGCCGCGCCAGATCTTACGGGATGGCAACGACTTCTGTTGATGCAAAGGTACAAACATTTTTTATATCTGCAAAGTTTGGGAAAAGAAAATCGGGGGAAACAGCGTATAGCAGTAACTTTTTATTTCAAAATACCTACAAATGAGGATTGACGACAATATTTATTGTTCATACCTTTGCAACATTCATATTCTATGTTTCACAATGTTAAGAACATATATCAATATGAATACACAAATCAAAATTGCATGTGTTTATGAATAAAATCAAACATCCTCCCCAGCAGCATGAAGCGCGTCGGCGCAAGCAGGGCATGGCGCGGCTGTGGGAGCTGGCAACGGTGAAGAAAACGCTTGTTGTTGCCTCGTGCGCGCTGTCGGCGCTGAGCGTCGTGGCGTCGTTCGCGCCGTTTATTGCCATTTACGGCATTATCCGCGAGCTGGTGCTGCACTTTGCGGATTTGAGTACGCTGAGCGGCGCGTACATGGCGCAGCTTGGCTGGCTGGCCTGCGGCGGCGCGGTGGCGGCAATCCTGCTGAATTTCATCGCGCTGATGTGCTCGCACGTGGCGGCGTTTACCACGCTTTACCACCTCAAGCTGGATTTTACGCGGCACATCGCCTCGCTGCCGCTGGGCTTCCACACGGGGAACGCTACCGGCAAGCTGCGCAAAATCGTGGACGAGAACATCGAAAAGCTGGAAGGCTTCATTGCGCACCAGCTTCCCGACCTTGTTGGGTCTTTCGCCATGCCGGTGGTTACGCTGGCGGTATTGTTTTGGTTCGACTGGCGGCTGGGACTGGCGAGCTTTGCGCCGCTTGTTTTTAGCTACCTGATTCAGGCGGCGGCTTACGGCAACAAAAAGGCGCAAACCTTTATCAAAAAATATCAGGATTCGCTGGAGGACATGAACAACGCGGCGGTGGAGTACGTGCGCGGCATATCGGTGCTGAAAGCCTTCAACCAGACGATTTTCTCCTTCCGCAGGTTTCACGAAATTATCCGCAGCTACGGCAAATTTGTATTGGAATACACCATGGCTTTCCGCACAAACATGGTAATGTTCCTGCTGATAGTAAACCATGTTTACCTGTTCCTGATTCCGGTCATTATCCTGCTGTCCGGGAGCGTGACGGACTATCCCGCGTTTGCGATGGCGGCGGTTTTCTACCTTGTCTTTTCCATGTCGCTCGCCACGCCGTTCACCAAGCTCCTGTACGTATCGCAGACCGGCAAGCAGATTGCAGACGGCATCGGGCGCATGGACAGAATACTCGATGTCCCGCCGCTTGCGGAGACCGCCCATCCGCAGACAACGGACGATTATTCTGTTTCCTTTGAAAACGTCACCTTCACGTATAACGGCGAAGGGGAGGCCGTTGCCGTTTCGGGCGTCAGCTTCACGGCGCGGCAGGGCGAGCTGACGGCGCTGGTTGGGCCATCCGGCAGCGGAAAATCTACGCTGGCGCACCTGATACCGCGCTTTTACGACGTAACGGGCGGCGCGGTCAAAATCGGCGGCGTGGACGTGCGCAGCATGAGCAGCGACTACCTGATGAGCATTGTCGGCTTCGTCTTCCAGGATGTCTTCCTTTTTAAGCAGAGCATAATGGATAATATCCTTGTCGGCGACAGAAACGCCAGCCGCGACGACGCCGTTGCCGCGGCGAAGGCGGCGCAGTGCCACGAGTTTGTCATGCAGCTGCCGGACGGCTACGACACGGTTGTCGGCACAAAAAACGTACACCTTTCCGGCGGCGAGCGGCAGCGCATCGTCATTGCGCGGGCAATCCTCAAGAACGCCCCCATCCTCGTGCTCGACGAGGCGACGGCTTTTGCCGACCCGGAAAACGAGCAGAAAATCCAGCAGGCATTCGAAGAGCTGATGCGCAGTAAAACCGTAATCATTATCGCGCACCGCCTGTCCACGGTACGCGCGGCGGACAAAATTGTCGTGATTGACAGCGGACGCCTGTCGGAGGAAGGCCAACATAGCAATTTAATTCACGCCAACGGACGCTACAGCCGCCTGTGGCAGCAATACACCGGCGCCATGAGCTGGACGCTGGCAAAAAAAGGAGGCTTGTCATGAAAAAGATTAAACAATTGTTAGGTCTGTCCGACGAAGGATACCGCGATTTCAAGCGGGCAGTTGTCGCGGTGGTAATTTCCAACCTCGCGCTGCTGCTGCCGTTTATCGTGATGATACAGCTTATCGTCACCCTGCTCGCCCCCCTGATGACCGGCGATCCGCCGGATACGGCAAAGCTTTGGCTGTTGCTGGGCTGCGGAATAGCTGCCGCGGCGCTTTACTTTTTTGCCTACCGCAACGAGTACCGCAAAACCTACGTAACGGCTTACAGCGAATCGGAAAAAATCCGTTTAGACGTCGCCGAGCGCATCCGCCGGCTGCCGATGAGCTTCTTCAACAGCAAAGACCTGTCGGAGCTGACGACGAACATCATGGCCGACTGCACGTCCGTAGAGCACGTCATGAGCCACGTCGCGCCGGGGCTGTTTGCCAACATCATCACCATTACGCTTGCCTGCGCGCTGCTTGCCGTTTACGACTGGCGGCTCTCGCTCGCCCTGTTCGCCGCGTTGCCCGTATCGTTCGGGTTGATTCTGCTCAGCCGCAGATTGCAGACGAAGCTGGGCGAAAAGCATGTGCAGGCAAAGCTGAACGTGTCCGACAGGATTCAGGAATATTTAGACGGCATCAAGGTGGTGAAAGCCTTCGGGCTGTCGGGCGAAAAATCCGAATCCCTGCGGAGCGCTTTGCGGAGTATGATGTGGAACGCGATTAAGTTCGAAGGGCTTACGGGCGCTTTCATCACGCTGGCGATGATGATTATGCAGGTAGGCATTGGCCTTGTCGTGCTAACGGGCGTACTTTTGCTGACGGACGGCGGATTTGACGTCATCAAGTTCCTGACGTTCGTGATTGTCAGCGTGAAAATCTACTCCCCGCTGATTGTCATTCTCACGCTGCTGCCGGAATTTTTCTACATGCTCATTTCCACCCGGCGCATGCAGCAGCTTCGCAGCGAGCCGGTCATGACGGGCGATGAAACTATCGCGCTACAGAACTTCAACATTGAGCTGAAAAACGTCACCTTCGCCTACCGCGAAAGCGACGTGATAAAAAACCTCAGCCTGACCATTCCGCAAAGCAGCGTAACCGCCCTTGTTGGGCCTTCCGGCAGCGGCAAAAGCACCGTCACCCGCCTGATTGCCCGCTTCTGGGATGTAAAGTCGGGCGAAATCCGCATTGGCGGCAAAAACATCCGCGACGTTGACCCCGAACGGCTGATGAGCTACATGAGCTTCGTCTTTCAGGACGTAGTGCTGTTCAACGACACGGTGATGAACAACATCCGCATCGGGCGGCAGGGTGCATCGGACGACGAAGTGTATGCGGCGGCAAGGATGGCGCGCTGCGACGGCTTTATCCGCCACATGCCCTGCGGCTACGAAACCCTTATCGGCGAAAACGGCTCCACGCTTTCCGGCGGCGAGCGCCAGCGCATATCCATTGCCCGCGCCCTGCTGAAGAACGCCCCCATTGTACTGCTCGACGAGGCAACCGCTTCGCTCGACCCGGAAAACGAAGCGCTGATTCAGGAAGCCATCTCCGAGCTGGTGAAAGGACGGACAGTTGTCGTCATCGCTCATCGCCTGCGCACCGTTTTGGGTACAGACAAAATAGCTGTTTTGGAAAACGGTCGCCTCGTGGAAGAAGGCATCGGCGACGAGCTGATTGCGCAAAACGGGCTCTTCGCCCGGCTGTACAAAATACAGCAGGAGAGCCTCGGCTGGACGGCAGGAAAAGTTATGCCCCCAACGAAAAAAAGTTGATTTAGCCATCAACATTTATTTTGCTTTGCCAAAATAATTAATACCTTTGCGCTATTGTTTTGAAGCGCCAAGCTTAAATGAAGTCAAAAACGCCAACAAAACAGCAAGTATTCCTCACCTTATTCACCGCTAAAAAATTATTAAGATGAAAGCAATAAAATTGCTGCTGCTGCCGGCGGCTCTTACTTTAATGGTAGCCACATCGTGTACGAAAATCGACAGCGGAAGCGTCGGTATCATGTTCAGAAAATGGTCGGTGGACAGCCATGAGTACGGTGGCGTAGTTGGAACCTGTAAAGGGTTCGTGTGGTATAATCCGTTTACGAAAAGCGTGTATGAATATCCGGTATTCGTTCAGCGAAAATCGTTTGAAGACATTCAGGTGAATGCCAAAGATGCCAGTACGTTCAGCATATCGCCCGTGCTTGCCTACCGCTTAGACCCCGAAAAGGCGATATACGTATTCACCAAATACCGAAAGCCGCTTTCGGATATTGAAGAGGGATACATCCGCACGTGCATTTACGAGGCCTACCGCACTTGCGGAAACTCCTACACATCCGATTACCTGATGTCGAACAGGGAAGAGTTTGAAAAAGCTGTCCGCATGAGGCTTGATGAATCCATGACAAGGGAAGGTTTTATTGTTGAAGAATTTACCGCGCAAATTACGCCTCCGATAAGCCTAAGAAACGCTATTGACGCAAAGAATGAAGCCATTCAAAACGCGCTAAAGGCCGAAAACAAGGTTAGGGAAGCGGAAGCCAACGCCAAAATAGAGGTTGCAAAGGCGCATGGAGAGGCGCAAGCCCTGAAAATCAAAGGCGACGGCGAGGCGTACTACAACCGTGTGGTAGCCGCTTCGCTCAACCAGCTGCTTGTAAATCAGTACGCCATTGAAAAATGGGACGGAAAGCTTCCTACCTATTCAGGAAATGCAACGCCTTTTATAAACATAAAGTAAAAAGAGGAAAAAGCGTGTCTTTTCTACGCCAATGAGGCGGAAACGGATTTAACGATATGAAACGTCGGTCCACCCTGCGGGACGAAGATTAGCCATGTTGATGGCGCCGCCTTGCGTTTCTAAATTAAACATTATACTTTTGCAGCATCGCTGCGCTACATGTCCGGAGCAGCACGGAAGGCGTATGGCGTACAAAAAAAACCGAGGTATGATGAATAGCAGCAGCTTGCTGAAACCCGAGCTTTTGGCCCCGGCCAAAAATTACGACACGGCGGTAGCCGCCGTTGACCACGGCGCCGACGCCGTGTACATGGGCGCCGAAAGGTTCGGCGCGCGCGAAGCCGCGGGCAACTCCCTCCGCGATGTGGCAAAAGCCGTTGCCTACGCCCACCGCTTCGGGGTAAAGCTCTACCTGACGCTCAACACCATCCTGTACGAGCACGAGGTCGGCGACGCGCGGCAGCTGGCCATCGCGGCCTGCGACGCGGGCTGCGACGCGCTCATCGTGCAGGATATGGCCTTCCTCACAATGGATTTGCCGCCCATTGCGCTCCACGCCTCCACTCAGGTGCACAACGCCACCCCCGAAAAGGTAAAATTTTTGCAGGACGCCGGCTTTTCGCGCGTGGTGCTGGCGCGCGAACTCTCGCTTTTGCAGGTAGCCGGCATTCGCGCCGCCGCCCCCAAGGTTGAGCTCGAGGCGTTTGTGCACGGGGCGCTCTGCGTATCGTACAGCGGACAATGCTACCTGAGCCAGCACCTTACGGGGCGAAGCGCCAACCGCGGCGCCTGCGCGCAGCCCTGCCGCTCGGCCTACAGCTTGATAGACGGCTGCGGCAGGACGGTTGTAAAGGACAGGCACCTGCTCTCGCTTCGAGACCTCAACCTCACGGCCTACCTGCGCAGCTTGTCGCAGGCCGGCGTGTGCGCGTTCAAGATCGAGGGGCGGCTCAAGGACATCTGCTACGTAAAGAACGTGGTGGCGCACTACCGGAAAGCCATCGACGAGGTGTTTGCGGGGCAAAAAAAGCCTTCGTCGGGGCAGGTACATTTCGATTTCGACCCGCAACCCTGCAAAACATTTTCGCGCGGCTTTACCACCTACTTCATCGACGGCAACCCCCAAAGCATGGCCTCCGTCAGCACGCAAAAATCGCTGGGCGAAGAAGTAGGGGTAATACGGCAAGTTGGCAGCAAATACGTTGACATCAAGCCAAAGGTTAAGGTGAGCGACGGCGACGGAGTTTGCTTTTTCGACAGCCGCGGCGTGCTGCACGGCGCCCACGTTAACCGCGCGGAGGGGTCGCGCCTTTTTTTGCAAAATATGGTCGGCGCAACGGTGGGGGCAACCGTTTTCCGCAGCTTCGATATTGCCTTCCGGCGGCAGCTGGCAGGCCGCTCGGCTCGGCGCTTAGTAGATGCGGAGATTTCGCTGACGGCTACCCCGGCAAGCGTACGCCTCACCGCCACCGACGAAGATGGCATTTCGGCGACCTTACTCATTGATAAAAAGAATATTGCCGCAGCTAACGGGGATAAATCGTTAAGCATTATAAAAGAGCAACTTAGAAAGTCCGGCAATTTTATATTCAACATCACATCCGTCAGTGTGGATACCTATGAACCATACTTTTACGCCATATCAGAGCTTAACGGCTGGCGGCGCGCCATTTTGGAGCAGCTGGAGCAGCAGCGGCTGCGGCAGTACGCAGCTAAACGCAAGGACACCACAAAAAGCCCCACGCCCTACCCCGACTCAACGCTAAGCTTCAAAGGAAATGTGCTCAACGCTTACGCCCGAAAATTTTATGAGCAGCACGGCGTGGCGGACGTTAGCCCCGCATTTGAGCAGGAGCAGCCCAAAGGAGCAGCCCCCCTCATGACTACCCGCTACTGCCTCCTGCGCGAGTTGGGGTGCTGCAAGCAATCCGGCTCCGGCAAAAAGCTGCAAGAGCCTCTTTTTTTGGAAAATAACGGATGCCGGCTCCGGCTCAGATTCAGCTGCAAGGTGTGCGAAATGACGGTGGAGAAAGCGTAGCGCGCGCATTCCTGGCAGCACCCATAATTTTGCCTGCGTAGCAGGCCAACGCTTGCCGTTATTTTTTTTTGTGCTAAATTTGCGCTACTTTTTTTCTTTTTTTGAAGCAGCTATGGAATTTGAAATGCTTGCGTTGCCCAACGGGCTACGCTTTGTACACAAGCGGGTAAAATCGGCGGTGGCCTACTGCGGGCTTACCATCAACGCCGGTACGCGCGACGAGCTGGAGCACGAGCACGGCATGGCGCACTTTCTGGAGCACGTGCTGTTTAAGGGAACAAAAACGCGCAGCTCCCTAAAAATAGCCACCATGCTCGAAAGCCAGGGCGGCGACCTGAACGCATTTACGGCCAAGGAGGAGACCGCCGTGCACGCCGTGGTGCTGCGCAGCGACCTGAGCAAGGCGTTTGACGTCATTTCCGACATCGTTTTCAGCTCGACTTTTCCGCCGGCAGAGCTCGAAAAAGAAAAGGATGTGGTGCGCGATGAGATTAACCTCTACCGCGACAGCCCGTCGGAAGCCATTTTTGACGAGTTCGAGGAGCTGCTCTTCCCCTCGTCGAGCTTGGGGCGCAGCATCCTGGGAAGCGCCGGTAGCCTGCGCACCTTTTCGGCGCAGCGGGTGCGCAGCTTCGTCAACCGCTGCTACACAACCGACCGGATGGTATTTTCGTCGGTAGGGAGTTTTGGCGTTGAGAGGGTGGCAAAGTTGGCCGACAAGTACTTTGCGCAGCGTCCCCGCAGCAGCGCCCAAAGCAAAAGAGCGCCGGCGCCAGCCTACAGCGCCTTCAGCAAAACCTGCAAAAAATCAACGCACCAGGCGCACTGTCTGCTGGGCAACCGCACCTTTGGCTACACGCACGGCAGCCGCTTTGCGCTGTACCTGCTGGTAAACATGCTGGGCGGGCCAAGCCAAAACTCGCGCCTGAGCCTTGCGCTGCGCGAAACGCACGGGCTGGCCTACGGCGTAGAGGTCGCCTCAACGCTCTACTCCGACTGCGGCGCGGCAACCATCTACTTTGGCACCGAAAAAAGCGCCGTCGAAAAATGCCTGAGCGTGGTGAACGGAGAGCTGGAAAAGATACGCTCCGGCAAGCTCACGGCGGCGCAGCTAAACCGCGCAAAAAAGCAGCTGCTCGGGCAGATTGCCATCGGCTCGGAGAGCAACGAGCAAGCTATGCTGGGTATGGGCAAAAGCCTGCTGGTGTACGGCAAAATTGACTCCTCCAGAGAGGTAGAGGAGCATATCCGCGCCGTTACCGCCGAGCAAGTACAGGCGCTGGCGTGTGAAGTATTTAACCCGAAAAGCATGTCGGCGCTGATTTACAGGTAGAGGAACAAGAATAGACTTGAAAATGACGCTCCCCTGCCGCATCATATTCCAAAAAAATGTTGTACTTTTGCGGCATGGCAAAATATAAATACTTAGTCATACGCTTCAGCTCCATTGGCGACATTGTGCTCACCACGCCCGTGCTGCGGATGCTCAAAAAGCGGCGTCCCGACGCGCACATTCACTTTGTGACCAAAAAGAAGTACGCCCCGCTCGTCCTGAACAACCCTTACGTGCACAAGGTGCACGTGCTCGACGGCAGCTTCCCGGCGCTGATAAAGGAGCTGCGGGCCGAGGGCTTCGATTACGTCCTCGACTTGCACCGCAACCTGCGCAGCTTTGTGATAAAAAGCGTGCTGGGCGAAAAAACTTTTACCTTCGACAAGCTAAACTGGCGCAAGTGGCTGCTGGTGAACTTTAAAATAAACATGTTGCCGCCCATGCACATTGTTGACAGGTACCTCGAAACGCTGCGCGAGCTGGGCGTAAAGAAAGATACCAAGGGGTTGGATTTCTTTATCCCCAAGGATATTACGCTTCCGGCAAGCCTCGAAAAGGTCGCCGTAAAGGACGGATTTGTTGCGCTTGTTTGCGGAGCGCAGCATGCAACCAAAAAGATACCCATAGCGCGCATGGTTGAGCTGTGCCGCATGATTACGCTTCCGGTAGTGCTGGTTGGCGGAGAGGACGAGCACGAGCAGGGCAGCGAGGTTGCCCGAATATGCAACAACGTGCACAACGCCTGCGGAATTTTAAATATTTACCAGTCTGCCATGCTGGTAGGCAGGGCTAAAGCTGTTGTTGCGCACGACACCGGGCTGATGCACATTGCCGCCGCGCTCAAAAAAGATATTGTTTCCGTATGGGGAAACACCGTGCCGGAGTTCGGCATGTACCCATACTTTGCCGGCGGGCGGTCGAAAATTTTCGAGGTCAAAAACCTCCGCTGCCGGCCATGCTCCAAAATCGGCTTCGACGAATGTCCCAAGAGGCACTTCCGGTGCATGAACGATATTAACTACAAAGAGGTTGCCGGCTACGTAAACGCGCTGGCAGCCACAGGCGAAAAGTAAGGCCGCCCAAGCGGCTGCTGTACGCTACATAAATTTACTACTTGCGCATGAAAAAATTTTTATTAATCATCGCCTTGCTGGCGCTGCTGACGCTAACGATTTTCGTTTACTTCAAATTCTTTTTTGTATTTGGCGTAGGGGTAAAAAGCGGCGAGCTCAACTATGTAGTTTACAAAGGCTACATTTTCAAAACCTACGAGGGTAAGCTCATCCAGCATGGATTTCGCTCGGAGAACTCCGGGCAAGTAAGCTCCAACGAGTTTGTGTTTTCCGTTGCCAACCGGGAAGTTGCCGAAAAGCTCATGCGCGCCGGCGGCGAGGAGGTAGAGCTGTACTACAAGGAGTACAAGCATACGCTGCCGTGGCGAGGGTACAGCCCGTACGTTGTTGACAGCATTGTTTCTATTGCCAAAAAGCAGCATCGGGAGGTTAGCCCGCCGCCGCCGCCCCTGCTGGAGCTGTAAATTTAGCTGGGCGCAAAAGCCCGGCCGCTCGGCTACCTTCTGTACTTCTCATCGCCCTCCAGCATTTTGAGGTAGCTGACGTAGCGATGTGTGCTTATTTTGCCTTTCTCTACAGCCTCCCGCACCGCGCAGCCCGGCTCGTGCACGTGCGTACAGTCGGTAAACCTGCATGCCCTTGAGGCGGCAAAAATCTCCGTAAAGTAGTGCGACAGCTCGTGCGGCTCAATGTCCACCAACCCAAATCCTTTTATGCCGGGCGTATCAACAACGTAGCTGTTTTTATCAACCTCAAACATTTCGGAAAAAGCAGTGGTGTGCTTACCCTTGTTGTGGTACTCCGAAATTTCGCCCACGCGCAGCTTCAGCTGCGGATTTAGCGCGTTTATCAGGCTCGATTTCCCCACTCCGGAGTTGCCGGAAAATAGCGTTATTTTATCAGCTAATAATGATTTGAGAGCTTTTACAGTACCTTCCTCCTTAATTGACGTTTTGAGCACTGGGTAGCCAATGGCGCTGTAGGTTGCCTCCATTTGCGCCGCCGCCTGCAGGCGCTCCTCGCCGTACAAGTCCATTTTGGCGATAACAATGCTCACCGGAATTTTATACGCCTCGGCCGAAACCAAAAAGCGGTCAATGAACTCCATGCTTGTGCGCGGAAAATCAACCGTAACCACCAGAAAAGCCTGGTCAACATTTGCCGCCACAATATGCGCCTCCTTCGACAGGTTGGTTGCCTTGCGAATAATGTAGTTGCGGCGGGGCGTCAGCTCCGTTACTACGGGTGCATGGCCGGCCTCGTAGCGCACAATATCCCCCACCGCCAGCGGGTTGGTTGTGCGCATGTCCCGCAGCCTCAGCTTTCCGCGAATTTTACACTCGTGCAGCGCGCCGGATGCCATATCCTGTACCGTGTAAAGGCTACCGGCAGCTTTTACCACCAGCCCTGTTTTTTTTTCGTCCATAAATTCTTATCTTTGCGGCAAAGATAGCACAAAATAGCATACCTCCACGCGGTTATTGGCCAAAAGCCGAAGTAAGATGACTTCTACCGCAAGGCTAAAGGAGGCGCAAAAAAACTGACAGAAATCATATTTACATCGTAATATACATTGCAACTTACATGAAGCTAATTTCATACAACGTAAACGGTATCAGAGCCGCTATGGGCAAAGATTTGATTGGATGGCTCAAGGAGGCTAACGCCGATATAGTTTGCTTTCAGGAGCTGAAGGCTGTTCGAGAGCAAATTGACGAGGCTGCATTTCGTGCGCTGGGGTACGAATACCTCTACTGGCACTCAGCCGAAAAGAAAGGCTACAGCGGCACGGCGGTGCTGTGCAAGGCCAAGCCGGAGAGCGTACAGCTTGGCATGAACATAGACGCTTACGACCGCGAAGGGCGCGTGATTCGCGCCGACTTTGGCGCGTTTACGCTCGTGTGCTCCTACTTTCCGTCGGGCACCACCGGCGACGAGCGGCAGGCGTTCAAAATGCGCTACCTGGAAGATTTTACAAATTACATCACGGCGCTCCGCCGCGAAAAGCCAAACCTAATTATCACCGGCGACCTCAACATTTGCCACAAGCCCATCGACATCAACCACCCCGAAAAGCACGAAACGGTATCGGGATTTTTGCCCGAAGAGCGCGCATGGTTCGACCGCTTCATCGGGCTGGGCTTTGTAGATACGTTTCGCGTTTTTAACCAGAAGCCTGACCAGTACAGCTGGTGGAGCTTCCGCTCCGGCGCGCGCAGCAAAAATCTTGGCTGGCGCATTGACTACTTTCTGTGTACGGAGCCGCTCAAAGCGCTGCTTCAAAATGCAGCAATACACCCGTCAGCCGTACACTCCGACCACTGCCCTGTTTCGGTAGAAGTAAACGTTTAACCTAAGTAATGCTTGACCTCTATGACAAACCCCGACGTCTCCAACCAAGAATTTCAGCTGGCGTTAGACCTCATCAACAACACCTCGCAGCACATTTTCCTTACCGGAAAAGCAGGCACCGGAAAGACCACCTTCCTCAAGTACTTTCGCGAGCATAGCGACAAAAAAGTGCTGGTGGCGGCGCCCACGGGCGTTGCCGCCATCAACGCCGGCGGCGTAACGCTACACTCGCTGTTCCAGCTGTCGTTCGAGCCGTATATTCCCGGCGTTGGCTACAGCAAAAATACAACGCACTTCCGCATGACAAAGCAAAAGATAGACCTGCTGAGGAGTTTTGATGTGCTGGTGATTGACGAAATCAGCATGGTGCGCGCCGACTTGCTCGACGCCGTCGACGCCTCGCTGCGGCGCTACCGCAACAGCATGCAACCCTTTGGCGGCGTACAAATGCTCTACATCGGCGACGTATTCCAGCTGCCGCCCGTGGCAAAGGAGGAGGAGTGGTCGCTGCTGGCCCCGTACTACCAAAGCCATTTTTTCTTTCACGCCAAGGCGTGGGAAAAAGCAACTCCGCTGTACATTGAGCTGAAAAAAATCTACCGGCAAAAAGAGCAAAAATTTATTGACCTGCTCAACAAGGTGCGGCTTGGCAACCTGAACGGCGACGATATGGCAGTGCTAAACGAGCGCTTTAAGCAAGATTTTAGGCCATCCGACAGCGAGCGGTATATCATACTCTCAACCCACAACTACCGCGTTGACCGCATCAACGCGCAAAAGCTGCAGGAGCTGCCCGCAAAAAAATTCTGCTTTCGGGGCGACATAACCGGCGAATTTTCGGACAACTCGCTGCCTACCGAAATGGTGCTGGAGCTAAAAAAAGGGGCGCAGGTCATCTTCATAAAGAACGATACGGGGCAAGACCGGAAGTACTACAACGGTATGCTGGGGGTAATCTCGGAAATCAGCGACAAGGAAATAAAGGTGCAGCCCATAGACGCTGCCTTTTCGGCGCTGACGGTAACCCGCGAAACGTGGAAAAATATTCGCTACTCCCTCAACCGCGAAACAAACGCTGTGAACGAGGAGGAGCTCGGCGCCTTCACGCAGTACCCCATACGCCTTGCGTGGGCTATCACCATCCACAAAAGTCAGGGGCTAACCTTCGACCGCGCCATCATCGACGCAGGGCAGGCGTTTGCGCCCGGTCAGGTTTACGTAGCCCTCAGCCGCTGCACTACCCTCGAAGGGCTTGTGCTACAGTCGCGCATAACGCCCGGAAGCATCACCATTGACGATAATGTTCTAACGTTCTCCGAAAAAGTAGATACCGTTGGCAGGCTTCAGCAAGTGCTGAAGGTGGAAAAACCGCGATTTTGCGCCCAAAAGCTGCTTAAAGTGTTTAACCTCCAGCCGTTAGTAAGCGCTGCCAGAAAATTCATGGACCTGACGTTGGCAAAAAAAATTCCGGAGGTCGAAAAGGCACAGCAGCTCTCCATGCAAATTTACCAAAAGGCAAAATCGCTAAAAGAGGTTGCCGACAAGTTTATCCCTGTGCTGAACAAGCTCCTCGACGACGCGCAAAAAACAGGTAGCCCGCAGGGCTTGCAGCAGCGCGTTCCGAAGGCGGCCAGCTACTTTTACCTCAACATTTACGACGAAATGCTGCTGCCGCTACAGCTGCACGCCGCAGAGGTAAAAAAGGCGGCAAGGGTAAAAGAGTATCTCAAAGAGCTGGTAGAGGTAGAGATGGATATTCTATTTGTGCTAAGCAGAGTGCAGATAATAAAGTATGATAGCATACTCTTAGTGAACATTGACCCGCCAAAGCGCGAAGTAAAGGTAGAGCCTGTCAGCGAAAAGCATAGGTCAGTGAAGGGCGACTCGGCAAAAGTAACGCTGGAGATGTTCGACCGGGAGCAAACGATAGCGCAGATTGCCGCCGCGCGCAATATTGCCGAAAGCACGGTAGAGTCGCACCTTGCGCAAATGGTAGAGATCGGCGAGCTTGACATCCACAGGTGGCTGAGCGACGAGCAAATAAGCGCCATCGAAAAAGGAATAAAGAAGGCGGAAGATAAAAATGCAGCGCAAATATTTGTAACGCTAAACCGCCAATACTCCTACGGAGCAATACGCGGCGTACTTGCACACCAAAGCGCCAAAAAATAAAGCCTGTTTTTTACAGCATATCGGTCAGGTTCCACGCCTGAATATGCTTGATACCGCCCCTCAGCGGCATGGAAATTTCGTCGAGCGAAACTACAACCTTCTCGAAGCTGTCGCCAATAGCCTCAAGCGATGAGTATTCCCTTTCGACGGTAGCCCTGTCAGCGAGCATGTAGGCGCTCTGCAGATATACCACCAAATCGGCTTTTTTAGCAACAAAATCAACCTCCTTATTTCGTAAAGCTCCGACGTATACATCGTACCCCAACCGGCAAAGTTCCAGATATACCAGATTTTCGACAAGGTATCCAAATCCGTAGCCGTAACCCGAGTAAAGATAATTTTTGTACGCCAAATCATTGATGTAGAATTTAGCGTTGCCGGACAGGACGTCTTTGCCCTTGATGTCATACCTGCTGCAGCGATGAACCAGAAATGTGTCTTCGATATATCCGATGTAGGCCGATACGGCGTCGTAGCTCGTTTTGCGGCCCTGGCTTTTGAAATAGTTCGCTATATTGGCAGCAGATATGAGGCTTGAAGCGCTGTTTACCAAAAACACAAAAATATCTTCGAGCAGCTTAGGGTCGCGTACGCTATGCCGCCGGATAATATCGCGCAGCAGCACGGTATCCTTTACGGCAGAAACGTAGTTGCGCTTAAGCTCCTGCTGTTGCAGCATGAACAGCTCGGGAAGCCCGCCGCTACTCATATACTCCGTGTAGCTTTGTCGCCCTCTCTCTTTTTTGGTGATGCCTGTATATTCGGAGTAGCTGAACGGGAATATTTCAAAACAAATGTATCTGCCGGATAGCAGTGTAGCCAACTCTCCCGACAACATTTTCGAGTTGGAGCCGCTGATAAACAGCTCGCAGTCTTCCGAAAAATCTTGCGAGTAGGAGTTGACAACCTTTTCCCAGCCTTCTATCATCTGTACTTCATCCACAAAAATATAGATTTTGCCCGCAGGATTCAGCGCTTTTTTATACGATTTTATCAGCTCGTCCAGCTCCTTGTAGGTTCTCAGGAATTCAAGGTCGACAAATTCCCGGTTGATGAGCAGGATATTTTCCGGTTTTACTCCGCCATCAACAAGCTGCTTGGCTACTTGCCTCAGAACGTAGCTTTTGCCCGAACGCCTTTGCCCTACAAGCACCTTGATAAGGCGATTACCCGTGCAGTTCGCTATTTTGTCCGTGTACGCGTTACGCTTGTACCCCCAATCGAAGGTATTCCCGTTCCATAAATTATGCTTTCGCAGCAGCGCTATTTTTTCGTCCATAACCAAATATTTTGTACAAAGGTAAGATTTTTTGGCTATAAACGAAAAAGCTGCTGCCTAAATCTTTTTTTGAGGCTCTATTGGCACGAGCAAAAAATGCGCGAGCGTAAACACCTGGCCGGATCTATCGGCTACTAAGGTAACCTTGGAGAAATAAGGTTTTGGAGAATTGCAGGTTGCAGGACAAAGCGTACGTGTAAAAACCTTATTGGTATTTAGGAATGACGAATAAACAAGATATAACAGTTAATAAAGTTGTCGTCCCTTTGGGACTTAGCGGGAGCCTCCTGCTTGTCCCCCGCATGCTGAAGCATACGGTTAATAGCGTGTCACCCCTGCGGGGATTGCAGCATACGGATTGCAGCATACCTGCGTAGAGACACGGCGCGCCACGTCTCTACAACGAGCAGTCCCGCAGGGACGACAACTTTATTAACTGTTATATCTTGTTTATTCGTCATTCCTAAATACGCATACATACCCATGTAAGGTGTTCAATACGGGTGATATGAGGATAGGGTACGCCCTACCCTCCCCCGCTCCCCCAAACGAGCAAATGGGGGAGAGGAAGAGAGGGAGATTCCCGCTTTCGCGGGAATCTCCACTTTTGGGAGACAGGGAGGTAGTGAAAGATGAAGATAGCCTTTTTCCGTCAAGCCGCTGGAGGCTACAGGTTGTCGCTGTCGTCGGCATCTACGGCGGACATTACGTCCACGTCGTCGTCGCCGCCGGCAATGTCGTCGCTGCCGTCAACAACGGGGCTGATAACGCCGTCCAAAATGTCGTCGTCATCTTTGGGGTGCGTATCTATTTTTACGTCAACCTTAACGAGGTAGCTGGCTTCTTCGGTTTCGAGCATTACTGCATGAAAAAAGTCCGTTTCGGTTCGGTTGACTTTTATCACGTAGTCATTCCAGCCGTTTGGGTACTTCTCCCGGAGCAGCTCGAGCTGCTCGGGCGAGAGGTTTTTGAAGTGCACCACCACGCGGCGCTTGCCGGTACCTATCCGGATTCGCGGCAGGTTACGCTTTTCCTGATGCTGGTTGGCATTCGACGTTGCTGGAGCTTGCGGAGGAGAGGCGGCGGTATTTTTTGCCAAAGGCTGGGGCTGATTTTTTGGCGCCGCTAGCTTTTGTGCGGGAGCGGGGGCTGCTTTTTTGGCTACCGGCTTTGCCGCCGGTTTTGCCGCGGGCTTGGCTCCATTTTTGGTGGGAGCGGCCGCAGGCTTTTTGGCTACCGGCTTGGCCGCCGGTTTAGCCGCAGGCTTGGTTACCGTTTTGGCAGCAGGCTTGGCGGCAGGTTTAGCCGCAGGCTTGGTTACCGTTTTGGCAGCCGGCTTGGCGGCAGGTTTTGCAACAGGCCTGGCTACTGTTTTGGCAACCGGCTTGGCGGCAGGTTTTGCCGCAGGCTTAGTTACCGTTTTGGCAGCAGGGCTGGCGGCAGGCTTTGCCGCAGGCTTGGCTACCGTTTTGGCAGCCGGCTTAGTCGCAGGTTTAGCCGCAGGCCTGATTACCTTTTTTGCAGCAGGCTTGGCGGCAGGTTTTGCTGTCGTTTTTGTGGGTACGCTCTTTTTTGCGGCAGGCTTTACTGCTTTTTGGGGAGCAGCAGCCGTCGCTTTCTTTGCAGCAGGTTTAGCCTTGCTAACGCCAACAGCGGCAGCTTTTTTAGGGGTAACTTTTATAGTTGCTTTATTCGCAGCAGGCTTTGCTGCGCTCTTTTTTACGGGAGCGGCTTTCGCCGTTTTTTTCGCTATTGGCGTTGCTGTTTTCGCTGCCGATTTTTTCGCAGCAGGTTTTGCTATACTCTTCTTTTTAACAGGGCTTACTGCTTTCTTTTTTGTTGCCATAAATACTTCATTTTCGTATAAAAAATAAATCTCCTATTGGTATCGAATTTATGGTGCAATAATACGCTATTTTTATATTAGCACTATGTATAGCTGTATTAAATAGTATAAAAAATAGAGAATTTATATTTAATATCATTTTATCATGCAGGTAAATAATTTACTATCAATGCATTTATCGTGCTCATGCTGCTGGTCGCAGCCGGTGTTGGCTACCCGTTGCTGCTCCCGAGCAAATCGGGGCGCAACCGCGCCGTACGCTCCAGCGCCTGCTCCTCCTGCCACTCGGCAATCTCCCTAAAGTTACCCGACAGCAGCACCTCCGGCACCTTCCATCCGTTGAAGTCCGCGGGGCGCGTGTACACCGGCGCCGCGAGCAGGTTGTCCTGAAACGAGTCGCTTAGCGCCGACGTTTCGTTGGAAATAGCGCCGGGCAGCAGCCGCACCACGCTATCTACCACAACGGCAGCTGCAAGCTCTCCGCCCGTGAGCACGTAGTCGCCTACCGAGAGCTCGCGCGTTATGAGGTGCTCGCGCACCCTGTGGTCAACCCCCTTGTAGTGCCCGCACAGGATGATGATGCTTGTTTTGGTTGACAGGTGGTTTGCCGTGAGCTGGTTGTACCGCTCTCCGTCGGGCGTCATGAAAATAATATCATCGTACGCGCGCTCCGCCTTGAGCTTTTCTATGGCGGCAAAAATGGGCGCAACCTTCATCACCATTCCGGCGTCGCCGCCAAAGGAGTAGTCGTCCACGCTGCGGTGCTTGTCGGCGGCGTAGTCGCGAAGGTTGTGCACGCATATTTCGGCAATACCTTTCGCCTGCGCCCGCTTGATGATGGAGTGCCCAAAGGGGCTTTCGAGCAGCTCCGGAACAGCTGTAAGAATATCTATACGCATAATTCAAATTTGTGATTTTTACTTTGGTGGTAATGATTTTTTTTTCGACAAACGTACTCGAAGTTTGCAAGATACGCAAAGCCGATTGCTATAACAGCAGTGAAAAAAAGTGAAAATTAGAGAAAATTCGTGCATCCCAAGCAAAAATGCTATATTTGCAGGTTTATAATTCGCCTCTAATTAAAGCATAATTAAATTACGCCATGGAGTCTCAAGAAATTCATAACGAGTATTTTGAAGGGAAAGATGCTGATATTCAGCCGTTGCAGGAAATGGTTGATTTTTCGGAAGAAGAAACGCAGCTGGCCGCATCGTCGGACGAGCTGCAAATAGACGACGACGATGACGGCACCGACGCCGACGCCGACGCCGAATCGGCATCGCCCGCTGCTGTTGCCTACGACGGCCTGAATCGCGCAGCGCTGCTGGATGCGCTGGCAAAGCTGCTGGATGAAAAATCGGCGCAAGACCTCAAAGGTGAGGTTGAAGCCATTAAGGTGGCTTTCTACAAAAAGTTTACGCTGGAGCAGGAGCTGCTACGCCGCGAATTTGTGGAGCAAAACGGCTCTGCCGAAGGTTTTGTCCCGCCCGACGACGAGCTGGAGGCAAGGCTCAAAGAGCTGTTTGCAAGGTACAAAAAAATGCGCGCCGACCTGGCAGCAAAGCAGGAGCAGGAGCGCGAAGCCAACCTTGCTCAAAAGCTGGCCGCCATAGAAGAGCTGAAATGCTTGCTGGAGCGTCAGGATGACTTTAATGCCATATTCAGCGATTTCAAGCACCTGCAAGCGCGCTGGCGGGCTATCGGCGCGGTGCCGCAGCCCAGGCAAAAGGAGGTGTGGGAGGTGTACAACTACAACGTGGAGAAGTTCTACGATGTGGTAAAAATAAACAAGGAGCTGCGCGAACTCGACTTTAAAAAGAACTTTGAGCTCAAGCAGCTGCTGTGCGAAAAGTCCGAGGAGCTGCTGCTCAAGGACGACGTGGTAAAGGCTTTCCGAGAGCTGCAAAAGTACCACGAGCAGTGGCGCGATATAGGCCCGGTGTCTGCCGAATTTAGGAACTCCCTGTGGGAGCGATTTAAAAACGCTACTGCGCAGGTCAACAAAAAGCACACCGATTACTTTGAGCAGCAAAAAGTAGAGCAGCAAAATAACTGGCAGCTGAAGCAGGCGCTGTGCGAAAAAGCCGAGGAGCTGCTGGCCACCACGCCCCTGCTGATGAAAGAGTGGAGCGAAAAAACGCTGCTGCTGCTCGACCTGCAAAAAATGTGGAAAACCATTGGGGCTGCTCCGCGCAAGGAAAGCAACAAAATTTTTCACCGCTTCAAGTCAGCATGCAACGCATTTTTTGACAGCCGTCGCGCTTTCTTTTCCGAGCAAAAAGCCGAAGCGCAGCGCAACCTTCAGCAGAAGCTGGACTTGTGCGCTCAAGCGGAGATACTCTCCGAAAGCGACGACTGGAAAAAAACAACCGACGAGCTGATAAAGCTGCAGGCGCAGTGGAAAAAAGTTGGCCCGGTGCCCCACAAGCAATCGGATGCGGTATGGAAGCGCTTTCGCACGGCATGCAACAAATTTTTTGACCACAAAAAAGAACATTTTGCAACCCAAGACGCTCGCTACGACGAAAATTTGAAGAAAAAAGAGGAGCTGATTGCAGCAATAAAAAATTTTGCACCCTCCGACAATCCTTCCGACAGCCTTGCGGCCATCAAAGAATTTCAGCAGCGCTGGACGGAGATAGGCTACGCTCCTTTGAAGCACAAGGAGCGCCTGCAAAAAAACTACCGCGAAGCCATCGACGCGCTGTTTGAGGCGCTGCACGTTAGCGATGCCGACCGCCAGCTCATCAACTTCAAAACGCGCATGGCCTCCTCGTCGGTCAAGGGCGGCAGAGGACAGATTTCGCACGAGCGTGAAAAGTTGGTGCAGCACCTCCGGCATTTAGAGAGCGACATACAGCTGTGGGAGAATAATATCGGCTTTTTTGCGCAGTCAAAAAACGCCGAAAAACTGGTGCAGGATGTGAAAAACAACATCGAAAAAGCACGGCGCGACGTATCGGTTACAATACAAAAATTAAAGCTATTGGACAGCAATACATAAAACGAAATAACAACACACAACATGGATAGAAATACGCTTTACGGTTTTCTTGCTATTGGGGCTATTCTCATAGGTTTTAGCTACTACACTTCGAAACAATCCGAGAAATATGCGCTCGAGAAGCGCCGCCTCGACTCAACTGCGGCAGTACAAATTGCTACCGAAAAAAATTCCAGCGCTGCCGCAGCGGCTGCGACGCCACCGGCTGTCGGCGCTGTCGGCGATCCGCAAAATGTGCTGCCCGCAAGCGAACCGTTAGCGCAGGCTGCACAGGGCGAGCAGCAATTTTACACCATCGAAAATGACGTGATTGCCGTAACGCTCACCAACCGGGGCGGCCGCGTGTACTCGGTGGAGCTCAAAAATTACCACGCCTACAACAGCAAGCCGCTGGTGCTCTTTGAAGGCGACAGAAATGATTTTGCGCTTACCTTTTACACTAACGACAGCCGTAACTTTACAACCTCCAGCTTTTACTTTACCCCGCAAACCGCCGTATCTTCGTACAAGCTGGCGGAGAGCGACGCCGCCTACACCTTTGTGCTGCGGCTACAGGTGGGCGAAGGGCAGCTTATAGACTATGAATATACGCTGCGCAAAGGCTCGTACATGGTTGACTTCAACCTGAAGCTGGTTGGGCTGAGCAACGTTACCAACGCCGATTTGCTGTGGTCGTACAACGCTTTTCAGCAGGAAAAAGCCTTCGACAACGAAAATAACTACAGCACGGTGGCGTACTGCTACCCTGGCGAAGCTGACATCGAAGAGCTGGGGCAAGGCTCCGGAAACAAGGAGGAAACCGTAAAAACACGCCTGCAGTGGATAGCGTTCAAGCAGCATTTTTTTTCCTCCATTTTGATTGCCAAAGACGAAAACTTTAACGGCGCTTACATGGGCTACACTACCTACAAGCCCGGTAACCGAGAGAATTTTCTCAAGCAGTACGTGGCCAACATTCAGCTGCCGATGCTGTCGGCGCAGCAAGATCAGGAAGTGCCAATGGCGTTCTACTTTGGCCCCAACCACTACAGCACGCTCAAATCTTACGAGAGTAGCTTCCACAAGCTGGTACCGCTGGGCGGCTGGATTATAGGGTGGATAAACAGGCTGGTGGTTATCCCTATTTTTGACCTGCTGGGAAAGTATATCAGCAGCTATGGCCTCATTATCCTCATCCTTACCGTCATCATAAAGCTCGTGCTGTTTCCGCTGACGTTCAAATCCTACCTTTCGTCGGCCAAAATGCGCCTGCTCAAGCCCGATGTGGACAGGATTGCACACAAGTACCCCAAAAAGGAAGACGCCATGAAAAAGCAGCAGGAGACGATGGCGCTGTACAAAAAAGCCGGAGCAAGCCCTATGGGCGGCTGCCTGCCTATTATTATTCAGTTTCCGATTTTGATTGCCATGTTCCGGTTCTTTCCGGCCTCTATTGAGCTGCGGCAGCAATCTTTCCTTTGGGCGGACGACCTCTCGGGGTTCGACTCCATCCTCAGTCTGCCCTTCTCCATTCCGTTCTACGGCGACCACATCAGCCTGTTTACGCTGCTTATGGCCGGAGCGCTGTTCGTGTCGTCGCGCATGAGCATGTCGCAAACGCCCGATACGGGGATGCCCGGCATGAAGTTCATGACGCTCTACCTGATGCCCGCCATGATGCTTTTTTGGTTTAACAACTACGCAGCAGGGCTAAGCTACTACTACTTCCTCTCAAACCTGATTACCATTGGGCAAAACTTCGCCACGCGCCGCATGGTCAACGAGGATAAGCTGCATGCCCGGATGAAGGAGAACAGCAAAAAACCGGTAAAAAAATCACGCTTTCAGGCCAAGCTGGAGGAAATGGCGCGTAAGCAGCAGCAACAGCAGCGAGGCAGGAGATAGCACACGCAATGTACGCAATGCATCCCCTGCGCAGTAAAAGAATAGCGGCTACCGGCGTGGCGCTGGCTACGCTGGCGCTGGCGCTGCTGGTTGCCGATGTGCTGCTGGGGTCGGAGCCCGTGCCGCTCTCTACGGCGTGGCGCGCGCTGCTTGGCGCAGAGCCATCGCACCTGTCGCAAATCATACTCGGCTACCGCTTTCCAAAGGCAATGGTAGCCTTGCTTGTTGGCGTATCCCTGTCAGTAAGCGGCCTGCAAATGCAAACGGTTTTTCGCAACCCTCTTGCCGACCCCTACATTCTGGGCGTAAGCTCGGGGGCGGGCTTGGGGGTGGCATTGTTTGTCATGGGTTACTCCGTTTGGGGAACAACGGCTGTGGGCGCGCTGCTGGCAAGCATGGGGTACGCTGTGTCGGCATGTGTTGGCGCGGCGCTCATTATGGGCATCATGCTGGCTGTCTCCATGCGCGTGCGCGACATCATGGCAATGCTCATTTTGGGAGTAATGATTGGCAGCGCAACATCGGCTATCATCAGCGCGCTGCAATACTTCAGCCGCGAGGCGGCGCTCAAATCGTACGTGCTGTGGACAATGGGCGGCTTAGGTAACGTAACCTCCACGCAGCTCTACGTGCTGATGGCCATTACCCTTGCGGGCAGCGTACTTGCCCTGCTATCCGTCAAAACGCTCAACGCGCTGATGCTGGGCGAAAGCTACGCCCGCAGCATTGGCTACAACGTCGGCAGAAGCCGCCTTACCGTCATGCTGACGGCAACCCTGCTCACCGGCACGGCAACCGCCTTTTGCGGCCCCATTGGGTTTATCGGCGTGGCGGTTCCGCACGTAGCGCGCATGCTCATTCGCGAAGCCGATCACCGCTACCTCCTGCCCATCACCATGCTGCTGGGAGCGGTAGCCATGCTGCTGTGCGATGTGATTTCGTCCCTGCCCGGGTACGAAACATCGCTACCCATCAACACGGTAACGTCGCTGCTGGGCATACCTATCGTGATTTTAGTCATTGTGCGTAACCAAAAAATAGTGTAGGCATGACCGCTCAGGCAAAACCGGCAATAGAGGTGCGCAACCTGCGCATAGGCTACACCGCCAAAGGTGCGCAGCGGGAGATTTTTCCCGCCTTTTCGGCAGCGGCGGGTGAGGCGGAGCTGGTTGCGCTGCTGGGGCGCAACGGACGAGGAAAGAGTACGCTGCTACGCACCATCATCGGCATACAGCCACCGCTCGACGGCGCAGTGCACATCCTCGAAAAGGATATACGCTCCTACCCGCTGCGTACGCTGGCAACGCTGGTGAGCTACGTTTCGACCGACAACGTAAAGGTGGGAAATCTCAAGGTTTTTGACCTTGTGTCGCTTGGCCGCTACCCCTACACGGGCTGGTTTGGAGCGCTTTCGGCCGGCGACAAAAAGGTGGTAATGCAGTCGCTGGAAATGGTCGGCATGGAGGCTTACGCATGGCAAAATACCGGCTGCCTGAGCGACGGCGAGCGCCAGCGGGTAGTGATAGCGCGGGCGCTGGCGCAGGATACGCCCATTATCGTGCTCGACGAGCCGACGGCATTCCTCGACTTGCCCAACCGTTACGAAATTGTTTTGCTGCTAAAGCAGCTGGCGCAGGAGCAGCGCCGCGCCATACTCTTTTCTACGCACGACCTGAGCATTGCGCTCAAAATTGCCGACAGGGTGTGGGTTATGTGCGACGGCGAATTTCATCAGGGCGCACCGCAAAAGCTCATGCTCGACAACGTGTTCGATAAGCTGCTGCAAAATACCCGCCTCTCCGTTGACCACGAAACGGGAGAGGTGAGGGTCGAACTCGAAAAGGGAGTTCCTAAAAATAAAGCTTTCAGGCGCAATCACCCACCCCAGCCTGAAGGCTCTACTCTTCAATCATATCCTCCGGCTCAATAAACAAGCCTTTATTTGCCTCCATGCTTTTGAGCAAGTCGGAATTTTTTTTGTCGACGGAATCTCTGTCCGCCGCAAAACCCTGTACGTAGGTGGTTTTGCGCTCCACTGCTCCGGCGGGTGAGTAAAAAGTCCATTCGCCGGTACGCACATTGTCGGTGTATTGGCCTTCGATGCGTATCCGGTTGTTGGCGTAGTAGTAGCGTATGCCGCCATTGCGCAAGCCTCTGGTAAACGTTGCTTCAAACATGAGGTGCTCCTGCTCGTCCAGCTGCTCGTGGATTCCCTCTTGTTGGCCGTTTTTAAACCGTTTTCGCTCGAAAACTTTCCCGTTTGGGTAGTACGACGAGGAAGTTCCCTCAAGCAGGCCATTCTCGTAATTTTCGTCCATTGCAGGCTTTCCGTTCTTGTAGTACTTCCACTGCCCCTGCTTTTTCTTTTCGTTCAGGTAGCGCCCCTCTGCAATTAGCGCTCCGTTGCTCGAAAAGAATTGCGCAAAGGAGGTCTTGCCATCATCAAAGTAGTCAATGAGCGCCTTTTTTTCCCCATTTTCGTAGTAGCGCACCAGCAAACCGCGAGGCTTGTCGTCAACAAAAAGAGTGCGGTAGGCTATCTGGCCGTTGGGGTATTTTTTTTGCCAGTAACCCTGCTTTAGCCCGCGCTCGTCTGTTTGGTTGTAAATGGTATCCGGCGCCTGAGCTGCAGCGGTAAGAGTTAGCCCCCCCCAAAAAACGGGTAAAATGGCAACGTAAAATGCTATTTTTTTCATCTGGAAGAGTTGAAGACAGTAAAACCAAATGTGCGGATAATTAGGTATAGGTTGAGTTGAGTCGAGCTATGCGCGCTCAAGCTGCTCTATGCTGTTTTTCCACTCCGGCTTTATCGGGATAGACTTTTGCGTAACCTTGCTAAACCCCGAAAGCACGGAGTAGCTGCTTACGTGCACCGCTCCGGTATTGGTATTGACAATTTCTTGCCGCATTTTGACGCTCCGCTCGCCAACTCCCACTACGCCGGTGCGTACAGAGATGGCGTCTTTCAGGCGGGTTTGCACTTTGTAATCGGCCTCGGCGTGAACCAGAATTACCGTTTCGTCGTGCAGCTCAAAATCGTCCGAAAAGAGCCGGTGCAGGTAGTCCATGCGCCCAACGTCGAAGTAACTCCAGTACACGGAATTATTCACGTGCCCAAAGCTGTCGACATCGCTAAACCGTATTTGAACAGGTGTTGTCAGCATGAGTTTAGCTCGTATGCTTTGCAATGAAAGCTCCATACGCCTTCTCTGCGGCGCGCTGCTCGGCCTCTTTTTTTGATAATCCGCTGCCCTGACCGGCCACCTCGTTGTTGATGCGAAGCGTAGTGGTGAACACGAAGTGAGATTTGTCCTTGCTCGGCTGGCTTGTCGTTTCAAAAACGGCTTGGCTTCCGCGCTTTTGTACGGTTTCCAGCAGGCGGCTTTTGAAGTCAAACTCCCGCTTTACCAGGTCGTCAATGTTGACGTGCGGCAGCAACATGCGGTTGAGGAAAATGTTGCGCGCGCATACGTAACCTTTATCTAAGTAAACGGCTCCTATCAGCGCCTCCAGCGTGTTGCCCAGAATATTTTTTGCTACGGAGTTGCGCAGCTTTGCCACTACAAATCGCGACAAGTCAAGCTGCTGCGCCAGCCTTTCCAGGGCTTCGCGGCCAACAATTTTTGAGCGCACCTGCGTCAAAAAGCCTTCGCGCTTGCTTGGAAACTTATTGTAGAGGTACTCCGAAACGATGAGCTCAATAACAGCGTCGCCCAAAAATTCGAGCCGCTCGTTATGCTGCTCTGTTGGCTTAGGGTAGTAGCGCTTACGGTACTGGTAAGGGCGGCGCGCCACGGAGCTGTGCGTAAAAGCTTGCCTGTACAGCTCGAGCTGCTTTGGCGTATAGCCCAGCAGCTTCTTCAGGGAGCTGATAAGCAGCAAATCCTCGTCCTTGGGTGCATCGGGCAAGAATTTTTTTACAAGTTGAAATAGTTTAGAAAACAAAATAATTAGAATTGACTAAATACGCTTAAAAATTACCGAAGCATTGTGCCCTCCAAACCCAAAAGTGTTGCTCAAAGCAATCCGAACATCACGCTTTTGCGCTACGTTCAGCGTCAGGTTTAGGCGAGGGTCAAATGCAGGGTCTAAATCTTGGTTATTGATGGTGGGGGGAATGATGCCTCGCTGTATGGCGCAAATGCAGGCTAATGCCTCTACTGCGCCGGTAGCGCCCAGCAGGTGCCCCGTCATTGATTTGGTAGAGCTGATGTTGAGCTCGTAGGTATGGTCGCCAAAAACTTTTTCAACAGCTTTTACCTCAGCAATGTCGCCCACCGGCGTCGAAGTGCCGTGTACGTTAATGTAATCAACATCTTCGGGCTTCAGGTTTGCATCGTCAAGGGCGCACCGCATCACGTTAGCCGCGCCCAAGCCTTCGGGGTGAGGCGCGGTAAGGTGGTAGGCATCTGCCGTCATGCCTCCGCCTACAATTTCGGCGTAGATATTGGCGCCGCGCGCTTTTGCATGCTCATACTCTTCAAACATCAGCCCTGCACCTCCTTCGCCCATCACAAACCCATCGCGGGTTTTGTCGAACGGGCGCGAAGCGGTGGCGTAGCTGTTGTTGTTGGTTGAAAGCGCCTGCGCAGAGTTGAATCCGCCCATGGCGGCTTCGTTGATAGGCGCCTCGGAGCCTCCGGCAATAATTGCCTTTGCTTTTCCCAAGCGAATGAGGTCAAATGCGTCTATCATGGCGTGGGTAGATGAGGCGCATGCCGACACGGTAGCGTAGTTTGGGCCTCGAAGCCCGTACTTCATTGAGATTTGTCCGGCGGCAATATCTGCAATCATTTTAGGCACAAAGAACGGGTTAAACCGGGGGGTGCCATCGCCCTTGACGAAGTCTCTTACTTCCTCAAAGAAAGTGCGAATTCCACCTATCCCCGAAGCCCACACAACGCCGACCTTATCACAGTCAACCTTCGATAATTCCATTCCGGAGGATTTTATAATCTCGTATGCTGCAATCATCGCAAATTGTGTGTAAAGGTCCAGCTTGCGGGCTTCCTTCCGCTCAATAGCCTCCGTATGCTGCGCCACGTCAAAGTTCTTTACTTCGCAGGCAAACTTTGTTTTAAAGTTTGAGGCATCGAAGCGCGTAATGGGCGCAGCTCCGCTTACCCCTTTCAGTAAACTGTCGAAAAATTCGTCAACCGTTTTACCCAAAGGGTTGATTGTGCCGACTCCCGTTACAACGACTCTCTTTAGCTCCATCACTTTAAAAAACTTGGTTTGCAGAAACAATCACGAAATACCCTAACGTTACACTTTGTCGGTAGCTTTCTCAATATACGAGATAGCGTCGCCAACGTTGACAATTTTTTCGGTGTCTTCATCGGGGATAGCAACACCAAATTCTTTTTCAAACTCCATAATGAGCTCCACGGTGTCCAACGAATCGGCTCCGAGGTCGTTGGTGAAGGTTGCACCAAGCGCTACTTCCGATTCGTCAACGCCAAGCTTGTCAACGATAATTGCTTTTACTTTTTCTGCTACATCTGCCATAATTAATTTCCGATTTTAGTTAGTAATTTAGAATTAAAAACACGTCTTTTGCGGTACGCAAACGGCGACCTTTAGAAAAAAAGTCGCTACAAAAGTATAAACTTATTCCATAGTTTTTATACTTTTGAGCAACTTTTTATCAGCTAAAAATACCAAATAACTAAAAATGAGAAACATAGCAATATTTGCATCCGGTTCCGGCACCAACGCCGAAAACCTTATCAGGTACTTCAACGGTAAGGGGCAGGCAAAGGCATGCGTAAAGGTACTTTTCTCCAATAAACCAGATGCATACGCCCTTATCCGAGCGGCCAGCCTGGGGGTTCCCGCGCAGGTTTTCGGGCGGAGCGACCTGTACAGCTCAAGCCTCATTCTGAATGAGCTGCAGCGGCAAAGCATTGACCTGATTGTGCTGGCCGGCTTTCTGTGGCTTATGCCGGAGAGCATCGTAAGCGCTTTTCGGCGCAGAATTGTCAACATCCACCCCGCGCTGCTACCCAAGTACGGCGGCAGGGGAATGTACGGCATGAACGTGCACCGCGCCGTGAAGGCCGCCGGCGAGCGCGAAACGGGCATTACCATACACTACGTAAACACCGAATACGACAGGGGCGACATTATTTTTCAGGCCGCCTGCCCCGTCCTCTCCACCGATACCGCCAACGATATTGCCGCAAAAATTCACCTGCTGGAGCAGGAGCACTTCCCAAAAGTTGTGGAAAAAATAGCGGCGGAGATTTGCTTCGGAGCCTAAAAAAATAGCGACGATGAACATTCTACGGTAGCTGTTTTCTTTAAATATGTCATTTTGTCAGCATATTTACCTTGTATGCTTGCCTATTTTGCAGCGATTATTGCCATACAATATGACAAATTGTCATCATTTTATCATTGGCACACTACTTGAAAGTTTACCTTACGAAAACCATTATTTAATCATTATTTAATCATTTAATATTAGGAGGACATACACTATGAACCTGATTAAAAGAAACCAAAATTGGCTGCCCGACGTATTTAGCGATTTGTTCAGCAACGACTGGATGCTACGGGCAAATGCAACCGCACCGGCTATCAATATTGCTGAAACCGAAAAGGACTACAGGGTTGAAGTTGCCGCCCCCGGCATGACCAAAGAGGATTTTTGCGTGCGCATTGACGACGACAACAACCTTGTTATCTCAATGGAGAAGAAGGCCGAAGCTTCGGAAAAAAACGAAAGCGAGCTCTACCTGCGGCGCGAATTTTCGTACAGCAAGTTTGAGCAGAAGATGATTCTTCCCAAAAATGCGGACAAGGACAAAATCTCGGCAAAAATGGAGCACGGGGTGCTGAACGTTTCTATCCCTAAAATGAACGAGGAGGATATCAAAAAAAGCATGAAAATGATAGATATCTCCTAACGGATAGCATGGGAATGAAGACGAAAAAGCTGCTACAATTATCAAGTAGCAGCTTTTTTTGTTGGGGATACTCAGTGAATGAAAATACCATTCCTAACCAAATTTATTACGAAATTGGGTGGGATTTTTTTTGTTTTTCCTTTGTAAAAAATTTTTTCCCATTTGTTCGCGCTTGGAAATCGTAGAATTTTCATCTAATTTTGTGGACATAATTCAAAGTATAAATCTATGCATGAAGCAACGGAATATCCTGTTGAGGACGTAATGGAAGATGCTGTTTTCGTTGTCCGTAAATTTGCGCAGCAATTCAGCCTGAATCTGCGTGATGCGTTCAACTACCTGTACAAATATCAGGGGCTTGCCTTTTTACAAAAGCATTACGGATATGAGCATACGCAACCTGCTTACCGCACAATAGAAGCGCTAATCGAAATTTGCCGTAAAAACGGAGGAACGCTGTAATGAAAGTGTATCACGGCACAAATGTTCGTTTTGACAGGATTGATTTAAGTAAATGCAGTCCCGACAAATAATGCTCGGAACGCCGACAGCGGTAGCGCTCATCCAGCCGGACAATACTTTCATTTCCAAAACGGAAGATATTATTACGAACATGGGCGTGGCGCTGGTAAATAATTTTAAAATGGATATAATTGAGGCAATGAAAATAATCTACAATTCCGAAACATTTCTATCCCTTACAAACAAAGAAATAAGGTTGTTTGAAAAATCATGGACTGAAATCTATGAAATGCTGAAAAAGGAATCGGGCATGTAACTATTCGCTAAAAACATGAAATCCAAAAAAACCAGAAGCGCCAAGAGGACAAATGGTCTCAACGTATAAAATAATAAAAAAAGGGGTAGCCTAATAAGGTTGCCCCCCACTTCCCGAACGGACTTATGCCCTCCAATGGAGTCCTGTCCTCAACGTCCGAAACGCTTTTCCGGTTTTTCTACCGGCAAAGGTACAAATAATTCCGAAACTATAAAAAAAGGCTTATTCTTTTTTTGAGGTACTATGAAAAGAGTTTGCTGCTTGGTAGTTAGAATACAGATAGAACGAGGGTCAACTGAAAACCTCATTTTCACCTAATTTTTCCAACAAAACAACCTCAGTAGCAAATATTTACACGATTCACCCAACCTCATTACCTCATTTTTCCGCGACCGTTTTTATCATTTTTAATGAGGTAATGAGGTTGTTGTTGTATGTTAATTAATTGCTACTGAGGTTGTTTTGTTGGAAAAATTAGGTAAAAATGAGGTTCTTCTTCTGTAAAAAATTTTTTCCCATTTGCTCGCGCTTGGAAATCGTAAAATTTTCATGTAAGTTTGTGGACATAATTCAAAGTATAAATCTATGCATGAAGCAACGGAGGAACGCTGTAATGAAGGTGTATCACGGCACAAATGTTCGTTTTGACAGGATTGGTTTAAGGGATCTCCTAGAAACTTCTCCAAGTGAGGTAATGAGTAACTTGCGCGGGGTAAGCTATTTGTCAACGTTGCGGTACACGCATAGTATGACCACACACACACACACACACACACACACACACACACACACACACACACACACACACACACACACACACACACGTTCGAAGAAAAGGGTAAAGATAACTCTTTTTTCTTTAGCAAGCAACATAATTTTATCTCCAACCGTGCAAATAAAATGGGGTGCAAAAGAGGGCAATTTTTCCTCTTTGCGCCCCGTTCTACTTTGTGTACGCAGCGAAGAAACGCTCGGCATGAATAGTACCTGAGTAGCTACCCTAATTTTTATAACAAAACAACCTCAGTAGCAATAGATATGAAGTCCTGCCCTCAACGTCCGAAACGCCTTTCGGTTTTTCTACCGGAAAAGCTACAAAAAATTCCAAAACTACAAAGAAATCACGCAATGAAGCATTATCTTAAATTTTTCCTTAAATATCTCCTTTTTTGGATGGCGGTCTTTGCCTACGCAAGGATTGTGTTTTACATTTTCTACTTTACCGAGCTCCGCTTGCAGGGCGTAAACCTCTGGTGGGAAATTTTCCCAACGCTTTTTCACGCATGGAAGTTAGACATTTCGGCAGCCTGCTACCTTTTGCTTGTCCCGTTTTTGCTCTGCGCTGCGCAAATGTTTTTCAAAAAAAGCTGGTCGGTGTACGCCATTTTGGGCTACAGCGCGCTGCTCTTGCTGGTGTACTTTGGCATCGTAGGCGGAGAGATGGGTATTTACGGCGAGTGGCAGTCCAAGCTCACCTACAAGGCGTTGCTTTACCTGAGGCATCCGGACGAGGTGGTCAACTCGGCTCCTATAGGGCAAGTGATTGCCTTGACGCTAATAGCCATCGGCAGCACGGCGCTTTGGACGTTTATTTTCAGGCGGTGGTTTTTGGATAAAAAGCTCTCAAAAGTGAAATGGTATTTTGCCGCGCCATACATTTTAATCGCGCCTGTTCTGATTTTGGGCGGCATAAGAGGCGGGACAGGGACTGCGCCCATACATCAAAGCGTTGCCTACTTTTCAAAGAAGCAAATCCTGAACGATATTGCCGTAAATCCGGCATGGAACTTTCTCCACAGCATAGTACACGGCATTGGCATTCTCGAAAAGAATCCTTTTGTTGCCATGCCGCAAGACGAGGCGGAAGCTATCGTTGCAGCCCTTCATCACGTGGAGAAGGACACAAGCCTCATGGTGCTGAGCGCTGAAAAACCGAACATCGTTATTCTTATTTTGGAAAGCTGGTCGGGGGATATGATAGAGTCTATCGGCGGCACCGCCGGCATAACGCCCAACTTTAAGCGCTTGGAGCAGGATGGGCTTATGTTTGGGCAACTCTACTCCGGCGGCAAGCGGTCGCAGCAGGGGATTGCGGGGATTTTGGCGGGCTACCCTGCCTTGCCGCAGGTAGCGGTGGGCGATTTTCCGGACAAGGCAAAGCGGCTGCCCACCCTTACGCAGCGCCTCAGCGAGCATGGGTACCATACCTCGTTTTACTTTGGCGGGCAGCTGGACCACGGCAACGTAGGGGCTCTTATTGCGCTCAATCAGTTTGCCCGATATGTGCTCGAGAAAGATTTTACCGGTAGCCATCTGCACCGCGGCAAGCTGGGCGTACACGATGAGGATGTGCTGGCGCGGCAGCTCGAAGACCTCCGCAAAGAGCCGCAGCCTTTCTTTTCGGCGCTTTTCACGCTCAGCTCACACTCGCCGTTTGACCAGCCGCTGCAAAACGCTCTGGATTGGAGTTTGCCGCAAATGCCCTTCCTCAACTCGGTTTACTACGCCGACAAGTGCTTAGGCGAATACTTTGCCCAAGCCCGTCGGGAGGCGTGGTACGGCAATACGCTTTTCGTTCTGGTTGCCGACCACGGGCGCGTAAGCCACATTACAAGGGATTTTTACTCTTTTGAGTACCTCCACATACCCATGCTGCTCTACGGCGATGCGCTCAAGCCGGAGTTCAGGGGGCAGCGCATAAACCACCTTGCTACGCAGGCCGACCTCCCGAAAACGCTGCTAAAGCAGCTGAAAATAGACGCTACGCCATTCCCCTGGAGTAAGGATATTCTCAATCCCTATACGGAAAACTTTGCGTACGTGGAGGAAAATGCAGGCCCCGGCTACAAGCGTCCGGAAGGAAGCTTTGTGTATAGCTTTGATAGCAACTCTTTCATCAACAAAGACCTGCCGGCAAGCGACAGCGCAAGGATTTTCAGAGAGGGGGCTGCCTATCTGCAGGTTTTGTTTCAGGAGTTTATAGAGCTGTGAGCGGCATAAGCAACCCCCAATCACGTTGCTTCATTGGGGGGGTATTCATATTCAACCCTGCGGGTTCAGCGTCCGGTTTTATCCGATATTTGGTATAAAAATATATTTCTTAAATTTGTAACGGGAAAAAATTATGCTATAGTTTATATTCAATAGTTGGTTAGTGTGCCAAAAATGATTTTGTTGCAACGGCGAGGAACGCTTGCGCCGTCCTGTAGGGACGGGACGAAGAGAGGGGGATAATCGGGTTTTCTACCAACATTCCGTTCCTACGGGACGGCGCAAGCGTCTTTCGAAATGCCAAAAATATCCGTAAAAAAATCAGGGCAAATGCCCCTGCTTACCACCTGCTGCCTGCTGCTACTGCTACCACTTACGCAAGCGGCAGCTGCGCGGCAGCAGAACATTCTTCGCTCTTTTTCGCTCGCCGTTACCTCCGATACTACGCAGCTCGATACGCTAAGCATTGTGCCGCACTCGCTCGTGCTGCGCGACGGCCAGGGGCGGCTTGTCCCCGATTCGCTGTTTTGGGTGGATTACCACAGCGCCTTGCTTGTAGGGCGGCTGCTGCGCGGGCAAACCGTGCACGTTGCCTACCGCGCTTTTCCGGTTTTGTTTACCAAAGCCTATTTCAGCAAAGAGCACGAGGCATACCTATCGGGCGATACTATTTTCAACAGCCCCAACCCTTTTTTTGCTCCGCAGAGCAGCCTCTACCAGGGCGAAGGCATACTGTCCAACAGCGGTCTGGAGCATAGCGGCAGCCTCATGCGCGGCGTCAACATGAGCGTTGGCAGCAACGCTTCGCTCACCTCCGAGCTGTCGCTGCAGCTGTCGGGGAAGCTGACCGACGAGCTGAGCATGGTTGCCGTTGTTTCCGACAAAAATCTGCCCGTCAGCCCCGAAGGCAATACGGCGTCGCTACAGGAGTTTGACAAGGTTTTTGTGAGCGTTTTTACGGACAACGCCACCCTTTCGGCCGGCGATGTGGAGGTGAGCGAAGCGCAGGATTTTTTTGGAAAGCACAGCCGTAAGGCGCTGGGAGCAGAATTTTCTACGCTACAAAAAAAATCGGGCGCTGCGTACCGCGCAAGCGCCTCGGTGGGGGTAGGCAAGGGAAAATTTGCCCGCAAAACCTTGAGCATTATGGACGGCAACCAGGGGCCGTACCTGCTTTCGGGGGCCGAGGGCGAGCGCAACATTGTGGCGCTTTCGGGCAGCGAGCGCGTTTACGCCGACGGGCGGCTGCTGGAGCGCGGCAGCGACGCCGACTACACCATCAGCTACGCCACCGCCGAGATTACCTTCATGCCGCGCTACCTTGCTACGCGCAACTCCCGCATTATTGTTGAGTTTGAGTACAGCGAGCGCAGCTACGCGCGCTACATTGCCAACCTCAAAAACAGCGTCCGCCTGCAAAACGGCAGCGCCTACCTCAACGTCTTTTACGAGGGCGACGCAAAAAGTCAGCCCATTGACGAAAATTTGACCGAGGTCGAGAAGCAGCAGATGGCTAACGCCGGAGCGCAGTTCTGGCGGGCTGTTGCCCCTTCGGTGGATAGCGTGGCGTATAGCAGCAGCGAAATTTTGTACCGCAAAAAAGATACCGTAGCGGGCGGCATTACTCACCACATCTATGAATACTCTACCAACCCCGGCGAGGCATTTTTCCGGTTGAAGTTTTCGGAGGTGGAAGCCGGCAGCGGCAGCTACAGCCTTGTGCGCTCTGCCGCCAACGGGCGCGTGTACGCTTGGGTGGGCAAGGGCTACGGCAGCTACGAACCCGTGCAGGCATTAGTTACGCCAAAACAAAAATTTTTGCTCACCGCCGGCGGAACATTTGGCGTTGATTCGCTTAGCGGCGTTGCCCTCGACGCCGCGCTGTCCAACAGCAACGCCAACCTCTTTGCCGTCGAACCCGCCGGCGCAGGGCGGACAGGCTTTGCCGTAAACCTGAAAGGCGACAAAGCATGGGCTATTGCCCCTCAAAGCCGGATTGTGGCTACCGCTGCAACGCTGCTGTTTGATAAAAACTTTGACGCTCCCGAGCGCTTTGTCAGCGCCGAGTTCGAGCGCGACTGGAATATTGAGGGCGAGCTGACGGGCAGAAATTTTCAGCAGTACTCAGGGCTTTTGGGCTACCGATATGCCGATAAATTCAGCGCCAACGCATCGTTGACGGTTATCAGCGCAGGCGAAACCGACGCTACGCTCAGCCCGCTTGATACCTCCTTCTCGGCGATGCAGGGCGGTATGCTGTGCGCCGACCTCCGGCTACGGCAGCGCCGCTTTGTCGGCTTTGCCAACGCCAGCCTTTTGCGTACGCTGCAGCGCAACCGCAGTACGCAATTTGTGCGGGCAAAGGCCGAAGCAGCGCAGTCTTTTTGGCAGCTTACGGCCGGCGTACGTGGCGAGCTTGAGCACAACAACATTTCTGTTGACCAAATGCTACAGCCTGCCGGCAAAGCATTTCATGCGGAGGAGATTTTTCTGCGAAGCGACAGCGGGCGACATGCGGCGGCAATTTTTGCCCGCAGCCGTACGGATTTCATCCCGCAGCGCAGCGTGCTGCAAGCCTACTCGCAGGCGCAGGAGGCCGGCATTTCCGGAGAGCTGAACGGAGAGGCCGTGCGCAACAGGCTCACAGCCTCCTACCGCCATGTTCGCTACGTTGACAGCGCTGCTACCGAAAACATGCTGATGGGGCGGGAGGAGTTTTCGGGAATTTTTGCAAAAGGTTTTATCAACACATCGGCGCTGTACGAGCTGGGCACAGGCATGGACCCCAAGCAGGATTTTATTTACGTGGAGGTAGGCACAGGGCAGGGTATCTACACGTGGCGCGACTACAACGCCAACGGCGTGAAGGAGCTGAACGAGTTTGAGGTCGCCGCTTTTCGCGACGAGGCTTCGTACATCAGGGTGGCGCTGCCCTCGCGCGAGTACGTGCAGACCTATACCGGAAAGTTCTCTTTTCAGATAAGCCTGCTGCCCGCCATGCTCTGGCAGCAGCGTAGCGGTGTGCAAGGCTTCCTGTCGAGGTTGAGCAACACATTTTCGTTTAGCAACGCGCACAAAAATTTGCGCAGCAGCTTCGCCAAAAATGCCAACCCTTTTTTCAGCGAGCCGCTTGGCGATACCGCGGTAGTCAACCAAAGCTACACGGCGCTCAACACGCTCACCTACCTTTCGCCGGGCGCGCGCACCAAGGTTGAGCTGACGTGGCAAAGCAACAAGTCGAAGTACCTGCTCATAAATGGCTTTGAGCTTCGGCAAAATAGCGCTGTTGGCCTCACCGCAAGGCAGCGGCTGGCGGACGTGCTGCTGGTGAGCGCCGGAGCGCAGCGCGAAGCCAAAGTCTACGGTGCGCAGTACGCCCAAGCCAACGCCGGCTACGATATTTTGCACCATTCGCTTAGCGCAGGCGGCGAGCTCACCCCGCTAATGCACCTGCGCGTGAACGCCGCCTACAAGCTTTCCGCAAAAAAAAACCGCACCGGCGTTGAAGCTGCCGTGCTGCACGAAGCGCAGGCAGAACTCACCTGCAACTTTCCGCAAAAAGGCATGGCTGCGGGCGGGCTGGGCTTCATCTCCACTTCATTCGACGGCGAGAGCGGCGGCACGGTAGGCTACGAAATGCTGCAAGGCTACGGCGCAGGCAACAACCTCACGTGGAATCTTTCCTTAAGGCGGACGCTCGGCAAGGGGCTTGAGCTGAGCCTGCTCTACTCCGGCCGCCGGCTGCCTGTTGGAGCAACAGTGCATAGCGGGAGCATGGAGGTCAGGTTGATGTTTTGAAAATTCAAATTAATCATTATGTCATAAAAAATGGCTAAATCTTTTTTTGAGGTGCTATGAAAATAGCTTGCAGCTCGGTAGTTAATACAGAGAATGTGAGGCAATCGGAAACCTCATTTTTACCTAATTTTTTCTAACAAAACAACCTCAGTAACACATAGTTACATTAATATATCCAAACCTCATTACCTCATTACCTCATTTTTTTTCGTGTCCATTTCATCGTTTTAATGAGGTAATGAGTCCCCCATTAAACAGCGTTAAATGTCAAATTGCAAACAACTGATAAATAATCGTTTACGATTTAGTTGTATGAAAGGTTGTTGATATACGTATTAATTCATTGCTACTGAGGTTGTTTTGTTAGAAAAATTAGGTAAAAATGAGGTTTCAAACTTTCGCAAGAATGACAGTGGGAGGGAGGAGGGAAAGACTCAGAATGAAATTTTCATAGCGCCTCAAAAAAAGAATTAGCCGGGTTTGTTTGGGTGTATTATTTGGTTAATTAAAATTTTGTTTCTACATTTGCCCTACCGAAATTGTACTATATGAACATCTACGAAAAAGGTTGTTGCCGTTTTTCTCGTTAGCGTTTATTGGCTATATCGTTTAGGGAAAAAAATAAATAAAACAAAACATTATGTGGTTAGTTATTTTCATGGCAACTTTAGGTGCTACAGCGGCAATCGCTACGAGTATTGTTGTATATCGCAACAGAGAAATACTATTTCCTAAGCATGGACACACAGCCTAATCCTTGCTTTTTTGGCATCGTTTGCCCCCCCCATTTTTATCCGTCTGTGTGTATATTATTTGCTGCTAACCTTAGTAAGCATAACGTAGAATTTAAATGTTAGAAATTTTATTCTAAGTTACTGATTACTAAGGTTTTTTTTGCAAACAAAAATATGCTTAATATTACTATAATACATTAAATATCAGAATGTTATAATTTTTTGTCATGCACTAAGAAAAATGTATTAACTTTGCAGCCATAAAAATAGTACTCAAAAAACTACAGCTATGGCAAAATACACAAAAGAGGAGTATGCGCTTGCTAAAAAGCAGTCGGATGAGTTGCTTGCGCTAATCCTCAAAAAAACAGGAACCTCGCGTAAGAAGCTTTATGAGCTTGCGAAGCACGAATTTGTTGCTGCAAACCTTGATGTTGTAACCTCTGACGAACGGAAACAGTTTGATAGATTGGTTTTTGGATTATGGGCAGTAAAATAAAACGTATTTACGTTGATACCAATTGGCAACGAATAACCCGCCAAGCAAAATAATTTTTATATGGATTTACTTATTGCCAATAACGTAGCCAAGCGTTACACCAACCACTTGGCGCTCAATGACGTAAGCATCAGCGTTCCCACCGGAAGCATTTACGGGCTGCTGGGTCCCAACGGAGCGGGGAAAACCACCCTGATTCGCATCATCAACCGGATTACTGCGCCCGACACCGGACAAGTGCTATTTGACAGCTGCCCCATGCAGGCCGACGATATTCTCCGGATAGGCTACCTGCCCGAAGAGCGCGGCTTGTATAAAAAAATGAAGGTAGGCGAACAGGCGCTTTATCTGGCGCGGCTCAAAGGCATGTCGCGGCACGACGCCATGACACAGCTCAAAATATGGTTTGCCAAATTCGAAATCCAAGCATGGTGGAACAGAAAGGTAGAAGAGCTCTCAAAAGGAATGGCGCAAAAAGTACAATTCATCGTTACCATCCTGCACAAGCCCAAGCTGCTCATTTTTGACGAGCCTTTCAGCGGTTTTGACCCCGTGAACGTAAACCTGCTCAAGCAGGAAATACTGAACATGAAAGCGCAGGGCAGCACCATTATTTTCTCTACCCACAACATGGCCTCGGTCGAGGAGCTGTGCGACAGCATTGCGCTCATCAACAAATCAAAGGTGATTGTAGAGGGAAAGTTAGACGAAGTGCGCCGGCAGCATGGCGACAACATCGTAGAAGTCGCTTTCCGCGGCGACCCTGCCGAATTGCAGCAAGCATTGCACGGCGAATATACCCTTCTCCGGCAAAAAGAACAGAACGGGATACATAAGGCAAGCATTAAAATCACGGAGCAGAAGCCTGCCAATCATCTTTTGCAGCAGCTGTTGCCGCGCGTTGAAATCGTTGGCTTCAACGAAATCATTCCCAGCATGAACGATATTTTTATCAAATTAGTATCCTAACCCCTATGAATAAAATATTCCTTATCATCGAGCGTGAACTTCTGACGCGTGTCAAAAAGAAATCTTTCATTATTACAACCATCCTCGTCCCGCTGCTCTTTGCGGCGTTGATGGTTGTGCCTGTTCTCATTCAGGGGGTGAAGGATGACGAGCGAAAAACCATTGCCGTAGTTGACCAGTCGGGGCTTGCCGAAAAGGCGCTCCAAAACAGCGACAATTTCACTTTTGTGTTCATGCCCCATGCGGCGCTCGACTCTTTGAAGCAAAACTTCAGCCGAAGCAATCTCTATGCGGTGGCCGCCATCGGCGACCTGAACGAGAAGAAGCAACCGGCTATCGACCTGTATGCGTTCAAGCAGCCCAACATGGACGTCCAGCGCTATATTGAGCGCGGCTTCAAAGACGCCGTAGAGCAGCACAAGCTGGAATCCTACCACATTCAGGGGCTTGACACCATTATTGCGTCCATCAAAACGGACGTCCGGTTAAAAACATTTATCTGGGGCGACGACGGCCAGGAAAAAGCCACGAATACCGGCCTCTACATGGGTATTTCATACGCCTTGTCGTTCATGATTTATATCTTTATTTTCATGTTCGGCAGCATGGTCATGCGCGGCGTGATCGAAGAAAAGTCCAGCCGCATCATCGAAGTCATCGTGTCGTCGGTGAAGCCGTTCCAATTGATGATGGGGAAAATTATAGGCATTGCTTCGGTCGGCCTGCTGCAATTTGTCATTTGGATAGCATTAACGCTCGGCGTTGCGACGGTTCTGCAAGGCGTCATCAGCGACCCTGCCAGCATTGAAAACATCACACAAATCATGCCGGTGGGCGACAGCATCTCCTCCATATTCTCCATGCTGGGCAGCATTAGCTACACGGCGGTTATTTTGTCGTTCCTGCTTTACTTCCTTTTCGGCTACCTCCTGTATGCCTCGATGTTTGCCGCCATCGGATCGGCAGTGGAAAGTGAAGCCGATACGCAGCAGCTGATTATTCCGGTAACCATCCCGCTCATCATCGGAATATTCCTGATGCTTCATACCTTCCAGTATCCCGACAGCTCGCTATCGTTTTGGGGATCCATCATTCCGTTCACTTCCCCCATGGTGATGATGGCGCGCATACCGTTTGGCGTTCCTCTTTGGCAAGTGGCGCTTTCGCTCTCCCTGCTGCTAATTACTTTTATCGGCATAGCTTGGGTGGCAGGAAAAATCTACCGCACCGGCATTTTAATGTACGGCAAAAAGCCGACTTTAAAGGAAATGCTGAAGTGGATAAATTATAAAAATTAAAAATTGCTGCGCTTTGCACAGAACAAAGCCTCCTAAAAAGAGGCTTTGTCATGACATCACGAAAAAAAAATCGAATTTTCTTTTGCAGTTTAGGAAATTTTTTTGTATGTTTGTAATGCAATCGGGGAAAGAGTGAGGGAGATAATGCCCCCGCTTTCTCCACCAAAGTTCGGGTAGCCTAACAGCTACCCGAAGCTCTTTTATAGCTACTGTATGAAAATAGATTTTAGTACGCCTTTTTTGTTTATGTAGTAAACATTGGGCATAGGATTAGGGATGCATTCCTGACGGGATGCGCGAGAGATGTCACGGCATGTTTTTGCTACCGAGCGATGCATCCCGCTGGGATGCAAAGACGACATGGAACATTTATATATTTTTTATCCCTTAGCGTTCCTCATGCTAACCGGGATAATCAAGCTTTACTGAGCGTGTCCCACCCATGCTTTGTCTATTTTTTGTTCCATATCAAGCTACTTCTTAAAAATTTCATTCCACTTTTCAATAATCAGCGGCAGCTCAGAGCTTCACAGCTGTTAGCTCCGCACCTAAGCGGTGCAGCGTTTTTTCTATTTTTTGGGTTTGCTTTTCGGAGATGTATGTAATGCCCGCCTTGTACTTGCGCATCAGCGATGTGTTAATGCCTGCAATTTTGGCGAACTGCGTGGCGTTTATCCACTTATAAAAGCTAAAAAACGACGCTAAGTCGTACTTGTATTCAAACTCCACGCCAACTAACTCGTCGGGTAGGTTTATGTTATCTTCTTTGTACATTTGAAGAATCTCCTGTACGGAGTTTTCAAAATCAGCCTTAGCCTCGGCTACGGCATCGCCTGTGCCGATAATGACACTGTCAAGTTCTGAGGTATAGACGGTGTACGTGCCGTCTTTACCCATTTCAATTAACGCTGTTGTTTTCATGCTCTGCTATTTTTTATGATTTTACACAGTAGCAGGCAGAACGTTAAAGCCCTGCCTGCTTTTTTATTCTATAGAGTAGCCCAGTAGCCACCTCTTTGCTGTTATGTCTTTCTATTTCAATGTGGTAGTTTTTGTCAGGATGCCGGTAAACGTCGTGCTTGCTGCCGTGCCTTTGGAGGTACCATCCTTTCTCCTCCACCATTTTTCTTAACTCTGACCACTTCATTTTTATTCCGGTATTAATTTGACGCTACAAATGTAGAGCATTTTCGTTCTACATCCAAGCCTTTGTACATATAAAATGTTATTATACACTAATTTTTTTCAATGTATTTCGGCAACTGTTTTCCTGACTTCGACAATGCGGCACTGAAATTAATAAAAAAAGTTAATGGGCGACTCATTACCTCATTAAAACGATGAAATGGACACGAAAAAATGAGGTTTTCTGCTGCCCCACATTCTATCTGTATTCTAACTACCGAGCTGCAAGCTACTTTCATAGCGCCTCAAAAAAAGATTTAGCCTTTTAGTGGGCATCTTGGGTTTAATTCGCTACATTTGCCATTTTTATTTTAAGAGATATGCTGCAAAAGCTGGTTGATATATTTGAGCTGTGGAGCGGAGAGCAGCTGCTTTCGTCGCAAGAGCTCACGCAGGCGGGGTCGCACAGGCGCTACTTTCGCCTTGCGTCGGCTACTAAGGTGGTGGTAGGCTGCTATGGTCGCAACGTTCAGGAGAACAAGGCTTTTATTAGCCTTGCGCAGCACTTTGCCGCCGGGCAGCTGCCCGTGCCGCACGTGCTGGCCACGTCGGAGTGCGGCGAGTGCTACCTCCAGCAAGATTTGGGGGATGTGTCCTTATTTCAGCTGATTGCTAAAGGAAGAGAGGCCGGACGATTTTCGCCGGACGAAAAAGCCGCCCTGAGCGCCGCCATTGCCGCCCTGCCGAGGATACAGTACGAGGGGGCGCAGGGGCTTGACTACGCCATCTGCTACCCGCAGGCCGAGTTTGGGCGGAACGCTGTTGCGTGGGATTTGAGCTACTTCAAGTACTGCTTCCTCAAGCCCTGCATGGAGGATTTTGACGAAGCCAAGCTGGAGGCCGATTTTGAGCGCATGGCGGAGTACTTTGCCGCCGAAAAAAGCCGCTGCTTCATGTACCGCGATTTTCAGTCGCGCAACGTGATGTGGCATGAGGGAAAACCTTACTTTATTGATTTTCAGGGAGGACGAAAAGGTGCGCCGCACTACGACGTGGCCTCATTTCTGTATCAGGCCAAGGCGAATTTTCCCGACAATTTGCGCAAAGAGCTGCTACACAGCTATCTGCAAGTTGCTACGCGCTACGTAGAGGTCAGCGCTGCCGATTTTGAGCAGAAGCTGCCTGCATACGCCCTTTTGCGTACGCTGCAGGTGCTTGGCGCATACGGATTTCGCGGATACTTTGAGCGCAAGCTGCATTTTTTGCAGAGCGTTCCCTTTGCGCTGGAAAACCTGAGGGGCTTGCTCAAGCAGCTCCCCGACGGGCTGAAAATACCCTACCTCAAGAGCGTACTGCTGCGCTTGGCGGAGCAAAAGCAGCCGGCAGAGCGGCGGCAGCAATCGGGTGTGCTGCGCGTACAGATTTTCAGCTTTTCGTACCGCTGCGGCATACCCGACGACAATTCGGGCAACGGGGGCGGCTTTATCTTTGACTGCCGGAGCATTTCTAACCCCGGCAGGCAGGAGGAGTTCCGGATGCTCACGGGGTTAGACACGCCGGTAGCGCAATTTTTGGACGCCAACCGGGAGATGTCGCAATTTTTGCAGCATGCCTGCTCTATGGTCGAGGCGGCGGTGGAGCGGTACCTTGAGCGGGGTTTTGAAAACCTCATGGTAGCCTTTGGGTGCACGGGCGGGCAGCACCGCTCGGTGTACTCGGCCCAGCGCATGGCCGAGCGCCTGCACCAAAAGTACCCGCAAGTAGAGGTCGCGGTAAAGCACCGCGAACAAAATATGTCAACAGTTTTTGAAATCGCATGAAAGCCTTAATTCTTGCAGCCGGCTTGGGTACGCGCCTCAAGCCGATTACCGACAGCCTGCCCAAAGCGCTGGCTACCGTTGGCAGCACAACGCTGCTGGAGTACAACCTGAAGCGCCTGTCGGCGCAGGGCGTTACGGAGTTTATTGTAAACGTGCACTACAAAGCCGACATGGTGGAGGATTTTTTGCGGCAACACAAAAACTTTGGGCTTAGCGTCGCAATTTCGGACGAGCGCAAGCTGCTGCTCGATACCGGCGGCGGCCTGAAACATGCCGCATGGTTTTTTGACGACGGAAAACCTTTCCTGATATACAACGTGGACGTTATCACCTCGCTCGATGTGCGAAAAGTTTACGCGCAGCACGTGCAGATCGGTGCGCTGGCCACGCTTGCCGTAAGCTGCCGCAGCGCCACGCGCTATTTTTTGTTCGGCGCAGGCCGCCGCCTGTACGGGTGGCGCAACGCGAAAACGGGCGAGGAGCGAAGGCCGGTAGCTTCCACCGAAAACCTGATACCGCTGGCCTTTGGCGGCGTACACGTGGTAAGCCCCGAAATCTTTCCGCACCTTGACGCCTTTGGGGATAAATTCTCGATAGTTGACGCCTACCTCGCGCTTGCCCCCAAGTACCCCATCGTGGGGTACGACATGCAGGAGGAGCAGTGGTTAGACGCAGGCACTCCCGAAATGCTAAAGGCCGCAAGCGCGCTGGTGGCAGCAGGCGCAGCGCCTTCCGGTGCTCTCTGAAGGGGCAAGGCGCGTTTTGTTTCGGGAAAATAGCATAAATTTTGTGCGGTTTCAAAAAAATGTACTACCTTTGTACCCATTAATTTTTTAAAAAGCAATGTCACTACAACGATTTTACGGCTTTTACTACTACTATCAGCACACGCATGGCGGGGTTGAACGAGTTTGTATTGACTAAGTTAAAATAAAATATACCATCGTAAAATCCCGCACCCCTGTTGCGGGATTTTTTATGAGCAAGCAACCTTAAGAATATTGTAACGTATTGTTATTCATAAAAATATAAATGTATTTGTAATTTTTTTTTAATTCATGCTTTCGTAATTCCTAATTCGTAATTCGTAATTTAAAAACGATGCTGCCAAAAAAAATAGCCATACAGGGCGTTGCGGGCGCCTTTCATGAGCTGGCCGCCCAAAAATTTTTCGGGAAAGATATTAAGGCGGTGGAGTGCGATACTTTCCGCGAGCTGGCGCAAAAGCTGCACGCCGGCGAAGTTGACTTTGCGGTAATGGCCATAGAAAATACCATTGCCGGTACGCTGCTGCCCAACTATTCGCTCATCAACGAATTCGACCTGAAGGTGGTGGGCGAGGTTTACCTGCATATCGAAATGCAGCTGATGGCGCTGCCGGGGGTGCGCCTGCCGCAGATAGCGTACATACACTCGCACCCCATTGCCATTGCGCAGTGCAGGGAGTTCCTCGACACGCTGCCGGCAACGGTTACCGTGGTGGAAAAAAACGATACGGCCGAATCGGCGCAGCTCATTCTAAAAAACATGCTTGCCGATACCGCCGCAATTGCCGGAAATCTGGCCGCCGAAATGTACGGGCTGCACGTTATCGCAAAAGATATACACACCTGCAAGCAAAACTTTACCCGCTTTCTTGCGCTGAGCCGTACACCGCGCCAAAGCGATTTGAATAGCAAAGCTTCGCTATGCCTCGAGCTCGAGCACCGTAGCGGATCGCTGGCCAAGGTGCTCGGCATTTGGGCTAAGCATGGCGTTAACCTCACCAAAATTCAGTCGGCGCCAATCATCGGAAAACCTTACCAGTACTGGTTTTACGTTGACTTGGAGTGGAGCGACAACGCCGCATACCGGCAGGCAATGGCAGAGGCGTCGATGTACACCGCGAGCCAAAGCATACTGGGCGAATACGTGCGAAACAGCTGGGAGGCTGAAAAAACTAAAAACTAAAATCTGAAATCTGAAATGGTTATATCTTTTATAGGAGTTGGTTTAATTGGCGGCTCGGCGGCTATTGCGCTGCGCAAGCGCGGTTTTGCCACGCGGCTTATCGGGGTCGACAGCAACCCCCGGCATGTGGAGCAGGCGCTTGCGCTGGGCCTGGTGGACGAGGCGTTGCCCCCGGACGAAGCGGTGGAAGCGGCAGACTTAGTTGTGCTGGCGGTACCGGTAAACGTGGCGCGGGAGCTGCTGCCGCGCATCCTGAACTTGCTAAAGGAGGACGCCGTGCTGGTGGATATGGGGTCAACCAAGAGCGGAATATGCACCCTTGCCCGAGCGCACAGCAAGCGCGCGCAGTACGTGGCCTCGCACCCCATGGCCGGCACGGAGTACTCCGGCCCAACGGCGGCGGTTGACGGGCTTTTTGACGGAAAAAAAGCCATTGTATGCGAGCAAAACCTCAGCGCCGATTTTGCGCTGAACAGGGTACTCTCCATGTACCACTGCCTCAACATGGAGGTGCTTTTTTACACCGACGCGGAGGCGCACGACAGGCATGTAGCCTACGTATCGCACATATCGCACGTGAGCTCGTTCATGCTAGGGCTTACGGTGCTCGAAGTCGAAAAAAGCGAAAAGCACATCCTCGACCTCGCCGGCACGGGCTTTGCATCAACGGTGCGGCTGGCCAAGAGCTCTCCCGTAACGTGGACGCCCATTTTTCTGCAAAATGCAGCCAGCGTATCGCATGCCTTGGAGAAGTATATCGAAAACCTGCAGCGCTTCAAGGTTTGCGTTGACGCGCACAGCGCCGAAGGCATCACCGCGCTGATAGCCGAGGCAAATAAAATTGAGAAAATTATCAAGTAAACTTCACCTTAAATCGCTACCATAATTTACGGCTTCAAAAACCATTATTACCCTATAATCATGTTGGATACAAAAATTTTAAGCAATAAAAAAATATGAAAATCGACCTGAATCTTTCGCCGATTGCGAACCATCTGGAAAATCCCCGCTGGCCGGTGCTGATAGCCGGCCCGTGCAGCGCCGAGAGCGAAGAGCAGCTGCTGGATACTGCCCGCGGGCTAAAAGCATCAAAGCGCGTGAGCTACTTCCGCGCAGGCGTGTGGAAACCGCGTACGCGCCCCGGCTCGTTTGAAGGCGTGGGCGAAGTGGCGCTCAAGTGGCTGCAAACCGTAAAGCAGGAAACCGGCCTGCGCACCGCCGTAGAAATAGCCACCACCGAGCACGTGGAGCTGGCGCTAAAGTACGGCGTTGATGTGCTGTGGGTGGGAGCGCGCACCTCGGTAAACCCCTTCTCGGTGCAAGAAATCGCCAACAGCATTAAAGGCTGCAACGTGGTGGTGCTGGTAAAAAATCCGGTAAACCCCGACTTGCAGCTCTGGGTAGGAGCGCTGGAGCGCATCAACCGCGCAGGCATTACCCGGCTGGCGGCTATTCACCGCGGGTTTTCGGCCTACGAAAAATCGGTGTACCGCAACGAACCCGTGTGGAGCATGCCCATTGAGCTCAAAACGCTCTGCCCCTCGCTGCCTATCATTTGCGACCCCAGCCACATTGCCGGAAAGCGCGACCTGGTGCCCTTAGTGGCGCAAAAAGCCCTGGACTTGAACATGGACGGCCTCATGGTGGAGGTGCACAACAACCCCTGCATCGCAAAAAGCGACGCCGAGCAGCAGCTCCTACCCGACGCCTACGCCCAAATGATATACGCGCTGCAACTGCGCGAAATTACCCCTGCGAGGCCGGAGCAGCGTAGCGAGCTCGACGCCTACCGGCAGCAGATAGACATCATCGACGAAGCTATTTTTCAGTCAATAGCGCAGCGCATGAGCATATCCCAAAAAATAGGGCAGTACAAAAAAGACCACAACCTGATGGTTTTGCAGCTCGACCGCTGGGAAGAAATTCTGGAAAAGCGCTGCAACTTGGCCACTGCTATCGGGTTGAACTACGAATTCACCAAGCGCCTGCTGGAGCTTGTTCACGAAGAATCCATTAACCTGCAAACCAAAATAATGGATGGCTGCAAAAAGTGATTAAGAGCGCCGAGAAAACAAGCGCTCGGCGCTGTAATAAGGTACTTTTGCAGAAAATTTTATACAACAGAAAATGAATAACAATAACAGCTTATACCGCAATACCGGAAATTATCGGAAACTACACAGCTATCAGAAAGCAGAAGCAATATACGACATTACCTGCTTTTTCTGCGAACGGTTTCTCAAGCGAGGCGACCGTACCGTTGACCAAATGGTGCAAGCCGCCCGGTCGGGCAAACAGAATATCATCGAGGGGTGCAAAGCCTCGGCAACTTCTGCCGAAACGGAAATCAAGCTGGTTAACGTAGCAAAAGCAAGCCTGCACGAACTTTGGGCAGATTACGAAGACTATCTCCGGAAAATAGCATACACCGACCCCGTAAAAGGACGTATCTGGGAAAAAGATTCGGTCGAAGCAAAAAAAATGTATGAATTAGGTCGCATTCATAACGATGCAGCTTTCTACATGAAGATAGCCATGACCCGTCCGCCGGAAACGATTGCAAACATTGCCCTCTGCTTGCTGCAGCAAACGGATTATTTGCTATTCCGGCAGCTTCAATCTCTGGAAAAACAATTCCTTGCAGAAGGCGGTATGCGCGAACGAATGACGCGATTGCGAATCGAAGAAAGAAATAAGCAAAAGTCAAGCAACAATGGATAATTGTCATCATCGTCAGGCAAAGACTTAAAGACTTTAAGTCTTTAAGTCTGAAAGACTGGAGAGACTGAAAAAACTAAAAGCAACTCTTAATTTATTACGCAATTTTATTATACAACGTCGAATTTTTAATTTTATAAACAAATGAAAAAAGTTTTACTGCTATTATTAGCTACATTGATATTTGTAATCGGCTCTTGCCGTTTTACTTATGCCCAGGATCTTATCGTGGGGACGTATAACATTCGCTATGATAGCGAGGACGATAAAAAAGCCGGCAACGGGTGGAAAAGACGTTGCCCATTAGTTGCGCAGCAGATACTGTTCAACGATTTTGACATCTTCGGAGCGCAGGAAGTACTTATCAACCAACTCGAAGATCTTCTCCTCAAGCTTCCCGAGTATGGATATACCGGCGTGGGGCGGGAAGACGGAAAGGTAGAAGGGGAATACGTTCCGATATTTTACAAAAAAGAGCGCTTCCGGCTCGTACAATCAGGTAATTTCTGGCTCTCCGAAAATACGGATTATCCCAACAAAGGGTGGGATGCGGCGCTGCCGCGCATTTGCACGTGGGGGCAATTTAAAGACCTTAAAACGGAGAAGGAGGTATGGTTCTTCAACGTACACTTTGACCATGTCGGCGAGGAAGCCCGGCGGCAGAGCGCTAACCTCATCCTGAGTAAAGTAAAAGAAATGTGCGGAAATGACGCCGCCGTCATTCTTACCGGCGATTTCAACGTTGACCAGACGAACGAAAGCTACAAGCGCCTTGCAAGCTCCGGCGTCCTTCGCGATACGTACGAAATAGCCAAAATTCGCTACGCTTTGAACGGAACATTCAACTCATTCAAAAGCAGCTGCGCAACCAGTAGCCGCATTGACCATATTTTTGTATCGAACAAGCTGAAGGCCGACCGCTACGGCATCCTGACAGACACCTACCGCACTCCCGTAAACGACAACAAGCTCGACGCCGGCGATTTTCCCAAAGACGTATTTTCCGTAGAAGCCGAAGTGCGCATGTTATCGGATCATTTCCCCATAAAAGTAGCGCTATACTACGATTTTTGAAAAGCGCAAAAAGAGGCCTCCCGCCTGGCGTAGCAAAAAATGCTCACCAAGCGCGGGAGGCCTCCTTGTCTTCATGCAGCTATAGCTTTCCTGTGATTTGTGAAATATCGAACTTGCCGTCGATGTTTTGAATTTCGATTTTTCCTTTGAGAATGTCGAAAAAGAAATCGCGGATACGGTCGAACGTCAGCGTGGCCGGGTTGCCGTCCTTATCAACGCCCATATCGTAGCTTTTCAGCAGCTGCGACCCCAGGGCGGCTGCGGTAAGCAGGAAATGATTTTGGAATTTGTCGGTATCCAGCAGGTCGGCTGCCAGCACCTTTCCGATTACGGTGTAGCTGCGCAACGTTTTCTGAATATCCTCGCCGGTAAGCGTAGCTTTCACCTCGTCGGTGGCAATATTCATTTCTATTTTGCCCGAATTTTGAGACTGCGGCAAACCCTTGTACAGCGCGCCTAAATCTGCCAAGCTCAGGCTGTAGAGCTTGGCATCAGGTGTAGCAATCATTTTTTCGATCGAAAATGCGCTCGGCAGCAGCAAGCTCACTGCCCCTGCAACTCGCACCGACGGCGTGTTGAAAGTGCCGACAATGCAGCTCGTCAAGTCAGCTTGCTGCGTTGCAAAAACGCCGCCGATGACTATGCAGTTTTCCAAAACAATTTCGTCGGCATAAATGCTGCCCGCCACAAAGGCATTGTAGAGCGTTACGCTTTTGGCGTTAACGTCGGAGTAAAACACGCACTTGCAGCTTGCAGCCCGCGATACAATGGAATTTGCAGAGCCAACGCTTTTTTTGAAGGCAATATTTCCTTTTGCCTCGCTGTTTACGTAAAGCTCCAGCTGCGTAAAAGTGGCGCCCTGAATTTCCAAATCGCCGTTTTGGATTTCTATCCTGTGCCCAAAAACAGGCCCTTCGATAACCGTATTGCCCTTGCAGATTATGTTACGGTTAAGCTCTGCCACTTTTTCGGGCAGAATAGAGCCTCTCACTAAATTATCCTGCAGCAGGACATCTGTTTCGTTAAAGCGAAGTTCTTTTAACTCTTTCATTTTTACTTGATTTTGTAGCTATATGCTTTTAATTGAATTGAAATTCAACATTCTAATAATGTTCTCTTTTACGCGATCGGTGTGAGCGTCGGCAGAGGCGTAGCAATTGCTAACCTCTGCGTGGAAGTACTGCCCAATTTTTTCGGCGCTATCCTTGGAAAGGCGGCCCCAGCTTTGCTGCTCAAAGCCGGCAGCTAATTCGTTTGCCTGTATTTTCGACAAAAAATCGGCTTGATACATACTCTTGCCGATTTGGCTTTTTTCGTTTTGCGTTTCGATAAAGCAAACCGGCAAATACCGGGCAGCGGCAACGCTTTCCTTCAGCATGCTTTGGTTGATTGTAGCGTTCAGCTGTTTTTGCTTGAGCAAAAATGTATTTGCCTTGCCGATGGCGCTCAACGCGCGTTTTTTGATGATAGACGCGCTGATTTTTGCCTGCAAGTCGCCACCCTCTGCTCCGAAAACGGCAACGGTGCTGACCAAATCGCTGCCCGAGATACGAATTGCCTGATTGTCGCTTTCGCGCTTGAAAACAAAAGCAGGCTTGTTCAGCTCGAAAATTCGGTTTTCCAGCTCGCCGTTCAGGTCGTCAAATATCTTTACGTAGCGGCTTGATATGCGGCTGTAATCCTTTTCCATTTGCTGCTGCTTGCCTGCGCAGCGCTTTGCCAGCTCGCGCAGGTGCACAAGGGTAGCGTCGAGCTTTGTTGAGAGCTCCATAATTTGCTGGCTGATTTCGGAGCGAATTGTCTTGAAAAAGCCATCAACAATTGTAGCTCCTACTTTCCTGGCGTTGCTGTAGATGGCGTCAATTTGCGCGGCTTCGGTGGCAACAACTGCGCCCGTCAGCAGGTTAACCGTCCGGTTGCAGCCGTCAATGCTTTTGTCGAACGGGTTTGTATCAACGTCAACATTTACCGTAACATCTTCGGAGGCAGTCCCGCTATACGAAACCCGTCCACCGTGCTGAGAGGCAGGATAGCCTACTGACCCGGAATAGTGGACTGTTATTTTTTTAGAAAAACTTTGCCTGTAGCTCATATGTGCTAATTTTTAATAGTTTGATAATTATTAGCCAAAAACAATTTATTAGCCACATCTTTTACTCGCTGCGAGGAATTTGAGGCCGAAAGGTATTTGCTAAACTCGCTTTTCACGTCCCTGTTGATTTCCCTTTCCTGCTGCCATTGAATACTTTCAATGCCGGAGCTGACGGTATTTTTAATGGAGATTTGAGCTTGCCTGCTCAATGCAACGCTGCTTACCATAACGTCAATATTCTTGTTGCCGAATTTATCGAAGTTACATTCGCTAATCACAACAGGGACGGACAGGGAGGCGGTTTCTGTCTTTACATTGTCGGCAAGCAAAATCCGGTCGGTAAGCTTCTTTTGCTCCGACATATCGGCAAGAAACCGCGTCATCGAATTGATAACCTTCAGGCCGCGAAATTTTACGCTCGAAGCAATGATTTTTTGGCTTGCCGCCAGCGACTCCAGCTGCGAAACGGGAACAGTTGCCGTCAGGTGCTTTGTTCTGTTCGCTACTTTTTCCACCTCCTTAACGGCAAAATCAACAGTAGGTTTATCCAGCTCAAAAACCCGCTGCTTCAGGTTTTGGTTAAGCCCGCTAAAGAGCTTCAGGTATCGGCTGGAAATCATGCTGTAATCGCGCTCCATTCGCCCTTTGATAGCCAGCAGCTGCTTGCGCTGCTGGTTGAGCTGCATCAAGTGCGAATCAACCTCGCTTCGCAGCTTGGCCACTTTTTGCGAAATTTGGGAACGGATTAAGGTGTAAAAGCCTCTGTTTACGTTATCGCAAACGAGGTTGGCGGCTTTCTGCTCTGCCAGCACTACGGCGGTTTGCATTGCCACAACCGCCGTGGTGGTTGCCTTTACGTGGCCGGACACAGCGCTTATTCCCTGCGCCATCGGGGTGGTATCTATTACGCAATCTATATATGCCATAAATCTCTTAAATTTTACTCGTTATCGCTATATTCGCGTTAGCGGTCTCATCACTCGCCATTGCTACTTCCACTTTCTTCTGCTCCCTCGCTTTCTTTCTCAATAACCGCTTCGTAGGTGTCTGCTTGCCCCGCAAGCTCCCCGCCATTAACGGGGTTCCGGCTTTCGTCAGAATGACTTTCTGCATTTCTCCCCAAGCTTTCCAGCGCATTTTTGGCAATAACCGGCAGGTTGAGCGAAATATGCTCGAACGTAATATTTTCTACATTGGGCGAAGGCGGCAACTCGGACGTTTTGGCAAACAGCGGATTGACAATGGCCAGCGGTTTGCGGCGCTCGTCCAAGCTGTGCACTTCGCTTGCCGCAACGGCAACCGCGTTGGAGTGTCCATCGCGCAGCTTGGCGTCGTAGTATTCAATATGCCCGAATTTTTCTGCCTTCAAGTCAATATCTTCCTTGAGGCGCTCCATGTACTCCTCAAAGTTGGCCTGGGTACTTTTAAATTCATTCGACTGCAATTCAAAAGCGGCAAGCGTTTCGGCGGCATTATCTACTACATCTACCACCGTAGAGTTCAGGTCGCCGCCCGACTGCACCATGCTGTCCTCGGTGCGCTGTAGCGAAACCAGCGTGTTGTATGCAGCCACATATTCGCGCAAGCTTGCCTGCATAAGGTTGATAATTTCGGACGCTTCTGCGCGGTTGCGACCGTAAAAATCTTCGCAGTTTTCGTGCCAGCGGTTCAGGTATTCAATTTTTTGGTCTTTGATATGGTTGTAGATTTTGAGGCGCTCAATCCGATTTTCGTTCATCAGATTTTGCACAACCGGCGCAACAATTTCTTCGTAAATCTGGTGTACGCCAAACGGCAAACCTGTAGTGCTGCCGTCTTCTGCCGTCCATACCTCCGAAAGCAGGTTGTAGCGGACGCGCGAGCTTTGCTTGAGCTGAAACGGCTCGTAGCCCTGCACATCTTCGCTGTAGTCGAACTTTTCGTTGCGAATACGCTCAATTTCCTCGTGCTCGAGAATCGGCGAATAGTGATTATACGGCGATTTCAGGATTTGGTACAGCACCTTGTTGGATTCAAAAATCACCTTGTCGGTTGAGGCTATCTTCAGCGCCGAAATGGCCTGAACGGAATTTGCCATTGCCACCATCAACCCTTTCAAAACATCTTCAAACTGCTTCGTTTTGCTCGACAGGGAGTCTTTCAGGGCATTCAACTCCTGAAACTTATTAACGTTGCCGGCGTACTTTTCTTTGTCGAAAACAGGAATAAGCGGCGCATTTGCGGGGATTTCGGTTGTGGCGTATTCGTTCAAAAATTGCAGGTATTCGCTTTTGTCGGCAACCAGCGGAAGCGATACGGAGGTCGTGTCCAAATCGTCCATGCAGTAAGAAATGGTGCGCAGCGAGCGCTCCAGCTTGCCGAAATAGTCATGCTGGTTGATTTCCTGAATGGAGGTAGAATACTCGTCTGTTTCGATGGTTTCCGTATCGTTTGAAGTTTCCACAATGGGCGCTTCCGACGAGAGGTTTTCTAAGTTGGCAATTGTTTCAATCAGCAAATCGTTTTGGCGCGAAAGCTGCAGCGTAACTTCCGACTCGTCAACTTTGCCGGTGTAATCAACAATAAAGCTTTTGTCTTCGTACCTGATTTGGTCGGCCACAGGAATGTACGCAACGCCCAGCTTGCTGACTTTATAATCGCGGAAAATCTCGGCGTGCTGCTTTTTAAACTCCTCAATTCGGGCATCCTTATCCGCAGCTTGCTTTTCTAAGCTACTTTTCTTTATAAAGTAAACAAAGAACAGAATGATTGTGAGAAACCACACCCACAAGCCGGAAATTGCTTTTTGCAGCATTGCCTTTTCTTCCTTCAGCACGGCGATTTGCTTCTCAATTCGCTCCTCCTCCTGAACGATTTTTTCGGCGGCCTGGCTGTAGTAGCTGAATAGTATCTTCGCCTGGTCCTGGTAGATATTATTTGATTCGGGAAAAATTTTGCCTGTCATACTTTATGAGGTTAATGTGAATAAATATTCTTTCTATTTTGGTAAATACGTTCAAGCTTTTTGAGGTTGCTTTCAATGCGCGCTTCGTTCATCGAAAAATCGGAAAGGGCTGCCGAAATGTCGCTAATGGTCGAAACAAGCTGCCGCTCCAAGCTGCTCGCTTCCGCATTTTCGGCAGGCGAAATAAACCGCAAATTTTCTTCAAGCGCAGCTACTCTACTCGTGAAGTTTTCGGGCAAGCCGGACAAATCGCTCACTTTGTCTTGCAGGTTACGCATTGCTTTTTTCATTTCGGCAACCCCATTGCGGTTAAATGTCTCCTGCTGATAGACCTGCCGAACTTTGTCGGACGAATGAAGCGAAGCCGCAAAGCCCAAAATCAAAAGGAGCGCCAAAACGCAGTGAATGATAGCTTGCATGGCAAACGAGCAATCGAAAACCCAATTGCATACAAGCATAGCCGCAACGGCAGCAATGGCGTAAGTGCAGGTAAAAAACCATCGCACACCGAGCGAGCCGATTTTTTCCTGCGATTTATCGTCAAAATCAACCCAGGGAGCGAGAATGTCAACAAAAAACAGGCTGTAAAGGATGAAAGAAACAACAATATTCAGCGCTAAAATATTGCTATCCAAGCTGCCTGCAAAAAGGATAAGCGCAGCAATAATAACAGCCTCGCCGCCGAGCAGCGCAATCCACGATAGTATTTTTTTTGTATCCATATCATTACGTATTAAATTGTTTAAGCATATATGGTTATCGCTTATTTCCGCATTTTGGGCAGAATTTAACCGACGGCGGCAGCGCTGCTCCGCAGCGGCTGCAAGCGTCGCCCGGCTGTACCTGCTTTCCGCAGCTTCCACAAAATGTACTTCCCTGCGCCAAAGGTGCATTGCAGTGGGGGCAAGCTCCGCCTTCTGCCTGTAGGGGCGCTCCGCAGCTTACGCAGCGCTTTGCGTGCCGGTCATTATCGGTTCCGCATTTGGGGCAAGGATTGTAGGGGTCGCCGCAGTGAGGGCAAAAGCGGGTTGTGCTCGGAAATTTTTTGGAGCAATTTGAGCAGTACACCATTTTAACCTGCTGCTCCTGCTGAGCAGGTTGCCCGTTGGCCCCCTGACTATTGCCGACAAAAGAGGGCTGGCTGTACTGCGGGTTCATCATTCCGCCGCCAACACCGGCGCCGCCGCCCATTCCGCCCATCATATTCATCGCCACCAGGCCGCCGAGCAGCCCGCCGTTGCCGCTGCCAAAGCCGTCAACGGCGTTGCTGGCAACATCGAACATTTTTTCCTGCTGCCAGGTGTGCCCGGTAATTGACATCGACGCTTGCGTCGCTATGGCTTCGGCTACTTTTTTACCTTCTTCTGTGGATTTATCAATATCAATGGTGGTGATGTTGAATTGCAGCAGCTCTAACCCCAAATTACCCCAAAATGGATTTAGCACACCTTTTAAATATTCGGACAGCTCGTCCAAATAAGCCGATAAGTACTTAAAACCAACCCTATGCTTAATCACATATTGAGCAATCTGCGACTTTGTTTTCGTTGAAAATTCGCCAAAAAACTGATTTGTCAAATCGTCTTGCGTAAATTCGGTTTTTGTGCCGACAGCTTTGACCAAAAACTTTTCGGCTTCACTCACTTTCAGCCCGTAGCGCCCTCCTGCTACGAGCGGCAGCTGAGTGTTATAATCGGGGTCGTGAATCGGCATTTTGCTAACCGCCCAATCAATGCTGAATGCTTGGATTTTGTTTACAAACCAAACCTCTGCCGTAAAAGGATTTTTTTTGCCGAAAGGAATACCGAACAAATTCCGCAGAATCGGTAAGTTTTCGGTGTTCAACGTATGCTTTCCCGGACCGAACTTTCCCATTATCTGCCCTTTTGAAAACAAAACCGCCTCCTGCGATTCCTGCACAATGAGCTGCGTGTAGGTGCTCAAGTTTGTTTCGGGAAAACGCCAGGCGTAAATCGTTTTACTCCCCTGCGGCGACCAGCTGACTAAATCTATTATTGCCATATATTTCTGATTTTCTGATTGTTTAATAATTAAGGCTTTTTTTGTTGAAAATTGCAAAAGTTATCCGGTCAACCAAGCGATTTTATTTAACAGGCAATCACCTTATAAAATCTTATGGCCGCAAAATTACTACTTTATTTTGAATAACAAAAAAAGAATACAAACAGGCTAAATCTTTTTTAAGATGCTACGACAGGACAGCTGCTTATTCTTCTGCTTGTACGCATCACGGCTACGGATTATATCGCGATTTTTTTGTTGCGCCAGATATAATTTTTTCCTGCACGATGATAGCTGTAACTCCAACTTTTTTTCCCGTTTTGTTTTCATAATATTATGCTATATAAATGTTTGATGCGGCAAAGACAGCTATTTTTTTGAAGACTTTTTTTTACTCCTTTTGCACACCCTATCCCTGCGGGTGGGGTGTCAAAATTAGGGGTGCAATTTTTTAAATTTACGTTCATTATTTGTTGTTCGTCATGTCTCTTATAGAGGACAATGTTGGCAGAAAATTGCATGTTGGTTGACATCAGTAAATCCCGTAGGGTGGGGTGTCAAGAATCATTACGTTATCAAGAATAAATTCCCCCACATTTTTTCATTAAATCTCTTTTTTGAGCAAACAGGGTTATGGGAATCTTTTCCTTGCGCCAT
>JAISAC010000192.1 GCA_031266935.1 Prevotellaceae bacterium
CACACACACACACACACACACACACACACACACACACACACACACACACACACACACACACACACACACACACACACACACACACACACACACACACACACACACACACTGCTCAGCGAGTTACGCATTTTACATTTTGCATTTCTTCCGCGTACGTGCGCATTATAGCAAATATTTCTCACAATTTACGTATAGCCGCACCTTGCTTTTTGCATGGCTGCGTTTTTTTTTTGCAGGCAGCTGCAAAAGTCAGGCTTATGGAGTATGAGCTGGCGCGAAGCGGACTTTCTAATGCAAAATTCATAATTCAAAATATGCTTATCAAATCGCTACTTTGCCTGCTAACCTTTTGCGCGTGCTCCGCGATGCTTGCGGCGCAGGGCGTGGTGATCATTTGCGGAGAGTACAGCTACCCCGTGCCGGAGCACGTGCCCGTAGCGCAGGCAAAGCAGATAGCGCTGGAGCGGGCAAGGGTGGAGGCGCTGGCCAAAAAATTCGGAACCGCCATTGCGCAGCACAGCGCTTTGATGCGCACGGAGGCGAACGAAAAAGCGAGCGAAGCATTTTTTTCGCTGCTGGCAAACGAGGTGAAAGGCGAGTGGCTGGAGGATACAAAAGAGCCGGCGCTGGAGGTTACCACCGAGCAGGGCCGGCTGACGGTCAACGCCGCGGTGTGCGGCAAAGCCCGCGAGATAAAGGGCGCCGGCGTGGACTTCACCGCGAAAGCGCTGCGCAACGGCACGGAGAGCAAGTACGAAAGCGGAGACTTCCGCCACGGCGACGACCTCTACCTCCTGTTCCGCTCACCCGCCGCCGGATACCTCGCCGTATATCTCGTGGACGAAGCGCCAACCGCCTACTGCCTGCTGCCCTACCGCGGCGACCCCTCGGGGCAGGCGCAGGTAAAGGCTGGGCAGGAGTACGTTTTCTTCTCGGAGCGCCACGCCGCGCGGGGTGCAAACTTTGTGGATGAATACACGCTGACCTGCGAAAAACCGATGGAGCAAAATATGCTCTACATCATTTTTTCGCCCAACGAGTTCACCAAGGCAAACGATGCAGGGCCAAACGATATTTACTCTGAAAACGGCGTTATATTGCCCCGTGAGCTGCCGTATGAGGATTTTCAAAAATGGCTGGTGAAAAACAGAATAAGGGATAAGAATATGAAGATGGAGGTGAAAGGGCTAACGATTAAAAAATAAGTAAAATGCAAAAGAAAAAAATCTTGGGTTTAGCCCTGATCGGGCTATTGTTCTGTGCAGGATGCACAGAAGAAATTAATACTAATAGCAATTCCATATTGTCGATCCATGAATTGTATGCGGATGCAGCTATTTTGTCGGAAACGGTAGCGGCAAAAGACTCATGGAATATATCGACAAACGGAAGTACATGGTGTACCTTGCACGGACAGCCAGTACCGAACGCGGCAAAAGACAGCGTCGCAGTAACATTGGACATTGCACAAAATGATACAGGAGAAACACGTATTGCTTATGTTGTTGTTTCTTATAATATCCAGTCAAATAGCATGATAGAAATCGGAATGACGACAATAGAGGTTATTCAGAAACCGGAGTTCGAACCGGAAGAGTAATGAGGAGTATCAAAATTGGAAGTTTTATTAATCGGATATACATCTATCAAAATGATAAAAGATGGTTCATGGTTTGAACAATCAAGAAAATATTCATAAACGATGAAAATATGAAAAAGAAAATTTTATGCCTGTCATTTTTCGCATTGATTGCGATAACAGGCTTTGCTCAGGAAGACAAAGCCGTTACGGCGAAGTTAAAAGAAAAGTACCGTCATGTTATTTATCACAACCTTCATGGCGGATGGTACTCAATACGTTACAACTTTGATTGCTCGTGTGTAGGCGCCTGCGACCTGCAGGGTAACGAAATTGTTCCGCAGATATATGATGACGTCAGTTATAGCGGCGATTATTATAAAGTGAAATTGAACTGGAAAGTTGGCATTGTCGATAAGCAGGGCAACGAAATTGTGGCGCCTAAATATCATGAGGTGAGAGTTTGGAAGTTTAAAGGCCTCAATTATGCCGAAATAGAATTATACGGGAAGTGGGGCGTGGTGGACAAACAGGGCAACGAAATTGTGGCGCCTAAATATGATGAGGTTAATGCTGAAGGCTTTAATGACAACTATTATGCCAACGTAAAATTAGACGGGAAATGGGGCATGGTGGACAAGCAGGGCAACGAAATTGTGGCGCCTAAATATGATGAGGTGAGAGTTTGGAACAATTATACCGAAGTAAAATTAAACGGGAAATGGGGCATGGTGGTGGACAAGCAGGGCAACGAAGTGTCGAAAGAGCAGATAGAGGAAGCCGCCGCCCGGGAAGAAGAAAAAAAAGCCCAAGACAAACGCTTGGCAGAGGAAGCCGCCGCCCGAGAAGCCGCCTACAAAAAAACATTTGAGTACTACGCCAAGACCTACGTGCAGAATGCTATCAACGAATGGCAAAAAAAAGGCGAGTTTGAGAAAACCGCCGACTGGCAAAGGCGCGTAAACGAAACCACCCGCAAAGCCCAAGCCGCCGACCTGCTCAAAGAAGCCGAGCAGGCGTTTATTGCAAAGCGCTCCAAGGAGGTATCGCTATTGTTTACGCTCGGTGCATACGACCCCGACAATGAGGTGTATCTAATAGAAGAGCATAATAAGTACGGCCGATTGCTGGTGCCGGTGCCCATTGCCGAGGCCCAATCGTTTAAGTCGGAATGGAGCAACCTCCGCAAAACACCCCGCTACTTTATAGAAAACAACGATGTGGCGCTGGCAGGCGTACGGTTTACGGCCTCCGGCGGAAAGTCATACGCTTACAGCAACAAGGCCTCGCTTCGCTACACGGTGGCCAGCATAGACTACAACTTCGACCCGATAGAGGTAGCCGTTCCCGCCGCCGGCCCGAGCGCCCCCAAGGGCAAGCAGCAGATAAGCGACGTGAAGCTGCAGGCCGGCACGAGGTCGGATGTGGATATGAACATACCGGCAGCCGGCGCGGGCAGCAGCAAAACCTTTGCCATTATCATCGCCAACGAAAGCTATCAGGAAAAGGAGGTATCGGATGTGGAGTTTGCCGCCCGCGACGGCGAAATATTCAAGGAGTACTGCATAAAAACGCTGGGCTTGCCGACCACCAACGTGCACTACAAGGCCAACGCCACGCTGAACAACATTCGCTCCGAAATCAGCTGGCTGGCGCAGGTGGCAAAATCGTATAACGGCGAAGCGAGCATCATTTTTTACTACGCCGGCCACGGCATACCGGATGAGGCCACCCAGTCGGCTTACCTTTTGCCCGTTGATGGCTACGGCTCGGACGTAAAGAGCGGCTACAGCCTCAATAACCTGTACGCCGAGCTTGGCGCCATGCCTGCGCGGTCGGTTACGGTCTTTCTGGACGCCTGCTTCAGCGGCACCAAGCGCGATGGCTCCATGCTGGTGGCGGCGCGGGGCGTGGCCGTCAAAGCAAAGGCAAGCGCGCCGGTTGGCAACATGGTGGTCTTCGCCGCCGCCTCGGGTGACGAAACGGCCTACCCCTACAAAGAAAAAGGGCACGGGCTGTTTACCTACTTTCTGCTCAAAAAGCTGCAGGAGAGCAAGGGCAACGTCACGCTCGGCGAGCTGGGCAGCTACATCTCAGCCAACGTAGCGCAGCGCTCCATCGTAGTAAACCGCAAAAGCCAAACGCCCACGGTCATCCCCTCGCCGCTGCTGGCAGGCAAGTGGCAAAATATTAAGCTGAAATAAAAGATATAGCGTTGTTTTATCAGCCCAAATGCAGCGGGTTGACGAGGCACCGGAAGCGATTGGGGGATACACGCAGATACTCCCCGATAAAATACGATTTAATAGGACTTGATTTATGCCATCTCACTCCCCAAATAAGGTAATGAGGTTAATGTACATCGTTATTCTCTTTGCTACTGAGGTTGTTTTGTTGAGAAAATTAGGTAAAAATGAGGTTATACCATCAAAAGAACCTCATTTCAAACCTAGATGGTGTCCATGTTTTATTGATATAACTTTTATGCTGTGCGCGAACTATTTTTATGCCTTCCCCGTCAGGGGAACCATATCAATAGAAAAGCGTGTATAGTTATTGATATGAATGCCCTTACGGGCAAAATATATTTTTATATCAATAGAACATGGACGCCACCAAAATTTCCAGCCTCTCTTCAATTCAAAATTCAAAATTTAGAATTCAAAATTTCTCCCCCTCTTCGCTTTTTTTGATGTCTTTGATGCGCAGCTGCAGCGTTGTTTTGCCTCGGTAAACGTTTTCGGAGATGGTGTAGCACACGTCAATGGGTTTGCCGCTTTGGATGTAGTCGAAGAAGTGCGCCTGGTTGAAGGCTATGGCGGGCATGGGCAGGTAGGGCGCATCTTCCTGTATGAGATCAAGCCGGAGGTGCTCGCTGTCAACGCCCACAAGCCGCATGTTGCCGTTGCTGTACGCGCGCCGCGTTAGGAATACGGGCGCCATGTTGCCCGGGCCAAACGGCTGGAATTGCCTTAAAATTCGGTAGAATTTGGGCGTTATGTCCGAAAAATTTATCTCCTCGTCAATGGCTACCTGCGGAATGAGCATGCCGGGGGAAATCATGCGGTCGGAGGCTTCCTCAAAGCGGTTCATGAACGGCTCCAGATTTTCGGCCTTCATGGTCAGGCCGGCTGCGTACATGTGCCCGCCGTAGTTGACCAGCAAGTCGGCGCAAGCCTCAATGGCCTGGTAGAGGTCAAATCCGGGAATGCTGCGCGCCGACCCGGTAATCTGCCCGTTGCTTTCGGTAAGCACTATGGCGGGACGGAAAAACGCTTCGACGAGCCGCGACGCCACAATGCCCACCACGCCCTTGAGCCATTCGGGGTTGTAGAGCACGATGGTTTTTTTGGCTTGCAGCTGCGCGTCCTGCCGTATGATATTGATGGCTTCCAGCGTAATGCTGCGGTCAACGTTTTTGCGGTCGTTGTTGCGGTCGTTGACGATGTCGCCCATTTCGTCGGCAACTTTGTCGGTTTCGGCCGTGAGCAGGTCCACCGCTGTTTTGCCCGACTCCATGCGCCCGGCAGCGTTGATGCGAGGCCCAATGCGGAATACAATATCGTCAATGCCTATCGGGTGCTCGTGCAGCCCCGACCGCCGCATGATAGCCTGCAGCCCTCTGCGGGGGCTGCTGTTGAGGCGGTGCAGCCCGTAGTGCGCCAGCACGCGATTTTCGCCGGTAATGGGTACAATGTCCGAGGCTATGCTCACCGCCACCAAATCGAGCAGGGGGGCTAACGTGTCGGTCGAGATGCTGCGGCGCTGGCAGTAGGCCTGCAGCAGCTTGTAGCCCACGCCGCACCCCGACAGCTCTTTGTAGGGGTAGGTGCAGTCGGAGCGCTGGGGGTCGAGCACCGCCACCGCCTCGGGGATGGTGTTGCCCGGCAGGTGGTGGTCGCAAATGATAAAGTCAACGCCCTTGCTGGTGGCGTAGGCAACCTTTTCCACCGCTTTGATGCCGCAGTCGAGCGCAATGATGAGGGTTGCGCCCTCGCTCACCGCGTGGTCAATGCCGCGGTAGGCCACGCCGTAGCCGTCGATGTAGCGCTCGGGAATAAAGTAGGAAACCGGCACGCGGTGCGCGTCGAGAAAAGAGTAGACAGTCGATACGGCGGTAGTTCCGTCCACATCGTAGTCGCCGTATATCAGAATTTTTTCTCCGCTGTCCACCGCTTTTTCGAGCCGCGCCACTGCCTTATCCATGTCCTTCATCAAAAAGGGGTCGTGCAGGTCGCTCAGCTGCGGGCGAAAAAATGCCTTTGCATCGTTGTAGGTGAAGACACCCCGCTGAACAAGCAGGTTGGACAGCGAGCGCTCTACGGAAAGAACCGAAGCCAGCTCTGCCACCACCTGCGAATCGCCGTCCGCTTTTCGTATCCAACGTTTCTCCATCGCTAACTTTTTTGTTTCTACAAAGGCTGCAAAGGTAGTAAAAAAAATGATACCGAAAGAAATTCTGAGCGCCGAATTTTGAATTGGATTTTCACCTTCCCTTGTTCCAACGGAGTAGGGAGATTACAAAAAATGCAGCCGGATTTTGGATAGGCGATAAAGCAGCATACCGCCTTTATCATAAGTTTTCGTAAATCAGCTTGATTTTTTCCTTTAGAACGGGGAGATTATTATGAACAGTATCCCAAATTATTTTGTCTTCCATTTGATAATAACCGTGCACCAAAACATGGCGCATATTAATAATCTTACGCCATTCTATTTCAGGATGCTGTTCTCTAAACTCATTAGTAAGGCGATAGCTCGCTTCTCCAACAATTTCAACCGCTTTTGTTACGCCAAATCGCAAAAGCGCACTCTTTTGGTACTGCTCAAAATCAATGTTTTTCGTAAATTCTTCGGCGTTTTTGATAGCGTCGAGAATATGCTCCAACCGACCTTTATCTTTACTTGCTTCTCTCATAAATTAGAATTTTTTCTTTTTCGGCTGACTCCTGCGCAAATTTGTACAAACAACCTTCCTGTACCAAATCAACCTTTCGATGCAGCAAATCCTGTAAATCAAGCTGAATTCCCGAATAATCAAGCAAGGTAACTGCGGCATTTTTATCGAACTGAACCATAATATCAACGTCGCTCGCGCGGGTTTCTTCGCCGCGAGAGTACGAACCGAAAATCCACGCTTTCTTAATCGGGTAATTCGGTAAAGCCATTTGCAATTTTTTTACAATAGTTGAGTTCATAGTTGGGCTATTTCGTCGTGAAAGTAAACATATTTTTTTACTTGACAAAATATTTATCGAAATGAGGGTGCATTTCAAATTGTCGCGCTATGCTACTTCGCTCCGGTTCCTCACTGCGTTCGGAATGACGGCGCAACGTAGAGAAGGGGGGGGAGCACAGCGCGATTATTTGAAATACACCCGGACGCCACCCAAGTTTTTTGTATCTCTAAAATAATTATTCTACCTTTGTACTGCTGCATTCTGCCTTGGGTTATGTTTTGCCGGCTACGGCAGCGCCGGAGAGCGCGAGTGTGATGCGGAGGACATGTAACCATAAAATATTATAGTAAAAAAATCTTTATATACGCATGAAATCACTAACCGCTACGGAGTTTTTTTTCCAAAAGCAAACAGCTTTTTACAGGGGCAAAGTCCGCGATGTATATACCGTTGACGACAAGTACCTGGTAATGGTTGCCACCGACCGCATTTCGGCTTTTGATGTGGTGCTGCCCAAGGGCATTCCGTTCAAGGGTCAAATGCTAAATCAGATTGCGGCAAAATTTTTGGATGCCACCGACGATATATGCCCCAACTGGAAAATAGCCTCCCCCGACCCTGTGGTTACCGTGGGCTACAAGTGCGCGCCGTTTGCCGTGGAGATGATAGTGCGCGGCTACCTGTGCGGCAGCGCCTGGCGAGCCTACAAAAGCGGGGCGCGCGAGCTGTGCGGCGTGAAGCTGCCGGAGGGGATGCACGAAAACCAAAAATTTCCGGCGCCCATCATCACGCCAACAACCAAGGCCGAGCAGGGGCTGCACGACGAAGATATTTCGCGGGAGGAAATCCTTGCAAGGAGTATCGTAAGCCGCAGCGACTACGAGCAGCTCGAAAAGTACGCGCTTGCGCTGTTTCGGCGCGGCACGGAGGTGGCAGCGCAGCGCGGCCTTATTCTGGTCGACACCAAGTACGAGTTTGGCAAGCGCGGCGACGAAATTTACCTGATAGACGAAATACACACGCCCGACTCCTCGCGCTACTTCTACGCCGAAGGCTACCGAGAGCGCCTTGAAAAAGGCGAACCGCAGAGGCAGCTGTCGAAAGAATTTGTGCGCGAATGGCTCATGGAAAATGGCTTTCAGGGCAAGGCCGGACAGCGCGTCCCGGAAATGACGGGCGAAATTGTTGAGAGCATTAGCAGGCGATACGTGGAGCTGTTCGAAAACATTACCGGAGATAAGTTTTGCGGCGCAGAATACTCCGACAACATTTACGAGCGGATTGAAAGAAACGTCAAAAATCTGCTGTGCAGGCTACTGTAGAATTAGGAATTAAGAATTAAGAATTAAGAATTAGGAGTGGCTTTTTGCTGCACAGGGTATGCAAGCGATGAATATAAAAACAGATTTTTTGGTAATCGGGTCGGGGGCAGCAGGGTTGAGCTACGCGCTCAAGGTCGCAGACTTCGGAAAGGTTACGCTCGTCACCAAGGGTGCGCTGGGTGAGAGCAACACCAGCTTTGCGCAGGGTGGCATTTCTGCCGTAACATCCGATCCGGATTCGTTTGAAAAGCACGTGCAGGATACGCTTATTTGCGGCGCCGGCATGTGCAACGAAGAGGTGGTGCGCATGATAGTGCGCGAAGCTCCCCGGCAGATAGAGCAGCTGGTGCAGTGGGGTACCGAGTTTGACCGCAACAACAAGGGGCGCTACGACCTGGCTCGCGAGGGCGGACACAGCGAGCGCCGCATCCTGCACCACAAGGATGCTACCGGAGCAGAAATTCAGCGCTCGCTCATGCAGCAGGCCAAGGCGCACAAAAATATTGAAATTCTTGAGCACCACTTTGCCGTTGACCTCATCACGCAGCACCACCTGGGAAAAATGGTGCGCCGCTACATCACCGATGCCGAGTGCTACGGCGCGTACGTGCTCAACCTGAAAACGCGGCAGGTGGGGACGTTCCTTGCAAAGGTAACGGTGCTGGCTACCGGCGGCACCGGCAACGTTTACCATACCACCACCAACCCCGCTGTGGCCACCGGCGACGGCGTTGCTATGGTTTACCGGGCCAAGGGGGTGGTGGAAAACATGGCCTACGTGCAGTTTCACCCCACCGCGCTCTACACGCCCAGCGAGCGGCCATCGTTCCTCATATCCGAGGCCATGCGCGGATTTGGGGCGCTGCTGCGCGCGCAGGACGGTAAGGAGTTCATGCAAAAGTACGACGAGCGCGGGCCGCTGGCGCCGCGCGACATTGTGGCGCGCGCCATTGACAACGAAATGAAAACGCGCGGCGACGACTTCGTCTATCTCGACGTAACGCACAAAAATGCCGACGAAATCATCAGGCACTTTCCCAACATCTACAAAAAATGCCTCTCCATTGGGGTTGATATCACCAAAGATTTTATTCCGGTGGCGCCGGCAGCGCACTACATGTGCGGCGGCGTACGCGTGAACATGGACGGCCTTTCGTCGATACGAAACCTCTACGCCATCGGCGAAACCTCGTGCACCGGGCTGCACGGCGCCAACCGCCTTGCCTCCAACTCGCTCATAGAGGCTGTGGTGTACGCCGACAAGGCGGCGCAGCATTCGCTGCAATGCATGAAAAGCATTGCGCTCCAGGAGGGCATTCCCGACTGGGACTACGAGGGGACGTCGCACCCGGAGGAGATGGTGCTCATTACGCAAAGCTGCAAGGAGGTGCAGCAAATCATGAGCTACTACGTGGGCATTGTGCGCTCCAACATTCGCCTTGAGCGGGCGTTTGCAAGGCTGGGCATCATCTACAAGGAGACCGAGCAGCTCTACCGCACCTCAACGCTCACCCAGAACCTGTGCGAGCTGCGCAACCTTATCCAGATAGGCTACCTCATCATCAAGGAGGCAAACGCAATGCGCGAAAGCCGCGGGCTGCACTACTCCATTGACTATCCACCCAAGAAAATTCAGGCGTAACGTCCCCTACTACCGCTATGGCACAAGTATTTTTTCCCTACACGCTTGCCGAGCTGCGCAGCGCCGCAGCGTGGCTGCTGCAGCAGATAGGCGAGCGCAGGGTGCTGGCATTTTACGGCGCTATGGGGGCCGGAAAAACAACCCTTATCAAGGAGCTCTGCCGCCTGCTGCACGTAACGGATAACGTTACCAGCCCTACCTTTGCGCTCGTCAACGAGTACGGCGCTGCCGGCGGCGAAAAGATTTTTCACTTTGATTTTTACCGCATCAAAAAGCTGGAGGAGGCGTACGATTTGGGCTACGACGAGTACTTTGGCAGCGGCTGCCTCTGCCTCGTGGAGTGGCCGGAGCTCATAGAAGAGCTGCTTCCGGCAGACGCGCTGCACGTTCGCATCAGCGCGCCAAGCGCCGATGCGCGTACGCTATGCGTAGGGTAACGGAGAGTGGAATAGGGTAGGGCGATGTGGCGCGTATGTGCTAATAATTCCGAAGCTACCAAAACAAGCTTGTAAAACCGGGTGCATTTCAAATTGTCGCGCTGTACTACCTCCCACCCCTTCTCTACGTTGCGCCGTCATTCCGAACGCAGTGAGGAATCTCCTGCCATGTGGCTACCGCACTTGGCTGCTGAGGAGGAGGAGATTCCTCACTGCGTTCGGAATGACGCACGAAGTAGCATAGCGCGACAATTTGAAATGCACCTTTGTAAAACGGCTATTTTTTTGAGGTGCTATGCCCCTTGTTGCAGCTCTTTTGCTTCGTCTTTGGAGAAAAGGGAGCGCTGGAAAATCAGCAGGTAGAAAACGCTACACGTAATGGCGGCGTCGGCAAGGTTGAAGATGGGGCGGAAAAAGATAAACCGCTCGCCGGCGTTGAACGGAAACCATGACGGGTAGGTACCCTGAATAATGGGAAAGTAAAGCATGTCCACCACCCTCCCAAACCCAAACGCCTCGTAGCCGCCTCCCGCCGGAAAGAGCTGCGCTACCTGCGTGTAGGTTGAAACGCTAAAAACAGGCCCGTAAAAAAAGCAGTCGATAAGGTTGCCCATTGCCCCTGCGCACATGGCCGACAGCCCAAGCACAAATCCCGTAGAGGCTTTGCGGCGAATTTGCTTCCACGTAAACCATACGAGGACGCCAATAAACGCCACCCGGAACAGCGTGAGGAGCAGCTTGCCGGCGCTGCCCAGGAAGTCAAGCTCAATCCCAAAGGCCATGCCGGGATTTTCGGTGAAGTGGATGAATGCTCTGTCGCTGAAGAGGCTAATGGATTCGCCCAGCGCCATGTGGGTTTTTACCCAAATTTTGAGCGCTTGGTCGGCAGCTAAAATAAGCACCGCCAGCAGCACGGATTTTTTAAGAAGGCTCATTATCGGGGGCTTGTGTGTATTGCTATATTTCCGGTAATTTTTTTTTGTATTATCTTCTGGCTTTTGCTTCCATGCTCAGCGTAGCGTGGGGTACAGCGCGCAGCCTGTCGGCAGGAATGAGCTTGCCGGTTTCGCGGCAGATGCCGTAGGTTTTATTTTCGATGCGCACAAGCGCCGCTTCGAGGTGCTGTATGAACTTTTGCTGCCGCTCGGCCAGCTTGCTCGACTCCTCTTTGGAGAGCGTGGCCGCGCCCTCCTCCAGCACTTTGAAAGTAGGCGATGTGTCGGTGGTGTCGTTGCTGTTGCTTTGCATAATAACCTCGCGCAGCGTTTCGTAATCTCTCCGAGCCTTTTCCAATTTTTCCAGAATAAGCTCCTTAAATTCGGCCAGCTCTTCGTCCGAATATCGCGTTTTCAAATTTGTTTCCTTTGATTTCATGTTCTAATCTCTCCTTTTTTTAAAGTCCGCTAAGGTAGCAAATATTTGTACAAATGCAAAACGGTGGGGAAATATTGGCTAAATCTTTTTTGAGGAGTTACGACAAGAGGTGTCATCTATATTTTGTTGAGATAGCTTTTAATTAATGCTAATCAAGAGTTGAAAATACTTAGCATTGATGTTACTGACGCACACCGGGCATTAGAGATGGGGCGCACCCGTCATTCCACAATCAAAAGAAGCGGCATCGGCATTCGGATCTAACCGAGTAATTACAAAATCCGCTATGTTCATTGTTTGAACGTTATACTTGCATCTTCGTAAGAATTTTTTTGCATTTTGCTTAGGGATATGCAGGCTTGTTTAATTCTCGCAATTCTTTCTTCCGGAAGAACTTTTACATTCTTTATCTCTTCCAGCATCCGAATAGCATTTTTACCGTACAGTACCGGAGTATCTTTGATTGGCCGCGCCATATTATGGAAATATTTTGTGGTTAAACTTCAAACAAAGGTATAAAAAAAATTGGCAACCACAATATTCACTCCCTCACCGAAGCGGTTATTTCTTCTTTTTGAGGCGCTATTAATCCCTAACATTTCTCTATTTTACGTAATAGGTGTTGTAAGAAATTATGTACCATAACTGTATGAAGATCGTATATACTATGTACTCTATTCCGATTTTACGTAAGCGTGTCATTTTATAAATACTTTACCATTAAATGATTACTATTCATATTACGTATAAAGTGGAAATGTTGGGGATTAAGGAATTGCCGGATGTTTAACCGGAACACAGAATGAACCCATGTTCCCGTCTCTGCGGGCAACGCTTGCCCCGAAATTTCCCCTTACTAATTCTCCGTCGCCGGAAGCGCTATTCTATCGTGGTAAATATTTTGCAGCTTTTTCTTGAATATCGCCTTTGCGGTGCTGATGTCGTTGAAGGTAAGGTCGGTGTTGTCCAACATTTTTCCGTTTACCTTAGCGTCAATAACCGTTTCTACCAAATTGTTGATGGATTCCTGCGTAAACTTAGCGAGCGTACGCGAAGCCGCCTCTACGGCGTCGGCCATCATGAGTACGCCCTGCTCTTTGGTGGTGGGGTTGGGTCCCTGGTAGCGAAAATCGGAGAAGTTGGTTGCTTCGGGGTACTTTTCTTTGTACGCGCGGTAGAAGTAGCTCACCAGCGAAGTGCCGTGGTGCGTACGGATAAAGCGGACTACGATTTCGGGCAGGCGGTTTTTGCGGGCAATGGCCACGCCGTCTGCTACGTGCTTCACGATGATGCGCGCGCTTTCCTCCGGGTCGATGTGGCGGTGCGGCGAAAATCCAGCCGACTGGTTTTCGATGAAGTAGGTTGGATTGTTCATTTTTCCGACGTCGTGGTAGAGCGCTCCTACCCTTACGAGCAAAGGGTTGCCGCCAATTTGCCGTATTACGCTTTCGGCCAGGTTGGCCACCTGTATGCTATGCTGAAAGGTTGCCGGCGCAACCTCGGCCAGCTCGCGCAGCAGGGCGTTGTTGGTATCCGAAATTTCCATGAGCGTGCTGTCGGAGGTGAAGCCGAATATCTTTTCAAACACGTACACCAGCTGCTGCATGGCTATTACCAGCGCCGCGTTGACGGCAAACCAAAGGTAGATGCGCCAGTCGAACGTCAGGCTGCCGTCCTTGATGAGGGTAAGCGCAATGTGGATGAGGCAGTAGATGCCCAGAATAATGGCGGCTGTGCGGTAGAGCCTGCTGCGGCGGTACACGTCCTTGCTGTTGTACGCTGCGCCAACCCCCACAAAGCCGGTTATCAAAAAGAACTCGAAGCTGTTGGGGACAATGAAGGCGGCCAGCATGGAGGTAACAAAGTGGGTGATCAGCGCCAGCTTCACGTCAAAAAAGGTGCAGATAAAGATGGGAAGCACGGCAAACGGAATAACGTAAATGCTGACAATGTCTGTTCGGCTAATCCACAGCGTGATGAGGAAGAACGAGGTTACCAGCAGCATCAAAAAGCTGCTTTCCTTGAGGGTGAGCGATTTCTTTTTGCTCAGCAGCGCGATGTAGAGGTAAAGCGTTGATATGAAAAGCAGGGTGAGCAGCACCTGCCCTGCCAGCAGCAGCCACATGTTGCCGGAGTAGCCTACCCGCTGCTCATACTCGTACCGGAACGACGAAAGCATGCTGAACATGTTGGCGTTTACCACCTCTCCCTGCGCTACAATTTGCTGCCCTGCGCTCACCATGCCCTGCGTAGGCGATATGGCCGCCATGCGCTGCTCAAGCGCCTGCGCGGTTACGTGCTCGTTGAAGCGAAGGTTGGGCTTGAGGAAGCTCTGCACGTCGAGCTTGCTGTAAAATGCCTGCTCGGCGGAGCCGTCGCTCCACAGCGCCTGTAGGCGGTTGGAGAGGTACAGGTAGGCGCTCTGCGGCGTAAAGCATTCTCCGCTTGAAAAGTTTTTTGCCATATTTCCGTTGATTACCACCAGCGTCGCGCTGGGCGTGCTGAGGTAATTTTCGGCGACCGAGTTAGGCTCGCGTATTCCCTTGCTGTAAATAAACTTCAGCTGCCCTTGCAGCGCCGGCAGTATTTTGTTTAGCAGGTTGTAGGTGCTGTACTGCGAAGTCGCTCCGGGCGCCTGGCCGCTGGAGATGGTGCGAAGCGACGAGCGGAACGTATTTACCAGGTCCGAGCGCTGCACGTAGTAAACGCTGCTGTCGCGGTTGTAGTAGGGGATGACGGAGTTGAGCGTTTGCCGCTTTTCGTTGGCCAGCTCTGTTTCGGTTTTGTAGATGGGAAAGTCAAACGGAGCGTTCAGCGTCTTGTGCTGCCATACTTTTCCCTTTTGAAATTCGTACTGAAATTTTCCCTCCCGCGGCAAAAAAAGCACTATGAGCAGCGCTCCTGCAATAAAGGGAATCAGGTGTTGATGTTTTTTGATAAATTCCATAGCTATTTAAAATTTATTTTTCGTCCACAAATTTCGCCGTACGGGCACCATTCGCAGGCGTCGGCGTCGCTGGTTTGTACAAATGGCTGCGAGTAGTCGAACAGGCCGGCGAGCCTGGCGCGCAGCAGCTCCTCAAAGCGCGGCAGGAGCGGCGCTGCGTCGTTCACGGCGGCGTAGCCCTTATCATTCTTGTTTTTTATTTTGATGCTGCCGTCAAAATCGCTCTTGCAAACGTGGCGTATAAAAAACAGCATGGGCGTAACCGCAACTCTTTGTTGTGAATAAACTCTTTCTTTTTCGTGCACGATGGACGAGTACAGCAGCGTTTGCAGGATTTCCGGACGGCGCTCTTCCTCCTTTTCCGAAAAAAGCGCCTCTACCGACAGAAATTTTTCCTTTTTACCGTTGAGGCTGCTCCCCGTTTTGTAGTCAATAATTCGCATACCTCCGTCTGTAGCGTCTATGCGGTCAATGTAGCCGCCAAAGTTCACGGTGTGCCCTGCCTGTCCGTCGCCGATTTGCAGCTTGTGCTCAATCTTTTTTTCAAGCCCGGCCACCGTAAATGGCGCGCAGCGCGCATCGTGGCGCAGCGTTCCCTCAACGTACTTTACCACCACCTCTTTTACTAAGCGCAGCTTGCCGTTGCGCAGAACTTCCGCAACCTCTTTTTCGTCGTTGAGCGCCTCCTTTGCCGTTTCTTTTTCCACCAGCTCTGCAATCTCCTGCCGGTTTTGCAGCCTGCTCATAATGTCCGCAGCCGACACGCTTTGGTCGAGGTATGGCGCGTAAATAGCCTGCATAGCGTGGTGAAAAATGTTGCCCAACATGCGGCCATCTACCTCCTCGTCCACCTCTTCGGGTTCTTTGAGCCGGGCAATTTGGGCAAAGTAGAACTTGAGCGGGCATGCTATGTAGCAGTTGAGCGAGCTTGCCGAAATCGCCCTTTCGCCGCCGTCCAAATACTCGTTGAGGATGTCGGCCACGGCGCCCGTTTTTTCAACGGTAATAGGTTTTTCCGGCGCCCGCGTTACGCTATACGAAATGCTGCGCTCGGGTACCCTGTGCGGGCTTTCCATAGTCAGCTGGCGCAGGTAGCGGCTCACCTCGCCGCTACGGCTATCGGTGCTTTGGCTGTTGTACACCAGCCGCACCCGCCGGGCGCGTTGCAGCAGGCGGTAAAAGTAGTAGGCGTACGTTGCCTCGTGCTGCTCAACGGTGGGCAGGCCAAAGCCGCGCCGCAGGTTGTACGGGATGAGCGACGGCATGGTTTCGCCGCGCGGAAAAATATCGTCGTTGAGCGAAAGCGCCACCACGTTTTCAAAGTCCAGCGCGCGGGTTTCCAGAATGCCTATAACCTGCAGACCTGCCACCGGCTCGCCCTCAAACGGTATGCGAATACCCTTGAGAGCGCTGCGCAGGAGGTTGAAAAAATCGGTCGTTTCCGGCTGAATTTCGCTTTCGCGGAGCGCGCCGGCGAGCTGGTTGAGCGATTTGTAGGCGTAAGCCACGTATTCGCGCCGCAGCTTGCCGTCGAAGGTATCCTCTCTCGCCTCCACGGCGGCAACGGCTTCCATCAGCTTGCCGAGCACGGCCGTAAAGGCGTCGGGCGTTGCAAGCTTTGCAAACAGCTGCTGCACGGGGAAGCGCGACCGGCTGCCGGCCTCCTCCTCCTCCGAAAAATCTCCGGAGGTAACGTACACGCGGTTTTGCCGGATAATTTTGCTGCTCAGCGCGCGCGCTTCTTTTCCGGCAACCATGCGTATATATTGGTGTTGCAGCAGCGCAAGCGTGTCTTTGTGGTAGAACTTAGGGGGTTGATTTTCGGCCTTCCGTGCATTTTTGTGCAGGCTGATGAGGATTTCTATCAAGCTGTATATGGGCGTTTGCGAGAGCGGATAGCCCATCGTTACGTTGAGCATTTCTATATCGGGCGGCAGCGAGTAGAGCGTTGGGATGAGCAGCCCCTCGTCGGCAAGGACAATGGCGGTGCGGCGGTCGAGCGGTCGGCTGCCGCGCACCTCGTCAAGCAGCTTTGGGAGCAGCTTAGCCTGCAGCACGTCCGAGGAGGTGGCGATAATCTGTATATCCTTTTTTTCGGAAAACGGAGAGTAGCTTTCGTCCACTTCAAAGGGTGGAAATTCGCGCAGATTTTGCCGCATAAACAGCCCTGCCTCCTGATGCCGGTCGTCGATGTAGTAGCGGTCGTAATCCCAAAAAAACTCGGCGCGTTGCTCTTTTTGCAGGTAGCGCATGAGGGATTTTTCGCACTCGTTGAGCGCGTTGAAGCCGATGAAGGCAAACTTTTCCGCGCCAAAGTCGAAGCCGCTTTTGAGTAGAATTTCAGCGCCATCGCGGTATAGCATACCCTGGTAGGCGAGGTTTTTTTGGCGTAGCGCTTGCCGAAAGCTGCTGTAGGTGGGCAGGAGGGCGCTCCACAGCGAAGCGAAATTTGCCTGAAGCCGGCCGGTTTTTTCGGGCGAAAAGTTTTGCCAAAACGTTTGGATGGCAGCGCGCTGCTCCTGGCTCAGAAAGGACAGGCTGCTGTCTATATTTTTTAGCGCAGCCAGATTTTTGAGCAGCGGGTCAACCTGCACCAGGTACTTGTCGAGCGCCTCAAAGTCGTTGAGCATCACATCGCCCCAAAAGTAAAAGTGCTCAAAAGTCTCATCCGTTTTGTGGCATGCTTTGTAGCATTTGTAGAGCTCCGCTATCAGCCGGTAGCGGTTTGCCTCGGTCAGCCCGCTAATGCGCGAAAAAATATCGCCCATACCCGCGCTTTGCGGCAGCCACAGCGGACGGCTGAGCTGCTGCGAGAGGTACTCGGAGAAGTACAGGTGCGCACGGCGGCTGGGGAATACAAGGGTAAGCGTACCTATTTGCTCGCCGTACCGGCTAAACAGGCTGTGGACGGTGCGCTGCAGGAAAGGCATGTCCGGCGTTGCTGATGTTTCAAGAAATTCCATGCGCAAAGATAAAAAATAATTGGCAACGCAAGTCAGAATTGAATATTGAATCGTCGGATGTACTGGTCAATGAGGGCGGGGTTGAGGCTGGCCATGTGCGTCAGCTCCGGCTGGCTGATGTTTCCGATTACCTCTATGCAGTAGCAAGCGTTGCTGCTGCCGGAGGGGGCGTGGGCGTGGCTCTTGCGGAGCAGCACAATCAGCGAGCGTATGCTTTCCGCCAGGCCGACAATGCCGTAAACTTTCAGGCAGTGGCCATTTTGCTCCACGTCCAGCAGCAGCGTGTAGCCCGACTGCTCCAGGCGCTCGGCAAAGCCGTCGAGCGCCGACTCCACCGGCAGGCGGTAGATGTGGAGGTTATCTACGTTTTTCAGAAAGTTTTTCAGCAGCCCCTCATCCGGCTTTTTTTCGTCCAAAAAAGGTGTGAGCATTGTTGGGTAAATGCTTGTCTGGTGCACGTGAACCCCCAGCGCAACGATAGTTTTTTGTACATCAATGCTGCTGGTCTGCGAGCGGTTGCAGCCCAGCAACATGCCCAAAACAACCGGCGCAATGGGCAGCACAAGCAAGCGGTGGCGAACAGAAATTTGCAAAAGGATAAAGGAGTTTTTAGCTGTTTACGATGTCAAAACAAACGAACAAACAAAACACTCGCGCCGAATATCAAGTCAGCCTTTGTGCTGTTTGCGATGTCAAAGATACAGATTTTTTGAAGCAAGTCACATCGTAGGAAGGCGTTTTTTTTCTTTGCTATCGCTAAGTAGCGCCCATATATAGAGGCCAATTCCTGCAATTCCACCGATACAAAACCAAATCGCTAATGCCATAATATTACTTTTTACGAATAAGAAAACCAAGACTTAATAAGAGAAAAAATATTACTCCACCAATGCCCACAATGAATGACAGCCCAAAATCTTGCCTCACAATAGAGGCAACAATGCCTCCACCAAAGACCAACTTTGATAAATCAAGACAATATTTACTCATTTCCTCTTTCATTCACTTTATCTTTTGGCGATTGATTACAACAGCAAAGATAGTGTTTTTTTTCATCTCCGAAATAGCTGACCCAAATCGTCAATGAAAGTAAGGCTTCAGAAATTCTGCAAAATCCTGCGGTACGCGGCAGGGGCGACCGGTTGCCATGTCCACAAAAACGAGCGTGAGCTCAGCCTCGTTGATGGGCTTCTCGTCCTGGTTTTGTATCAGGTGGTGAAAAACAATGCGCACCCCGGGCATTTGCCTTACCTCTACGCGAACGGTCAGCAGGTCGTCGTAGTACGCCGGTGCGCTGTACCTGACGTGCATTTCCCTTACCGGCATCATGATACCTTGACGCTCGAGCTCCACGTACGAAAGCCCTACGCTGCGCAGCATTTCGGTACGCGCCTCTTCGTAGTAGAGGGGGTACGTGCCGTGGTACACCACCCCCATTTTATCTGTTTCGCCGTAGCGAACCCGTATTTTATGGCTATAGCAGAACATATTTTTTTTAGAATCTCAGGTAAAAATCTTTCGTTAGCTCCTTGTACTCGTCTGTATATGAATTTGGCAGGTTGTTTTCTATGTACAGGTTTTGCTCGTCGAGCGCCGTTCGTTCCGGCGACAGCTCAAGCAGCAGCCGCTTTACAGGCTTGCCTTTTTTGGTAGAGACGTTGAGCTTGCGTGTGCAGTACAGCCCTGCCTTGGCAGCAAGCGCAATGAATACGTTACCCTCCACGTAGGGTAGCACCACCGCCAGCCGCCCCTGCGCTGCAAGCAGGCGGATGCTGCCGCTTATCAAGTCTTCGTGCGTAAGCTCGTTGGCGTGCCGCGCTGCGTTTCGCTTTTCGTTGGGCGAGAGCAGCGAGCGCTTAAAGTAAGGAGGGTTGGACGCTATCAGGTCGTAGCGCACATCGGAGTACTGCGCCAGCTCGTTGAAGTCGCGGTGAAAAAAGCGCAGCCTGCTTTTCCAGCCGCTGTCAACGGCGTTTTGTATAGCCTGCCGGTACGCCAGCTCCTCAATCTCCACCGCGTCCACCTGCGCCAGCGGGGCGCGCTGCGCCAGCATGATGGCAACAAGCCCCGTCCCGCACCCCACATCGAGCAGGCGCTGCGCCGCCTGCGCTGCGCCGATGTTTACCCATGCACCCAGCAGCACGCCGTCGGTGCCCACCTTCATGGTGCAGTAATCCTGCCGGATAGTAAATTGCTTAAACTGAAAAAAATCTCGTGGCATAAATGTATCTCTGCTATGCTTACCGAAAAAGTTGCACATCGCAGCTCTTTCACCGGCTTGGCTTAACTTGGCAAAGTTACTAAATTTTTTTGGATTTTCTTCGGGCTAGCTGTCAGCGGCAGGAGGGTAAATGCGCGGAGGCTAAAGCGGCTGAATTGGCTGCCCATTAAGCTGCGATTGGCGCGGAGAAGATGCATGTAGCTATTACTAAAATAAGAGAGCGCCCGTTTTTTTAGGCGCTCTCCTCATATTTTTAGCGTAGGCTTATTGGGGCAATGCTATTTTACGGCGTTTACTACAGCTTCAAAAGCTTCCGGGTGGTTCATTGCCAGGTCGGCAAGCACCTTGCGGTTGAGCTGTACGCCTTTTGCGTTAAGCTTGTTGATAAACACCGAGTAGGTCAACCCCTGCGGGCGAACGGCAGCGTTGATGCGCTGAATCCATAGCGAGCGGAAGTTGCGCTTTTTGGCGCGGCGGTCGCGGTAGGCGTAGGTTAACCCTTTTTCGACGGTATTTTTGGCGACCGTCCAAACGTTGCGGCGGGCAAGGAAGTTACCTTTGGCAAGCTTCAAAACTTTTTTGCGCCTCTCCCTTGAGGCTACGCTGTTCACTGAACGTGGCATTTTTCTTCTCTCCTTTGTGTTGTTGTGAATGGTTAGCGGCTCCCGCGTTGGAGCGCTTTCCTGCTAATTCATTCGGTTAAAAAAATAGTAGTGCGCAGCGTTTCCGCTACTTTACAAGCAAATTCCTTACTTGCTTTACGTTGACGTCGGCTACCAGCGTAGAGTGCGACAGGTTGCGCTTTTGCTTGGTAGTTTTTTTTGTCAAAATGTGGCGCAGGTAGGCATGCTTGCGCTTGATTTTTCCCGACCCGGTAAGCGTAAACCTTTTTTTTGCTCCCGAGTTTGTTTTCATTTTTGGCATCTCTTTCTTTAGATTTTCAGATTCAACAATTCAGATATTAACTCAACATTCAATTTAGTTCAACATTCTGGCTGCAGCGCAGCGCCCGATTTTTAGGAGCGAGCCTGCTATTTTTTTGCCTTGGGCGCTAAAATCATGTTCATGCGCTTGCCTTCGAGCTTTGGCAGCGTTTCCACCTTGCACCATTCTTCGAGGTCGCTGGCAAATCGCGCCAGCATAGCCTCTCCCTGGTCTTTGAACATAATTTCGCGGCCGTGGAAGAAGACGTATGCCTTCACCTTGTCGCCGTCCTTCAAAAAGTTTTCGGCATGTTTAAGCTTAAAGGCGTAGTCGTGCTCGCCGGTGTTCGGTCCAAAGCGAATTTCTTTCACCTCAACTTTTACGGAGTTGGCCTTTATTTCTTTTTGCCTTTTTCGTTGCTGGTAAAGGAATTTTTGAAAATCAACGATTTTGCAAACGGGCGGGTCGGCCTGCGCCGATATTTCGACCAAATCCAGCTCCATTGCCTCGGCCATTTTCAGCGCCTCCGACACCGGGTAAATTCCTTGGTCTTTAATGTTGTCACCCACCAAGCGTACCTGTGGTATGCGAATCTCGCGATTAATTCTATACCCCGCAGAATCGTTACGGCGCTGGGGTTGCGGTCTTCTTGTCGCCGGTTTTGGCCTCGACGGGGGTCTGTTGCCTCCAAAATTCGAGCTGTAAGACTGAGCCTTTATAAGGTTATCCTCCTAAAAAGTTAACAATATGCCTATATCTATTATTTTGAATATCAGATGCTTAATAGGCGTATAAGAAGCTGATATTTTTGTGCTGTATTCGGCTAAATCCGAATCCCATGCCTGACTACAAGAGTGCAAATTTCGGGTTTTTTTATGAAAAATGCAAGAAGCTGAACAAATTTTATCTGAATATGATTATGTTGCCGGAGGCAATTACGGGTCGAAGCATATCTTAAATTATTGCAATAGATTGATAATAAGTATTATATGTATAATGCGCTTCTTTTGATGTGGATAGCCTGACGGATAAATATTTTTCGAGGGGGAAATCGTTGCAGTAGAGGCCGTCTCTTCGCCTCAATTGCTCGCCTCAATTGAAGGGTTCCCCGTAGAGCGTAGCTTGAACGGCGACAATTTGCAATTGTGCATACATGAGCGGAAAAAATTGCTACTTTTGCAGCAGCAGAAAAAATTATTTCCAAAAAACATTCAATTTATGAAACCTGTACTTTTTTCTTTTCTTGTCCTTTGGGGCTGCACGCTGGCAAGGGCGCAATCTCCCTACGACATAATCGTTGCGCAGGACGGCAGCGGCACCTTTACAACCATTCAGGAGGCGGTAAACTCCGTGCGCGACTACCGCCCGGAAGGCGAAACCAGAATTTATATCCGAAAGGGCGTGTACCGGGAAAAGCTGGTAATTCCGGCTTTCAAAACCGGCATCACGCTGATTGGCGAGAGCGTGGCCGAGACCATTATTACCTACAGCGACCACGCCAACATCAACAAAATGGGAACGTTCAAAACCTACACGCTGCTGGTGCTGGGGAGCGATTTCAGGGCAGAAAACCTTACCGTTGAGAACAACGCGCCGCAGCTGGGGCAGGCCGTAGCGGTGCACGTGGAGGGCGACCGCGCTGTGTTCAGGGGGTGCCGCTTGCTGGGCAACCAGGATACCCTGTTTACGGGCAACGGCGACAGCCGGCAGTGCTACGCCGAGTGTTACATTGAGGGGACTACCGATTTTATTTTTGGCCCTGCCACGGCGTGGTTTGAGCGCTGCACCATCAGGAGCAAAAAAAATTCGTACATCACGGCAGCCTCCACGCCGCAAGGCCATGAGTTTGGCTACGTTTTCAACCGCTGTACGCTGATAGCCGATTCGGCCGTCAGCAAGGTTTACCTTGGCCGTCCGTGGCGGGCCTACGCTGCCGTGCTGTTTATGCGCTGCAATTTGGGCGGGCATATTCTTCCGGCCGGCTGGCACAACTGGAACGCCCCGGAGCGTGAAGAAACGGCTCGCTACGCCGAGTTTCGGAATACGGGTGCGGGTGCAGATACCCTACGGCGCGTACCGTGGGCATACCGGCTGAGCAGCGAAAAGGCAGAGCTGTACACTCCACAAAACGTTTTGAAGGGCTGCGACATGTGGAACCCTCTGGGCAGCTGGTCGCCGAATTGAGTACAATCAAGCTTGCTTGGCGGTATTGTGATTTTATGCATCATGTAAATATTTGGTGAGCATGTATCTGTAATATATTTATGCCAAACGTTGCGGTTGGATAGCCATAATTGCTACCTTTGTTTTTTGAATTTATACTTCGCACGGCATAGCTTTGTGCATTGCCCGTATGGCATTCATATCAATAGAACGCGGCATGGAAAGCTATTCGTTGTCAGGTAGCGGCAGGGCAGGGCAAAAAAACACGGGTATTAATTTTAAACTTAGAATGTTCGTTGAGCGTAGCAATTATTAAGTATAACGCCGGAAATATTTTTTCGGTCGAAAACGCAATGAAGCGGATAGGGCAGGAGGCGGTCGTTACCGACGATCCCGATGTAATCCGCGCCGCCGACAGGGTTATTTTTCCGGGCGTTGGCGAGGCAAGCACAACCATGAAGTACCTGCGCGAGCGCGGGCTGGACGACCTCATTCGCAGCCTCAAGCAGCCTACGCTGGGCATTTGCATTGGCTTGCAGCTCATGTGCGCCTGCTCCGAGGAGGGCGATACGGAGTGCCTTGGCATTTTTGACGAGCGGGTTACCCGCTTCAAGTCAGCCGAGCATAAAATTCCCCACATGGGGTGGAATACCATTCAGGCAAAAGATTCTCCGCTGTTTGCCGGACTGGGAAAAGACCCGCATGTGTACTACGTGCACAGCTACTGCGCGCAGGTTGGCGCGCATACCATTGCCACCACCGACTACGTGCAGCCCTTTAGCGCCGCGCTGCACAAGGATAACTTTTACGCCGTGCAGTTTCACCCCGAAAAAAGCTCGCTGGTGGGGGAGCTGATGCTGAAGAATTTTTTAGGAATGTCCGAAACTTTGAAATACTGATTCCAATGCTTGCCAAACGTATTATTCCATGCCTTGACGTTAGGGAGGGGCGCACGGTGAAGGGCGTTAACTTTGTCAACATTCGCGATGCCGGCGACGCGGTGGAGCTGGGGGCGGCGTACAGCAGCGAAGGGGCAGATGAGCTGGTGTTTCTGGATATTACCGCTTCGCACGAGAAGCGGAAAACTTTTGCCGAGCTGGTAAAAAAAATTGCACGGCGCATTAGCATCCCGTTTACGGTGGGCGGCGGTATCAACGAGCTGCGGGATGTGGCCGCGCTGCTTGCCGCCGGCGCCGATAAGGTGTCGGTAAACTCGGCCGCGCTCCGGCGCCCGGAGTTTATTGATGAAATTGCAAAAAACTTCGGAAATCAGGTGGTCACATGCGCCATTGACGCCAAGTACGAGCATGGCCGCTGGACGTGCTACCTGAACGGAGGGAGAATACCTGCCGACAAGGATTTATTTGGCTGGGCAAAGGAGGCCGAAAACCGCGGGGCAGGCGAAATACTGTTTACGAGCATGAACCACGACGGCGTAAAGCAGGGTTTTGCATGCGACGCGCTGGCGCAGCTGTCCGGCGCGCTGGGTATTCCGGTTATTGCCTCCGGCGGAGCGGGCAGCATGCTGCACTTTGAGGAGGCGTTTACCAAAGGAAAAGCCGACGCCGCGCTTGCCGCCAGCCTTTTTCACTTCAAGGAGCTGGAAATCCCTGCGCTGAAAAGATACTTGGCCGAAAAAGGAATTGCGGTGAGACAAGATGCAGTAGAACATGGACATCATCTATAAATGTTGAGTAGCAAGCGAAAAATATTTTATGCCGCCTGCGCCGCGGCTGTAGCGGCCGTGGGGGTAGCGGCCTGCCTCGCGCTTTTTGTGCCTCGCGCCTGCGGCGGAGGTGAGGAGCACTCTCCCTTTCCGCTGCCCCAACTCCCGCCGCTGACCAACGAAATGTTTGCTTTTCCCGAATTTGAAAAGGGAGATAGCTTAGTGCGGAATTTTTTGAAGCGCTGGAAGCTTAACGGCGCTTCGCTGGCCATTGCTAAGGACGGGAGGCTGCTATACGCAAAGGGGTTTGGCTATGCCGATGTGGAGCAGCAAACGGAGGTAACCCCCGGCCACGTTTTTCGGATAGCGAGCGGCTCCAAGCTGATTACGGCAGCCGCCGTTATGAAGCTGGCGGAGGAGGGGAAGCTAAGCCTGAGCGACAGGGTATTTGGTAGCGATGGCATTTTGAACGACTCCGTTTTTGGCAGGATATACGACGCCCGTGTGCTGCAAATTACCGTGAAAAATCTGCTGGAGCACTCGGCGGGCTGGGACGTTTCAAACGGCGATGACCCCATGTTTATGGGGTGCGCTATTGCCGAAAAGCTCCATATTCCGGTACCTGTTGGCGTTGACGATATTATTCGCTTTGCGCTGAGCAAGCCTCTGAGCTTCGACGTTGGCGACCACAGCTCCTACTCCAACCTTGGCTACGCAATACTTGGCCGCGTTGTTGAGAAGGCTGCGGGGGGTGCCTGCGAAGATTACGTGCAGCAGGCGCTGCTGCTGCCGATGGGTATTATCAACATGCGCCTTGGCAACAGCTACCCGCAGCACCTGTACGCCGACGAGGTGAGCTACTACGATGCGCCGAATGCGCCGCCTGTTGCGGCGTTTGATAACCTGCACAGCCTCGTGCCGAAGTGCAGGGGAGGCTACGATATTCGTATGCTGGGCGCTGCCGGCGGTTGGGTGGCGTCGCCGGCGGCGCTGCTGCGATTTGTGCTTTGCATTGACGGCAGGCCGGAAATGCCGGATATTTTGTCGCTGGAGTCGGTAGACCGGATGGTGTGCAACGACTCCATTTACGACCCGCTGGGCTGGCGGACGGTGGACGAGCGCCGCTGGATGCGCACCGGAACGCTCGCCGGAACCTCGGTTGCTGCTGTGCGCGATACAAGCGGCTGGTGCTGGGTTTTTATTACCAACACCTCGTCGAAAAAAGGCGCTGACTTCCCGTTTATAGTGGAAGGTATGATGAGCGAGGTGCTGGGAACAATGGAAAGCGCCCTGACCGGCAATGCCGACAGCGCCTTGGAGCATTAAGGCTGAGCTGATAGAATACATGTGAAAATATGAAAAGATATCATCTTGTTATAGCTGCTTTTCTTACTGCGCTTGCTTTTACGGCAAATTCGCAGGAGAAGAAAGGTGCAGCTATTGGCGGTCACGTGGGGTATGGATGGATAGATTACGATGATCATGCAGGTATGGATGGTGCGCCGGTTACCAGAGGCAAAGACTATTACCGCGTTGGGTTTGACTACGAAAAACCGCTATCAAAACATTTCAGCATTGCCACCGGATTGTACTATACGCTTAATAATATTGTAAGAAAGTCCAATCAGCCACCGCAAGATCCGGTGATAATACGGAAGGAAAAAATTTCTCTGCTTTGCACTCCTGTGTACCTGAAGCTTCATTTTTTACGATATCTGAATATTGGCGCCGGATTGAATCTTGATAATGTGTATTTTGTCGGCCCGCGCGTTTCGGCGGGTGCAGCCTACGAATTTGAGTCGGGTTTGATACTTTCGCTCAATGCCGATGCGCATTTCAGCGTCTTTTTTGCGAGGGCATACGCGGTTCAGCAAGGTTATCACGTTGGGTTGGCTTACCGCTTGAAAAAATTTCTCTCGTAGAAAATTACATTTACAGCGATTTTTGCCCTTACTTTTTTACGATTTGCCCTATTTTTTGCCCTTACATTTTTACGATTTACCCTATTTTTTGCCCTTACATTTTTACGATTTACCCTGTTTTTTGCCTTTACTTTTTTGTATTTTCCAAAAAATATATTACCTTTACGTCTGATTTTTAGTATGTAAAAAAACTACAACAGCGATGAGCAAGAACAGGTATTTTTTTCGGAAAAATGATGTCGATTTGTTGGCGTGGAGCAAAGCAGAAGATCACAAGGTTTTGCTGCTTCGCGGGGCGCGTCAGGTGGGCAAGTCGTCGGCGGTGAGGCAGCTGGCGAAAAGTTTTGAGTACTTTCTCGAAGTTGACTTTGAGTCGGACAAGGAAACCCGCACCTTTTTTGAAGGTGGATCGCTCGCGCCGCAACCTATTGTTGAGCAGCTCTCAATCAAGTATGGCGTACCGATTATCGCAGGCAAAACGCTTTTGTTTTTCGACGAAATTCAGGCGTGCATTCCCGCCATTTCTTCGCTGCGCTATTTTTACGAAAAAATGCCAGATTTACACGTTATCGCGGCTGGTTCTCTGCTCGAATTTGCGCTCGAAGAAATTCCCTCTTTTGGCGTTGGGCGTATTACTTCGATGTTTATGTACCCGTTTTCGTTCTATGAATTTTTGGGCGCTTTGGGCGAAAATCTGCTGCTGGAGGCAATTCGCAAAGCCAGCGCAGCCTCCCCCTTGCACGAAGTAATTCACAGCAAAGCGGTAGCGCTGCTAAAGCGCTTTCTCGTGGTTGGCGGAATGCCCGAAGTGGTTGCCAAGTATGTCAAAACCGGAGATTTGCTGCAATCGCAAGCGGTTCTAAGCAGCCTGATTGTGTCGCTGAAAAGCGATTTTGCAAAGTACCGCAAGCGTGCTCCGCTCACGCGGCTGAATGAAGTTTTTGAGTCGGTTGCGCGGCAGGCCGAAGGTAAATTTGTGTACGAAAAGGCAGCGATGCAAGCCTCCAACGCGCAGGTAAAGCAGGCGTTGGAAATGCTCGTTATGGCAGGGCTGGTTGTTCCCGTAACGCACACGGCGGCAAACGGTGTTCCGTTGGGTGCGGAAGCAAACCCCAAATTTCAGCGAATGTTTCTGCTCGACACAGGGCTTTTTCAGCGCGTTTTGGGGCTTGACGTATCGCAGATTTTTACGTCAAACGATTTTAAAGCAATCAATCGCGGCGCGCTTGCCGAAATTTTTGTCGGCTTGGAGCTGCTAAAAAATTCTTCGTGCTACAGCCCGATTGCGCTGTACTATTGGCAGCGCGAGAAGCCTCAAGGCAGCGCGCAGGTTGATTTTTTAATCCAAAAAGGCGAAAAAATCGTACCGATAGAAGTAAAAGCGGGAACACAGGGCGCTATGCAAAGCTTGCGCTGGTTTATGAAAGAAAAAAACGTTGCAAAGGGCGCTCGCGCTTCGCTCGAAAATTTTGCGCACTACGAAGATATTGACGTTTACCCAATGTATGCAATTTCAAACTTGATTAAGAGCGATGAGTAAAGCGTTCAGGGAAAAATGGCAAAGATTTTGCCCAAATTTAGCCAAGAAAATCGCTAATTTGCCCAAAAGTTGTACCTTTGTGCTCCGTACATATTTTTTTACAGGTTGAAATTTTTTACCAACATAGGACGTTACATCTTGCTCATGCGGCGCGTTTTCAGCAAGCCGCAGCGGTGGCGTATTTTCTACGCCCAAACGCTGGACGAAATGATGGGGCTGGGCGTTAGCTCGCTTGCAATAGTTGCCATTGTATCCATTTTTGTGGGCGCAGTTATCGCCATACAAACGTCGCTAAACCTGATGAGCGCACCCTCCTACATGGTTGGGCTGGCAACCCGCGATTCGCTCATTCTGGAGTTTTGCTCCACCATGATTGCCCTCATTTTGGCGGGAAAAGTAGGCTCTAACATTGCCTCGCAAATAGGTAGCATGCGCATTACCGAGCAAATAGACGCGCTCGAGCTGATGGGCTTAAATTCGGCCTGCTACCTCATCCTGCCCAAGCTCCTGGCAATGGTCATTCTTGTGCCGTTCATCACCATCTTCAGCATTGCCCTGGGCATCTTTGGCGGGCTAATCGGCATGGCGCTCACCGACTACCTCACGGTTGACCAGTACGTCGAAGGAATTCAGTACGACTTTACGCCCTACTACGTTACGTACTCTATCATCAAATCTATGGTATTTGCGTTTATCTTCGTTTCCGTTTCGGCCTTTTGGGGCTACAGCGTGCGGCATGGTACGCTCGAGGTGGGGCGCAACAGCACGCGGGCAGTGGTAACAAGCTGCATTTGCATACTGATTTTTAACCTGCTGCTAACCGAGCTGCTGCTGTAAGGATAAGATAATCGACACATCAGACAATCTAACAACAACAACAACAACATCATCATCATCATTTACAATAATATACGCCGCAATAGCCTCCTTCACAATAGTTAAACTACGCTAATTCCGTAAAATAATCTACGGAATATTTGTAAGACCTACGTAAAATACGTAGATTTGCACGTCGAATAAAAAATACCGGCATACAAAATCAAAAGCAAAGAATTATGGAACAGCTAACGCCTCATGAAGAGCAGCTGATGCTCTACGTATGGGAAGAAGGTAGAGGATTTATCAAGGATTTTCGGGACAAGTATTCGGGTAACGCTAAGCCTCCTTATACAACCATAGCTACAATAATGAAAAAATTGGAAGCCAAAGGCTACGTTAGCGCCAAGCTATACGGGAATACCTACGAATACCGCCCTAAAATCAAACAGGACAAGTACAAGCGCCACTGTATATCGGGCATGGTTGCCAACCATTTCCAAAATTCCTACAAAGAAATGGTGAGCTTCTTCGCGCAGGAAGAAAAGCTGTCGGAGCAGGATTTGAAGGAGATTATTCGCCTGATTAAAAACCGTAAATGAAAAAGCAATGGAACTCCCGCTCTACTTAATCAAGGTAAATGTGGCTATCTTACTGCTGTATGGCCTGTATCGCCTGCTTTTTCGGAGCGATACGTTTTTCCGCTGGAAGCGCTTTGTCCTTGTAGCTATGCCGGTAATCGCGCTTTTATATCCGTTTTTGATGCTTCCGGACAGCATGGCGACGCAGGATGCTGCTGCGGGCGAAGGCGCTTTCCCTGTTTACTATTTAAACGAAATCATCGTTATCTCCGGTAGCACATCGCTGTCAGCGCCGATTTTGGACGGAGAAAAAATACTTCGGGTAGCGACGTTTGCCTACCTCGCCGTAACGCTCTTATTTCTTATCCGGATAATTCTGCAAACGGTTACTATCCTGTCGCTGGTGCAAAAAGCAAATCCGACCGAGCTGTGCGGCAGGAGAATTTACGTCGGGAAAGGGCTGCCTGTTCCTTTTTCGTTTCTTGACCGAATAGTCCTCGACCCGGAAAAATATTCCGAGCGCGAGCTGAAAGAAATTCTTTTGCACGAAGAAACGCATGTCCGCCAAGGACATTCCTTCGACCTGATTTTGTCCAAAATCATCTGCTCGCTCTGCTGGCCTAACCCGTTCGTCTGGCTGCTGAAAGAAGAAATACGGATAAACTTGGAATACCTTGCCGACCGCGCCGTGCTGGAATCCGGCTGCGAAGCAAAGCATTACCAGTTCCACCTGCTGCGCTTATCTCATTCTCATTCCAAGGTTCACTCTCACTCTCATTTTCACGCTATGGCCATAGCAAAACTAACTAACAATTTCAACGTTTCACCATTAAAAAAACGAATTATCATGATGAATAGAAAAAAAACATCGCCCGTGAGCATATGGAAGTATGCTTTGCTGGCCCCCGTCTTTGCCTTTTTGGCATTTTTCAACAAATCGCTGAAGGCTGAAATTCAGCTTCTTGCTCCCGCAGCGGCAGATGCGGCCATTGCGGTTGCGCCTGCCGACAAAAATGCTCGGGATACGCTTGTTGTAGAAACCGCAACCCTCAAAAGCAAAACAATCCGCTTTACTCCACCGAAGGCGCATTTGCAGGTAGCAGCAGCGGACAAAAATTCCTCTAAAGACAAAAAAAATACTCCACCACCACCACCTCCACCGACGAAGGTGAGAATTTATTCGCAGGTAGATGAGATGCCTGCATTTCCCGGAGGTGGCGATAACGCTTTGATGACGTACCTTGTGGAGAGCCTCAAATATCCGATAGCCGCTGTTCGGGATAGCGTACAGGGGAGGGTGATTGTTAGCTTTATCGTATCCGATAGCGGTAAAATCGAAGGCGCAAAAATCCTTCAATCGCTACATCCTGATTGCGATGCAGAAGCGATAAGGGTTGTTGAAGCCATGCCGGTATGGACACCCGGAAAAGAAAAAGGAATACCTGTAAATGTGAGCTACACCGTACCTATCGTCTTTCGCATGAAATGACGTAACGCTAAGGCCGGAAAAGGCCGAGATGCCATATAAATTTTTCAGGCTTTTATTTGGTATTTAAAATGTATTTTGTACTTTTGTGGCGAAAATAGGTAGCAACTTCGGTTGCTACCTATTTTGCTTTTTTTTTACCTTTAGATTTCGTCGGCAATGCGCAAAATTATACCGTGCACGATGTAGCGGCGTTAGCTGCGCTAACTTTAGAAACAATACTTTCAATTTGATAGCGGCAAAGCATATATACAAATCCTTCAACGGCAAGCGTGTGCTGGAGGACATATCGGCTGTTTTTGAGGAGGGCAAAACGAACCTCATCATCGGGCAAAGCGGTTCGGGCAAAACCGTGCTGCTCAAATGCCTCGTGGGGCTGCACAGGGCCGACAGCGGCGAGGTGTGGTTTCAAAGCGTGGAGTACACCGCCCTCTCCCGCCGGACGCGAAGCGAGATGCGGCAGCAAATAGGGATGCTTTTCCAAAGCGGGGCGCTGTTTGACTTTGCTACGGTAGAGGAAAACGTAATGTTTCCGCTCTCCATGTTTTCGAGCATGAGCAAGGGCGAGCAGCGCGACCGTGCGCACGCCTGCCTTGAGCGCGTAAACCTCATCAGCGCGCGAAAGCTCTACACCTCGGAGCTAAGCGGCGGCATGCAGAAGCGGGCGGCTATAGCGCGGGCTATTTCGCTCCGGCCAAAATACCTCTTCTGCGACGAGCCAAACTCCGGCCTCGACCCCAAAACCGCCATCCTGATAGACGCGCTCATCAAGGAGATTACCGTAGAGAACAGCATCACCACCATCATCAACACGCACGACATGAACTCGGTGATGGAGATAGGCGACAAGGTTATCTTTCTCCACAGCGGCAAAAAGTGGTGGGAGGGCACCAAAAATGATATTCTGGACGCGCAAAACGTGGAGCTCAACGAGTTTGTTTTTGCCAACAGCCTTGCCAAAAAGGCGCGCGGAATGATGTAGCGGAATGATGTAAAAGCGCTACGGCTATCCAAGCCTTACAACGCTGCCGGCATCGCTGCACTCGCGCAGCAGCGCCGCTGCCGTTTTTTTCAGCACGGGATGCACAAACTCGGGGGCAATTTCGGCCAGCGGCGCAAGCGCAAAGCGGCGCACGTGCAGGCGCGGGTGAGGTACGGAGAGAAGCGTGGTCTCTATAGCTTCATCACCGTAAAAAAGAATGTCAACATCAATGGGGCGCGATGCGTAGCCTGCGCCGGCGGTGCGCACCCGTCCCAGCCGCTGCTCCACCTGCTGCGTGGCCTGTAGCAAATGCTGCGGCAGCAGCTGCGTACGCACCTGCAGCGCCATGTTGAAGAAATTTTGCGCTGCCTCGAACCCCCAAGGTGCTGTTTCGTAAACGGAAGATTTTTTTTCTACCCAAATGCCGGGCTGCTGCAGCATATTGCAGGCATGCTCAAGCCGCCGGAGGCGGTTGCCCATGTTGGAACCCAGCAGCAGAAAGGCCAATGCCGGAGGCGCTGTATCCATAACTTTTACTGAGGAATAAATCGGTAGGTAATGCTGCCCTGCTGATTTTTGGACAGCTCCGACACCGAGAATTTTGACAGCAGCGCGGCTTGCCTTGCAGCCTCCCGTATGCACAAGTCGGCAGCCGATTTTTTTTCGTCAATGGCGGCAACCGACACCAATCCGTCGCGGGTAACCACAATGCTTACCACCACCTCGCCGCCTTTTTCGCACATGTACACCGGCACCGGCAGCACAAAGGCGCTGCGCCCCTTCAGGCTGTACGACATGACCGATGGCCCCGTGTAGCGCTTTTCTGCTGCCGGCTTTTTGTTGTCATTCGCGCTGCGCTGCTGCGCTACGCTGCTGCCGTCAAGCTCCTTGTCGCCTTGCGGCGCTGCATGGTTGAGCATTTGCCGCGTGTTGCCAATCCTTTTTTGCAGCTCGTCGTTTTCGTCAAACACCCTGTCGCGCTCGCTGCTGCTTTCTTTTTCCCACTCTTCGCTTACCGCCGCGTTGCGCAGGCGCTCGCGGGTTTGGCGCAGCAGCGCGCCAACTTCTTGCTCCAGCCGCTCCTTCTCTTGCTTCAACACCTCCAGCTTTCTATCCTTTTCATCCGCAAAGTCCTCCAGCACAATCTCTATCGGCGCAGAATGAGCAGCTCTATGCAGCTTGAGGCTCATCAGCACAACGGCAACAGCCAGGTGAAAAATTATAGTTATGTAAATCTCCACCTGATACCTGCTCACCAAGTTCCCAAGAATACGGATTATTCCGCTCAATTTCATTTATATAACATTTTTTATCCTGCAAAGATAGCAAAAAAAGAGAACTGCTACAAGCGGATGCATTTGACGGGTGCATTTCAATCGGGGAGGGGAGAGTATTTACAGGAAGCGCCGTAGGTGTAGCTTGTGGATATAGCGTTTTTGTCGTAGCTCCCCCAATCGCTTCGCTCTTTTTTTCCGCACATGGCGCTTGTAAATATCCTAAATATCATGTAAGTTTGTACCCCGATAATTTCGGAATAGCAGCAGAGGGGGGGGAGAGGGAGGAATATGCCGCTTTATACCGCGCACGGCAGCGGCGTTTCACGCAGATTGTTCTGATTATCAAATTTTTGTATCGCCATATATTTTTTATACTATAGCCAAAAAAAATTACAAAATTATCGCTACATTTTAAGCTATGAACCAGCAAGGACTCCCCGAAAATGCCAGCCGTGAGCTCAAGCCCGGCGAGCGCTACGAACCGATAATGTCCCCCGGCAAAACCTACCCCGAAGTCAACGCGTGGTCGGTGAGCTTAGGCGTAATAATGGCCGTCCTGTTCTCGGCCGCCACCGCCTACGTTGGCCTCAAGGTGGGGCACGTTTTTGAGGCCGCCATCCCCATCGCCATCATAGCGCTGGGCTTGTCGAGCGTGGCGAAGCGCAAGGGTGCGCTTGGCGAAAACATCATCATACAATCCATCGGGTCGGCCTCGGGGGTGATTGTGGCGGGCGCCATATTCACGCTGCCTGCGCTGTACATTTTGCAGGCCAAGTACCCCGAGCTCGCCGTCAGCTTCCGGCAAATATTCTTCAGCTCGCTGCTGGGCGGATGCCTGGGGATTCTGTTCCTCATTCCTTTTCGCAAGTACTTTGTAAGCGATATGCACGGCAAGTACCCGTTCCCCGAGGCAACCGCCACCACGCAGGTGCTTGCCAGCAAGTCCAAGAGCGGCGGACAGGCAAAGCTGCTCGTAGTAAGCGGCCTCATCGGCGGCCTGTACGACTTTGTGGTGGCTACCTTTGGCGCGTGGAGCGAAGTGTTCAGCAGCCGCGTGCTGGCGGCGGGCGCAGCGCTGGCCGACAAGGCCAAGGTGGTATTCAAAATCAACCTGAGCGCCGTTGTGCTCGGCTTTGGCTACATTGTGGGGCTAAAGTACGCCGCCATTATCTGCGCCGGCTCGTTTGCCGCATGGTACGTATTTATCCCTCTGCTGGCCTACTTTGCCGACGGGCAAACCGTTGCCGTGGGCGCCGGCGTGGTGAAGCTGCTGGGCGATATGTCCCCCGAAGAAATTTTTCGCACCTACGTGCGCAGCGTCGGCATAGGCGGCATTGCCATGGCGGGCATTATCGGCATTATTCGCTCGGCGGGCGTCATCAAGTCGGCCGTAGGGCTGGCGGCCGGAGAGCTTACCGGAAGAAACAGCGCCGCGTCGGTCAGCAAGCGTACGCAGCGCGATTTGCCCATGAAGGTGGTAGCGCTGGGGGCGTTGGCCTGCCTGCTGCTGACGTTTGTCTTTTTTTACTTTGGCGTAATCCACAACCTCGCGTACGCTCTCACCGGCCTGCTGGTGGTGACGCTCATCGCGTTCCTGTTCACCACCGTTGCCGCCAACGCCATTGCCATTGTGGGCACCAACCCTGTGAGCGGAATGACGCTGATGACGCTGATACTTGCATCGCTGATTTTGGCCGGAGTTGGCCTGTCGGGCGCACCGGGCATGGCCACCGCCCTCATCATTGGCGGAGTGGTATGCACCGCCCTCTCCATGGCAGGCGGCTTCATTACCGACCTTAAAATTGGCTACTGGCTTGGCGCTACTCCCTACAAGCAGCAATCGCTTAAATTTTTGGGAACGCTCGTATCGGCGGCAACCGTTGGCGGGGTGATGATAGTGCTCAACAAAACCTACGGATTTACGGGCGAAGGGGCGCTGATAGCGCCTCAGGCCAACGCTATGGCAGCCGTCATAGAGCCGCTCATGAGCGGCCAGCAGGTGCCGTGGCTGCTCTACGCTGCCGGCGCCATGCTGGCGCTCATCCTCTCCATGGTTGGCGTTCCGGCGCTTGCATTTGCGCTGGGCATGTTTATCCCGCTGGAGCTGAACACTCCGCTGCTGGTGGGCGGCCTGGTGAGCTGGTACGTGCGCACCGGAAGCAAAAGCGCTGCCCTCAACCAAGCTCGCAACGAGCAGGGAACGCTCATTGCCTCCGGCTTTATTGCCGGCGGAGCGCTTTTTGGCGTTCTGAGCGCCCTGCTGAAGTACTTAGGGATTAGCTACGTAAATGCTTCATGGGTAGCATCGCATCAGGCCGAAACGTTAGGGCTGGCAATGTACGTTGCCCTAATCGCCTACTTTATGTGGAGCTGCCTCAGAAAGCCTAAAAATTATTAGCTAAAAAAATCATCTTCTCACATTGTTTTTATCAATTAAGCTGTTACCTTTGCTCCCGCAAAGATATGCACTTTTTGATATCTAAAGCTGATGTCTAAGCTGATGTTTAAACTCTAAACTCTTTAAATTGCTTATGGACAATTTTGGAAGACACGGTGGCGAAAGGTTGGAAAACCCATTCTCCAAGCCTGTAAAGGCGGGCAAGCGCACATACTTTTTCGACGTAAAGGTTATGCGTGAGGGCGATCAATACCTTACCATTACCGAAAGCAAAAGGCGGATAGATAGGGATGGTAAATTTTTTTACGAGAAGCATAAAATTTTTCTCTATCAGGAAGATTTTGAAAAATTTCTTGCCGGCTTGAACGAAGCCCTGAACTACATTACAAGCAGCAAAGCCTCAGCAGCAAAATCCGGCGCCACGCCGGAAGAAGAAACCGCCCACTTCTCCGACGTTAACTTCGACGAGCTGGGAAAAAAGTAGCCGCGCCGCTTACTCAGCGCTTATTCCCCCTTTTTTAAGTATCCTGTCCAGCTCCTCGTCCGACAAGCGCGCAACGTTTGTTATAACCTCCTGCGGGCTTATAAAAACGCCTAACGCGTTGCTGGCATCTTTTGCATTGTGGACGACGGCAACAGGCGAAAGGGTAATCGGTGCAAGGAGGATCATTTTTGCGTACTTTCCGGAAAACTCCAGCAGCTCTACTACTGCATCCAGCGCTTTGCTTGCCAGCTTCAGCTCTTCGTGCAGCAGGTGCTGCTCGGTTGTGCTCCACGCTTCCCCCGACAGCGTTATCAGCGCGGCAAAGTAGCGCACCTTGTCGTCCTCGCCGCCCATGCCGCTTGCCACCACCGCATGGTGCTCGCCAAGCAGCGCCGATTCGATGTTGGTGCGGCACTGGTACACGCACATTGATACAAAACCCTTGACATCTTCGGGGCAATTTTTTTCGTACTGCTCAAGCTCGCGCAGCACATCTACCTCCTCCGAGCACGAAAGCCACGCCAGCATACGCTTGCGGTAGTCCAAGGGTATGCTGTGGTTAAAAGCATTTTCTTTGGGAATAACCGACAGCGCTTCAGCGTTACGCTGCTGAAAAACTTCGAAAAGCAAGTCAAAATACTCCATCTGTATCTTCATGTCCAGCTGGATATTAATAACTTTTACCTTATGCGGGTAGTGCTGAAAAAAACCCATCGGGTTGCTGCTATTTTCGTAAATATACGGCATGAGCTGTTTTTTTATGTTTTCAATGCGTAAAGATATAAAGTTTTTTGGCATAAGAATAGCAAACAGCCCCAAAATCGTTTATTTTTATCTCAACGCTGAGGCCAGCAGCCCGAGCGGAGAGCTAAGAATCCGAAAGAACAGAAGCGTTCGCGCAAAACGCAGCCAAAAGAATTGCCCAAAATCGAAGATTAGGTATTACCTTTGCCGCATGCAAGTACACCAATTCCCCAACATACCTTCGTCGCTTGGAGCGCTTGCCGCTACCACCGGGTTTTTCGACGGCGTGCACTGCGGCCACGCTGCTGTGCTGCACAGGCTAACGCAGGCTGCCTCGGAGAGCGGGCTGCCCTCGTGCGTAATCACCTACGACCCTCACCCGCGCATCGTGCTGGGCCGGGACAGCGGCTTGAAGCTGCTTTGCAGCAACGAAGAAAAGCGCCGGCTGCTGGCCTCGCACGGCGTAGACCACCTGATAGCTATACCCTTTACCAAAGCGCTGGCAGACATGCAGCCCGACGACTTTTTTGAGCGCTACCTCGTGAACGCGCTGCACGTAAGAGTGCTGGTGGTGGGATTTGACCACAACATGGGCAAAAATGCGCTGGGAGATTTTGAAAAAATAAAGTCGCTGGGCGAAAAGCACCATATCGCGGTGCACCAAGTCGCACCATACGTGCAGGAGGCTGTTGCGGTGAGCTCAACAAAAATTCGCAGCGCGCTGCAGGATGGCTGCATTGCCGCCGCCAACAAAATGCTGGGCTACCCCTACGCGCTTAGCGGCGCAGTGTGCAGCGGCATGCGCGTAGGGCGCACAATCGGCTACCCCACCGCCAACATCCGCCTTGCCTTTGCGCAAAAGATGCTGCCCAAAGACGGTGCCTACGCCGTGCGAATTTTGCTGGGCAGCGCGCAGCACTGCGGCATGCTCAACATCGGTACGCGCAACACGCTTAGCCACCCAACAGCGCTAAGCATAGAAGCCCATATCTTCGATTTTTCGCAGGATATTTACGGCGAAAGCCTCACCGTGCTGCTGATAGCCAAGCTGCGCGATGTGCAAAAAATAGGCTCGGTAAACGAGCTGAAAAAGCAGCTCGAGGTGGACGAGGCAAATGCAAGAAAAATTTTGGCCATGTAGCGAATTTTTCTAGATAAAGCAAGCGGAGTAAAGCCGCAAAGCAATAAAATGTTCTGCCAAACTAAAAATATAGCTCTTTTTAATAATTTAAAAATGATTGAAAATCATTATGTTGCCATTTATTTCCGAAAACATTTCCAAAATAATTTGCCAACTAAAAAAAGTTGGCTACCTTTGCAGCCCCAATTAAACGGCAAGCAGAATATGCTTAGAGCACAGCGTATGCTTGCAGTTTTTTTACCGGACAGCATGATCTTTGACATACTGAAGAGACAAAGTAAGGTAAAGGAAAAATACCTTAACAAGCAACAAGTTTTTTTGATTTATCAATTCCAAAGTAAATCTAAAGTAACAATCAGCCGGTTCACAACTATGACTAGTAAAAGATTTTTTTACCATGAAGAGTTTGATCCTGGCTCAGGATAAACGCTAGCGGCAGGCCTAACACATGCAAGTCGAGGGGCATCACGGGTAGCAATAC
>JAISAC010000041.1 GCA_031266935.1 Prevotellaceae bacterium
GGTTGAGCTGTTTTTCAAGTGGATTAAGCAGCACCTCAGCATCAAAACCTTTTGGGGAGAATCGGAGAATGCAGTCCGCATCCAGATACACGTTGCAATCATCACCTACTGTGTCATTGCTATCATCAAACATGACCTCAAGTTGGACAGGCCTATCGTTGAGGTCATGCGCATATTAGGGAGCTCCTTGTTGGTCAAGGATAACATCCGAGACTTGCTAGAACCACTCAGGATGATGGATGACGAAAGCAACAAAATGCAACTGCATATCGAATTTGAATCTAATTAATGATTATTAAGAGACACTAGTGTAATCAAATAAAAATAGAAATATTAAGCAAGCGTAAAGGGAGAATATTTTTTCTTGATGATTTTGCAAAATTCGGAAACAAAAACGCTGTTCGGCAAACTTTGTTTCGACTTTGTAAAAATGAAAAACTTTGATTACAAACTGCTTAAATCTCAAAATATCAGCATAATCCCACCCGATTTTATCATTTCGCAGTGGCAACAAGATTACGAAACAATGCGCGAAACAATGATTTATGGAAACTCATTATCTTTTAATGAATTGATTGATAAAATAAAACAGCTGAACGAAAGAATTAACAGTATTGTTTGGTAAAATACTCATCTGTTATTTTATCATCCATTGAAAGGATTTATACCCCTCTACTGAAAGAAAAGTTTCCCCTATCTGAAAAAAATCGTACTTTTGTAACGACTTTTTAAACTTGTTCGTCATGAAAAAATTACCGATAGGAACGCAGTCGTTTGAAAATTTGCGTAGCGACAACTATTTATATGTGGATAAAACAAAAATTATCCATGAGCTATTTTCGGATGGAAGAATTTATTTCCTTTCGCGCCCCCGCCGCTTCGGGAAATCATTGCTTATAAGTACAATGGAAGCCTTGTTCAAAGGACAGAAAGAGCTGTTTGAAGGGCTGTATGTTTACGACAAGTGGGACTGGTCGCAACAGTATCCGGTTATCAGAATAGACTGGACGCGCATCAACCATGCTACGCCGGAAGAGATGAAGCTCAGCTTGTGCAGGTATCTTCGCGACATCGCAAGGAGGCACAAAGTAGCGCTTCGGAGCGAGACTGCTCCCGACTGCTTTGATGAGCTGATAATGCTTTTGAATGAGCAGAGCGGCAAAAAAGTAGTTGTGCTGGTTGATGAATACGACAAGCCGGTTACCTCACATCTTTTCGATTCCCAGCTGGATACAGTCCGGACAACGGTACACGATTTCTATCAGGTTATGAAAGGCGCCGACGAGTATTTGCGGTTTGTTTTCATGACCGGGGTATCGAAATTTTCGGGGCTTTCGGTTTTTTCGGCGTTGAATAATCTGGACGATATTAGCTTGCAGAGACCATACGCTTCGGTATGCGGCTATACGCAGGAGGAGCTGGAAAATAACTTTTCAGAATACATCAACAGCGCTGCCGGATATTTGAAGATGACAAGAGCAGAAGTTATGGACGGCATCCGTTACTGGTACAACGGCTACACGTGGGACGGTGAAACGGCTATATACAATCCGTTTTCGACCCTGAATTTCTTTAAGGTAAAGGAATTTGCCGCCTACTGGTTTCGTACCGGTACTCCCACTTTCCTGATAGATATTATCCGGCGCCGGAACAGTACAAATGCAATACTGGAACCTATCGTTGTTGGGGACAGCGTATTCGATGGATATGACCCCTCGGATATCGGCGAAGTGCCTTTGCTGTTCCAAACCGGCTATCTGACAATCAAACAAATTGAGCTGACAAAAGGCATCCCGCGCTATACGCTCGGCGTTCCCAATTCGGAAGTAAACGAAGGTTTCATGGTGCATCTCCTGAAAGCATACGGCAAATATTCTGCCGAATGGATAGACAGGCTTCGCATAGACATGGCGCAGCAGATAAACGATTGCGACGAATCGGGCTTTGCAGGCAGCCTCGAAGCCATGGTTGCCACCGTTCCCTACGAGCTTCACCGCGCTGACGAAGCCTACTACCATACGATGATGTTGATATGGATGCGGCTGCTGGGTTTCAAAATACAGGGCGAAGTGCCGAACAACCGCGGACGCGCCGACGCTGTCTGGGAACAGCCCGGAGTAACGGTGGTTGCCGAAATAAAATATCATGCCGAAAAAAAGACGGACATACTGCTCAACGAAGCAATGGCACAGATACACGAACGGCGTTACTATAACAAGTATCTCGGAAAGATAACTTTACTCGGTATTGCCTTCTCCGGAAAAGATGTCGGCTGTCAAATGGAAGAGTTGGAAATTTTGCAGCTTTAATCTTTAACTATTTTCGCGTACCCCACGCTTTTTGCGCCCTGGCTAAGGCGAATAAAGTACGCGCCTTGCGGCAAGCGCGAAACGTTTACCACGTTGGAGGTGAGAGGCTCGTAGCGAACGCGCTGCCCTGCGAGGTTAACGATTTCCAGCAGCAACGGCGCTTCGCGCAGCGCGTCGGGCAGGTGCAGGGTGAGCTCGTCGTGCACGGGGTTGGGGTAAGCGCTAACCTTGAGGAGGTACTCCTGCCGGCCTGCCGCCGTGTTGAGGTAGTCGCTTCGGCTTGCAAACGACGGCCGCACCATGAGCGCACCCTGCCCGTCGAAAACGGAGCGCTGCCACGTGTAGCCGTTGACACTGACAAACATTTTGTCTGCGGGGCGGTTGTTGCGGTCAAACCCTACGTTGAGCATCGCCGACGCCTGCTGCACCCACCCCACGTAAAATGTGCCCTCTACTATCACAGGGCGCGTTAGCTTGTAGTACGTAAATGCGTTGAGGCTGTCAAAGCTCGGCATGAGGTTGGGCTCAAGGTAGAGCATACCTCCGTCGTTGGGCAGGCCGCCCTTGTCGCTCCACACCGCCAGCCGGAACTGCTGCATATTTCCGCTGTCCTGCGTGCTGTTGAAGTGGATGTAAACTCCGCTGAGCGTATCGCGCAGGTACGAAAAATATTTTAGCGCAACCCTTGCGCTGGCTGCGCTCGCGCCAAAAATTCCAAAACCGTTTTCGGCGGTGCCGTCGTCGTAGGCGTAGCTGGTGTGAAAGTATTGCCGAAAAACTCCGGTATCGTTTGCGCGCAGCTCGGCGGCAAGGCTGGGGTTAATGGTGTACTCGGAAATAATGGTTTTAATCTCGAACGTTACCGAGTCGGCGGTGGGCAGCGGAGTATTCAAAAAATCGCCCAGCGGCAGGTTAAAGGTGTGCATGCGGGCTGTATCGGCCTGAATGTTGCTGGTGCCGCCGGAGTATCTTTTTGTCTGGGCAGAGGAAGCGCCTTTGATGCACGACATTTCAAAAGCAGTGACAAATGCCGTTGAGCTTGCGCCCAGGTTGCTCACGCCAAAGGTAACAGCTACCCCCGTTCCGACAGCGTTGACCAATTGCTCCCGCTGTGCTACAGGGCTGCCCTTGAGGTGTCGCCACGGCATGGTGTAGTATTCCTTGAGCAGCTTTTGCGGAGGGGTTGCTATGGCGACATCAACAAGCATGGTATCGGCGGCGGTGCGATTTTTGTTGAGATATACCAAGTCCAAGTTCCAAATATCGCAGTTGCCCAGCTTGCCCAAAACGTCGGCGTTGCTCCGCGTAGCGTAGCTGACAAAGCGAAAGCGAAAACCCGGCTGCAAGAACCTGGCGTCGCTTACGCCGATAATCACCTTAAAAAAATTTGTGGTAATATCCATGCCGGAGGAGATTTTGTCGTGGGGAGCTTGCAAAAAATATTTTTCCTTCAACGCTACTACCGAGTCGGCGCGAAGCGTATCGGGAAAAGCGCACCATGCCGAAATCCATCCCCATCCGGGGGCAAACAGCTGTAGCGCCAGCGAGTCGGTAGCCTCCGGCATGTCGTCGCTTGTGCCTTTGGGCTGGTATGCAAAGCTGAGATAGACGCCGGCGTCGGCAGGGTGCAGGTTTATTGGCTTTGAGGTAAGCGTATCTGCGCCTGCGGGCGAGCTGCCAATATGCCGGTACACGTGCCCCCTGCCATCCAGAATGTCAAAGGTGGCAACCCCTGTGGTGGGCGGATTTATGCCGTAAGTATTGTTTACAAACACCATGTCGTCCGTCCACTTGCTTGGGCTGGGCGCGCCGAGCTGCTGCGAAAAATCGTCAAAAAAGGGCAGCTCAAGCGTATCCGGGCGGCTTAGCGCCAGCAGATGTACAGCGTATGCAGCAGATGCAGCAGATGCAGCAGATTTTGGGCGGGCAAAGAGACCCTGCAGCGCCTCCTGCGCCGGCGCCGTGGGAGTAGCCATCGCCACCGCCAGCAGGAACATCCCAATATGTTGAATTTTCATCATGCCTGTTTACTCTCCCAAGCGGGTTGCGTTGACCGTAAGGTAAATATCAACGGACGAGCCAACCTCCAGCAACGTTTTTTTGTCCGCCGCCACCGCCGGATGCTGCGCGTACACTTTTGCGTTGAGGCTGTCCGCCAACGTCCTAACCGATTCGTCGTACTTAATCAGGCCAACGTTGAGCGAGGCCTCTATAATGTTGCTCTTAGCAAGCGGAAGCGGCAGGCCGCCAAGCTGCGGCAGCGCGGTGTTTGCCGACCCGTAACTTTTTCCTATTATCAAATTTATTTTGCTGCCAAACTCCAGCTGCTCGCCGACCTTTACCTGGCGTCCCTGGTAGAGCTGCCCAATCACGTTGCCCGGAGCAATGTCGTAGGAAAAGGACAGGAGTCCCACCTCCAGCCCCTGCAGCTCAATGGTTGCTTTGGCTTGCCGTAGCGATAAGCCCACAACGGACGGGACGAATACTTTTTTGGCGCTCATGGCGTTCATGGTCAAAAAAACCGTCCGGTTATTCTTTACCCGCACCTCCGGCTTGGGATTTTGCTCTATCACCGACCCGCGCGCCCTACCGGCAATAAATACCGAGTCGATAACTTCAATACGCAGGTGGTTGGCTTTGGCAAGGCGCTGCGCATCGGCAAGCGACAAGCTTGCGAAGTCGGGCAGCGCAAAGGTTTGGCCGTGCCGCGTATAAATCATTAGCCACAGGTTGACGGCCAGCAGCGCAAGCGCCACCACGCTTACCGCCACAATGAGGTGTCGGGCGTAAAAGTTACCCCACACGCGCCACAAAAAGCGTTGACCCGCTCCTGCATTTTTTTTGTTGGTTTTTGTTGGTTGCCACATAGTACATAGCGCTGCGATGCAGCTTTGGTTATGCTCCGTATTCGTAATTTTTCAGCTCGTAGCCAGGCAGGCTTCCCTGCATGTGTCATAATTTTATCCTGCAAAGTAAACCTTACCTTGCCGGAAATCAAAGCAAAAACCGTTAATATTGCTTAACTGCACGATAAAGAGAATCCCGCTCTACGGGAATAAAGCGCGATTGGCGCGCCATTTTGCACAGCTCGCTCACCGTCATGCGGGGCGCTTTGTCGCCGGCGCCGGCCATGGAGTAAATTTTGGTGCTGTCGTCGATGGTGCCGTCCATGTCGTCGGCGCCAAACGAAAGCGCAAGCTGCGCCAGCACCTTGCCGCACATAGGCCAGTAAGCTTTAATGTGAAGAATGTTGTCCAAAAAAATGCGGCATATCGCCATGTTGCGCAGCTCCTCAATAGCCGAGACTTCGCCCGCGTCCGACAGCGAGTTGTTTTCCTTGCAGAACTTGAGCGGAATAAAGGCGTTGAAGCCGCCCGTGTCGTCCTGCAGGCAGCGCAGGCGGTGCAGGTGCTCCACGCGGTGCTCGTACGTCTCCACGTGCCCGTAGAGCATGGTTGCGTTTGACCCAATACCCTGCCGGTGGGCGCTGCGGTGCACCTCTAACCAGCCCTCTGCGCCGACCTTGTCGGGGCAAATCCGGGCGCGGAGGCTGTCGTTCAGAATTTCGGCGCCGCCGCCGGGGATAGATTGCAGCCCGCACCTCTTGAGCCGCGCCAGCACTTCGGCCACCGGCGCCCCCGACTGCTGCGCCATGTGCCACAGCTCCTCCGCCGTGAACGCCTTGATGTGTACGCCGGGCAAAATCCGGCGTACGCCGCTCACCATGCTTTCGTAAAAGTCGAGGGAGTGGTGGGGGTGTACACCGCCCACAATGTGCACCTCCGTAATGTCCGACTCGGCGTACTGCCGGGCAATGGCAAAAATTTCGTCAAGGCTCAAGTCCCAGCTTCCCTCCTGATTTTCGTCGCGCCGGTAGGAGCAGAACAGGCAGCGGTTGGCGCAAATGTTAGTTGGCTCAACGTGAACGTTGCGGTTAAAGTAAACGTACTTTCCGTTGAGCCTTTCCCGTACGGTACTTGCCATCATACCCAGCTCCGGAAGCGCTGCCGAGCGGTACAGCGCAAGACATTCGTCCGGTGTAATGCGTTTGTTGGCAATAACTTTCTTGTAAATCGTATTCAAAATATCTTTCTGCGTAATTATCTTCCCCTGTTAAAGCGTATCCGCCAAGCCGACTTGCGGCGCTACGAAGCGCCGCAAGGGTTGAGCTTCGCTTCAACATGCCGGCAACGTTCAATAGCCACCACTGCACGAATAGAGCAACAAAGAGAAAACTATTCGTGCATTGGTGGCTATCAACTAATTGCATAAATCCGCCGTGTAGCGGTTACTGCCTACTTGCGGTACTTTGGTTCGTCGGAAACGGTAAGCTTTTTGCGTCCGCGAGCGCGACGTGCGGCCAGCACCCGCCTGCCGTTAGCGGTTGACATCCTTTCTCTAAAGCCGTGCTTATTTTTACGCTTGCGCACTGAGGGTTGAAAAGTCCTTTTCATCTCTACCTATTTTTTGGTTAATACCGGCTGCACCCTTCGGGTGCAGCCCGGCTAAAGTTAAAAACTAAGCCCCTCTGCTCTACCCTGCCAACGGCGGGATACGGTAAGGAAGCCATGCTATACTATGTGAAATAAATGCCCCGCCGTTAGCCGTTAACGTTTTTCATGCGCCCCAAGCGGATAGCGGCGAATAGCGGGGTGCAAAGATAGCTCTTTTCGGTAAAAGTACAAAATAAATCTGCGAAGATTTCGGGGCGCGTAAATTCAGGCTGCCAGCGCTACCCACCCGCTCTGCCGGGCTTACAATCCGGTAACGCGGGCGGGTAGCGCGTAAGGCTCTGCCTTGTGCGCAAGGGCAAACGCGCTACGGCCTCACCTCAAAGAGGCTTGCCCCTTTTGGAAACCGGTCTCCTTCGCAGACAAATATTTTCACCACCTCTCCGTCGTGCGGCGCGAGAACGGTGTTGTGCATTTTCATGGCAACAAAAACCGCCAGCTTGTCGCCCGCCTTTACCGCTTGCCCTTCTTTGACCAGCAGCTGAAGTATCGTTCCGGGAATGAATGAGAGAACAATATTGGAGTTGGGTCTGACCCATTTTTTTCGCTCAAGGTAGCGCCGGGTAACGTTGGTTGGGTATGCGGTATCTAATATGCACACCGACCCGGGTACCAGCTCCTGTTGATTTTTTTCTTGCATAAGTAACGTATTTACAAATTCACACCTTCGCTAAAATGGCGGGATGCCATGCTTTCTCGATGGCATCTGCGCGTTTTTGTTTACCGACACCTGAATGGCATGCAGCAAGAACTTGCGCGTGTCCTTCGGGTCAATCACCGAGTCGATGTAGCCTTTGGAGGCTGCCACGTACGGGTTGGCAAACTTTTCGCGGTATTCGGCGACTTTCTGCTTGCGCATTTCCTCCGGATTTTCGGCTTCGGTGATTTCTTTTTTGAAAATAATGTTGGCCGCGCCTTCCGGCCCCATTACGGCAATCTCGGCGTTGGGCCACGCAAACACAAAGTCGGCGCGGAGGTGGCGCGAGTTCATGGCGATGTAGCCGCCGCCGTAAGCTTTGCGCAGGATAACGGTAATTTTGGGTACGGTAGCTTCGCTGTAGGCGTACAGCATTTTTGCCCCGTGCCGAATAACGCCCGCGTGCTCCTGGTCAACGCCGGGCAGGTAGCCGGGCAGGTCCTCGAAGGTAACAATGGGGATGTTGAACGCGTCGCAGTAGCGGATAAAGCGCGCCGCCTTGTCGGCCGAGTCGCAATCCAGCACGCCGGCCATGACAGCGGGCTGGTTGGCCACAAAGCCTACCGTTTCGCCGTTGAGCCGGCCAAACCCGATGACGATGTTGGCCGCCCAGAGCTCCTGCACTTCAAAAAAATCGGAGCCGTCCACCACGGCGCGGATTACGTTGCGCACGTCGTAGGGCTGCGTGGGGTCTTCGGGCGCTATTTGCTCAACCTTGTATTCGGGCTTGGGATCGCGCGGCTCAAAGGCAAGCGCCTTGCGCTGGTTATGCCACGGGATGAAGGTGATGAGCCTTTTGATTTGCTCAAAACATTCGGATTCGCTCTTGGCAAAAAAATGCGCGTTGCCGGTAAGCTCGCTGTGTACGCGCGCTCCGCCCAGCTCCTCCATCGAAATTTCCTCGCCCAGCACGGTTTTGATGACCTCCGGACCGGTGATGAACATTTTGGAGATGTTCTCCACCACAAACACAAAATCGGTGAGGGCAGGCGAGTACACCGCGCCTCCGGCGCAAGGCCCAAGGATAACCGATATTTGGGGAATAACGCCGCTGTTGAGCGTGTTGCGAAAGAAAATTTCGCCGTATCCGGCAAGCGAGTTAACGCCCTCCTGAATACGGGCGCCGCCGGAATCGTTAATGCCGATGATAGGCATGCGCATGCGCAGCGCGTAATCCATAATTTTCGTGATTTTGCGGGCATGCATCGAGCCGAGCGAGCCGCCGGCTACCGTGAAGTCCTGAGCGTAGATGGCAATGGACGACCCGTACAGCGTACCTGTACCTATAATCACTCCGTCGCCCGCCAGCTTTTTATCCTGCATGCCGAAATCGCGCACGTCGTGCTCCACAAACAAATCGTACTCGTGAAACGAACCTTCGTCTACAAGGAGCAAAATTCGTTCGCGAGCGGTAAGCTTGCCCATTGACTTTTGCTTCGCAATGGCTTGCTGCCCGCCGCCTTGCTGTGCTTCTTCCAGCTTTTTTTGCAGCTCTTCTACTTTTTGACTTTCCATAATTTTTTACTTTTTGTTTAGGCAACCTCTATATGCAGCCCTTTTTTGACGGGGCTTAAAGCGTATCCTGTAAAATTACGCGAGCGTGGTTGCGCAGGCCAAGTTTACTCAGGACAAAAAAAGCGAGGTTTTTTTACACTTTTTCGCGCTGCAAGTATAGGCATTTATTGTGGAATATGGATGCTTATTTTTTTATGAACAGCCAAACGTATTGGTAATCTGATGCCACAGTTGATAAAATGTTTATAATTAGGTTGATTAACCTCCCAAAATAATTTTGCGCAAAAATACGCAATCTCTACTTTCTTTTAACCTTTATTTAAGCTGCGAAGCAGATACAGCCGGAGAAGTAGCTATACAATACCTCATAAATCGCATTTAAAGGGGTGCATGTCAAATTGTTGCGTCATGCTGCTTTGCGCCGTCATTCCGAACGCCGTGAGGAATGACGGCGCAAAAGTAGAAAAGGGGGAGGAAAAAGTGGGAGGAGCACAGCGTGGTAATTTGAAATACACCCCATTTAGGGATAAGAAATAAATAACATATAACGGATATAAAGTGTCGTCCCTGCGGGACTGCCCGGACAAGCGAGCATCCGCGCATCTCCGCTCCGTATGCTAAAGCATACGGTTAATAAAGTGTCGTCCCTGCGGGACTTGCTCGGACAAGCGA
>JAISAC010000121.1 GCA_031266935.1 Prevotellaceae bacterium
CCGCTAAAAAATTATGTGACATCCTTAATCAAACGGAATCCCGTTTTCCATCTACTAATCTTAAATTAATTTATGATTCTGTCGCTTTTTAGTTTGCGACCAGTATAGGAGTTCTGAATGTACGCTACGCGCCTTACAGGGCAAAATTCGCCCTTTCTCCGCTTTTCTTAGCAGCGGCAGGCTTCCTTTTGAGGAAGCTGTGCCGATTTTTTACTATCCCACCGCTCCTGAACTTCCCTTTCGTTTATACTCATGGAAACTCCTAAAAATTCAGCTCCCTTAAAATGAGGTAATGGGTTGTTTTGTAATCTATTGCTAATGAGGTTGTTTTGTTGTGAAAATTAGGTTGGAAATGAGGTGCATTTGAGAGTTCAGCTATAAAAAATAGCTACAAAATTAAAAATACTTATTAGCTACAAGGCTAAAAAAAGACCAGTATTAACTTATCATGTATAGTATATCCGTCGTTATCCCAAACTTCAACGGGATAAATCTTTTGAAAGAAAATATCCCGCACGTTTACCGCGCCTTATCAACGTCCGGAATTGTCGATTATGAAATAATTGTTGCCGACGACGCCTCCGTCGATGGCTCTGTAAGCTTTATACGCCAAACGTTTCCTGAAATCATTGTTGTACAAAGTTCACAAAACAGAGGTTTTGCAGGTAACGCCAACATCGGCATTCGGGCTGCGCAAAAGGAGCTTGTGCTCATCCTTAACTCCGACGTGCAGCTAACGGATGGCTACTTTACCTCGCAGCTGCGCTACTTTCGGGAGGAAGATACGTTTGGGGTGATGGGAAGAATAGTTAGCATGACCGACGACCGCATACAGGACGGGGCAAAGTACCCCATGATTGGCTTTACCAGCATTCGCGCCACAAAAAATTACACCTGCAAGGCAAGAACTTCTCTTTATACCTTTTTTCTTTCCGGCGCCAATGCGCTTGTTGACAGAAAAAAGCTGGAGGTGCTGGATGGGTTTAACGAGGTTTTCAACCCGTACTATGCCGAAGATGTTGATTTGGGGCTTAACGCATGGCGGTATGGGTACAAGCTGTACTACGAGCATACGGCAGTATGTCGCCACCCGAACTCTGCAACCATCAAAAAAGAACCTGCAGAAAAGGTGAAAATAGCGATAAAGCGCAACAAAGTATGCCTGCACTACCTTCACCTTGATGGGATTGAGCTGCTGGCATTTATAGCGAAATCGCTGCTGAAAGCCATTTTCAGGCTTTTGGTTGCCGACACGAGATACCTGAAAGCCGTGAAGCATCTTTGGCGGCTGCGCCACGAGCTGAGAAGGCAGAAAAAACGGCTAAAGGACGGCGGAAAGAGAAGCCTGAGAGATTGCTACGCTCATTAAAAACGACGTAAAGGGCGAAGAGATAGAGATATTTTAGCGCCATACGGCTCATCGCTTTTTGCTTCTAACAACAGCTTTGCGCAGCTCTTTCTCAAAAAACAAAAATCCTTCCGTGAATTGGCTCTCAAAGCTGTTTTCGGAGAGCATTGCGCTTATTTCCTCGGCATCACCCGATTTGTGGTAAGTACAGATGGCGCAATTTATGCTTATGCCGTTGCCGGAGAGGGTTTGCCGGGCTCCTTCCAGCACATTTCTCTCGTATCCTTCAACGTCCATTTTCAAGAAAATGTTGCCTGTATTTTTGCCCTGCAAAAACTCATCAATCGTTATATTTTCGCTATCATTAGTATCGCCAACACGCTTCTTTATGATGCTAACCTTGCTGCGCCACGGCGCAAAAGTGGCATTGAGCGCTGCTATCCATGCATCATCACATTCAAACAAGTATGCGTGCTGCACGTATTCAATGGAGTCTAATGCAAAAATTCCTTCAGCCGCGCCAATATCAAGCAGCGTACCTGCCGGAATAAGGGGTTAGCCCATGCTTACCGATAAAAGCATACGCTTGATTTCTATCTGTTTTCGGAAGAAATAGCTGAAATGCAAAAATAAAATTGCATTTCCAAATTATTCCGAAGTTATCGCGAAGGCGCTTGAAATATCCCATATAAAATGCGGCTGCTATTACTACTAAGGTTGCTTTTAAAGACAAATAAGGTTTTTACTTATGCCACTCATAACCGCATTCAAAATTTCTACTCGTGCAGCTGTACCGATAGTCCTGTGCGGAGCTGCAGGATGCCGGAGGTAATGAGCGTATCGCCCACGGCAAGCCCCGAGGTGATTTGGATTTCGGTTTCGGTGCGGATGCCGGTCTGCACGGGTACCGGCTGCGCTTTTCCGCTCCGGTAAACGTACACAAGGCTGCCGTCCATTTCGGGAATGAGCGCCTCGGTAGGGATGGAAATGGCGTTGTTGAACAGCTTCAGCTGCAGCTCTACGGAGATGTAGCGGCCGGGCATAAGCGTTTCGCGGGTGTTGGGGTACATGGCGCGAACGGTAATGGTGCGGGTTTTGCTGTCCACGCGCGGCTCTATGGCGTACACCTTAGCCTCAAAAGGCTTGAGGTAGCCGTCCACCGTAAAGAGCACCGTCATGCCGGTTTGCACGTCGCCGGTGTAGCGCTCGGGGATGGAGAAGTCCACCTTAAGCGGCGATACGCAGACCAGCTTTGTAACCAGCGTTCCGGGCGAAACAAACGCTCCCTCGCTGGTGTAGCGCAGCCCCACAATGCCGTCGAAGGGGGCAAAGATGCTGGATTTTTCTATTTTGGCCTCTATTTGCGCAAGATCGGCCGTGAGCGCCTGCATTTCGGCCAACGACTGCTCGTAACTCTCGTGGCTGATAGCTTCGCGCTCCAGCAGGGTGCGCTGGCGCTGCTCGCGGTCTTTGGCCAGCTTGAGCTGCACGATGATCTTGTCGCGCTGCGCCTGCAGCTCGCTGTCGTTGATTTTTGCCAGCAGCGTACCTTTCTGCACCTTTTGTCCCTCGTGAATGTCCAGCAGCGTAATGCGCCCCGACGACTCAAACGACAAATCTACCTCCTCCGAGGCCATGAGCGTTCCCGAGCTGGTGATGTAGTCAACGATAGGCTTGGTAGAGATTACCGCGCTGCGCACCATCAGCGGAGGGCGCTTTTGGGGGGCCGACTCTACAGTCTTGCTTTCCTGCTGCCGGTCGCCGGCAAAGTGGCGGTACGCCAGCACACCGCTGCCCAGCAGCAGCGCTGCCAAAACAACGGATATCCAGCGAATGGCTCTTTTTTTCATAATTAGATTTTAGATTTATGGCGTTCAACAATTGCTTGCAGCGGTTGCTGCTGCAAAAAAAGCGCTGCAAGGTACAAAAAAATTTTGAATTTTGAATTTTAAATTTTGAATTCCTGACGGCGTAAGCCAATTCAAAATTCAAAATTCAAAAATTCCAGCTACTCATTCTACGCTTTCGGCGGCTTTCATTTCGGCCACCGCCAGCGCAAAGTCTCGCTCTGTTGCCAGCGCGCTGCTCACGGCGGCGTAGTAGAACTCCATTTCCTGCAGGTAGGTCAGCAGGGAGATTTCGCCGGCGTCCAGCGCTTTTTTCAGCAGCAGCTCGCTGTTGCAGGCTTCCAGCGTAGCTCTGTAGCTGGCGGCGGCTTGCCGGAGGTCGCAGGCTTTGAGGTAGAGGATTTGCAGGCTGCTGTGAAGGCGAATCTTGGCGTCGCGCAGCGCGGCTTCCGAGGCTTTGACCTGCACCCTGGCCTGCTTTGTCCGGTTTTTGTTCTCCCAGAGGGGTATGGAAATGCCTGCCGCAACGCCCTGAAACCGCTCTCCGCCAACGACGCTTTCTTTCACGTAGCCCACGGAGAGCTTCGGCAACCCCTCGGCGGCGGCCAGCTTTACCTGCCGGCGGCTGACCTCCAGCTGCCCGTCGGCGTACAGCAGGGCGGGGTTTGCGCTTTCTACCTGCGCGTACCACTCCTCGAAGCTGTCGGGCAGGCGGCTGTCGGGGTAATCGCTGCCCACCGGCGGCGCTTCTTTGCCTCCATTGAGCCGACGGAGCTCCAGCCGGAGCGCTGCCTGCTCGGTGGCGACGCCGGCAGCCTCGCGCCGCACCGCCGCGAGGCTCAGCTGCACCTTGTTGCTCTCCACGACGTCGGCATCGCCCGCTGCCAGCCGCGCTTTGTACATTTCGGCCAGCTGCTCGGCGCTTTGCAGCCGCGCGGCGTACTCCCGGGCAAGGGCGTTGCTGTACGCCAGCGCTATGCAGGTTTGCTTTGCCCCGAGCAGCAGCGCTGCCCGCGCCGACTTGTAGGCCTGCGCTACGTTGGCGTTCTCCGCGTCGGCAATTCTGCTCCGGTGAACGTAGGCGGCGGGGAAGTCGAGCTGCTGCCTGACGCTGATGTCCGTACGGTTGCCGGTGGGCGAGGGGCTGCCTAAGAAGTAGCTGTACTCCACCTCGGGGTTGGCGGGGTATATGCCCGTGCGGTTGCCCAGCTTTTGGGCTTCGGCCTGCTCGCGCAGAGCGCTCAGCGTGGCGTTGTTTGCCTCCACTTCGCGCAGCACAGCCTCCACTTCGCCCTGCCCCGCTGCGGGCAGGGCGGTAGCTATGCAGCAGAGCGCTATGGCTGCTGCTGCGCCCTTTGCTCCGCCGACACGCCTGAAAAGCTTGGCGAAGAGCTTCCGTAGCCCTCCCCGCTTCACCAGCTCGTACGCAATGGGGACGATGTAGATGTTGAGCAGCGTTGAGGTGAGCAGCCCGCCCAGCACCACCACCGCCATGGGGCTTTGTATTTCGTTGCCGGGCTTGTCGCCTTGCAGCACGAGGGGGATGAGCGCCAGGGCGGCCGTCAGCGCCGTCATCAGGATAGGGTTGAGCCTGTCTAACGAGCCTTGCAGGACGACGCTCCGGATTTCTTCTTTCTTCGGGCTGCCGTCCGCGCCGCGCCGCTCGTAGCTCGATATGAGCAGTATCCCGTTGCGCGTGGCAATGCCAAAGAGGGTGATGAAGCCAATGATGGAGGGTATGCTGACAACGCTTGAGGTGAAGAACACCGCCGCCACGCCGCCAATGAGCGCCAGCGGCAGGTTGAGCAGCACGACGGCGGAGAGCGTAGCGTTCTTGAGCTCGCCGTAGAGCAGCAGGAAGATTACGCCGAGGGCGGCTAAGGTGGCGATGAGCAGGGTGCGCGAGGCGCTCGCCGCGCTTTCGAGCTGCCCGCCGTACTCCACGCGGTAGCCTTCGGGCAGGCTTACCGCTTGGGCAATGCGGGCTTTCACCTCGTCGGCGGCGCTCTTCAGGTCGCGGCCGGATACGTTTGCCGAGACCACCAGCTTGCGCTGCACGTTTTCGCGCGATATGGCGCTGGGGCCGCCCACCGAGGCGATGTCGGCAACCTCCTCCAGCGGCACCTTCCGTCCGCTTTCGGTATCAATCAGGGCCGACTTTACCCGCTCCACGCTTCCGGTGTAGGCGTCGACCAAGCGCAGCACGAGGTCGAAGCTGCGCTGCCCCTCGTATATGTCGGCCAGCTTTTCGCCGGCAAACGCCGTCTCGATGTAGCGGTTGAAGTCCTCAACGGTAATGCCGTACCGGGCAAGCATCCCGCGGTTGGCGCGGATTTGCAGCTGGGGCGTTTCGGTTTGCTGCTCTACCGATACGTCCACCAGCCCGTCCACGTCCTGTATGGCGCCCTGTATGCGGTTGCCCAGCGCAAAGAGCCGGCTCAGGTCGGGGCCAAAGATTTTGATGGCGATGTTGGCCCTCGTCCCCGAAAGGATGTGGTCAATGCGGTGCCCCAGCGGCTGCCCGACGGTGGTTGCCACGCCCGGAACGCCGGCGAGCGTCCGCCTGACATCGGCCATGAACGCCTCGCGCGGGCGGTCGGCGAGGCGAAAGTTAACGTCTATCTCCGAGCTGTTGCTTGCCTGCGAGTGCTCGTCGAGCTCGCCGCGCCCCGTGCGCCGCGCCGTGCCGACAACCTCCGGAATTTGCAGCAGCTCGCGCTCCATCAGGTTGCCCAAGCGGTTGCCCTCCTCCAGCGAAACCCCCGGCTGCGTTACGGCAGCAATAACCAGCGAGCCTTCGTTAAACTCCGGCAGGAAGCTCCGCCCCATGCAGAAGAACAGCCCGGCTGCGGCCGCAAAGGCGGCGACGGTGGGGTACAGCGCCTTCCGCTTGTTGCGCAGCGCCCAACTCAGCGACGTCCCGTAGAGGGAGGCCAGCTTGCGGGTAAGCCAGCTGTCCCGCTCATTTTTCTCCAGATACCTGTCGCTGGAGAGCATGAGCCTGCACAGCAGCGGCGTTACCGTCATGGCAACCACCAGCGACGTGAACAGCGCAACGATGTAGGCAACGCCCAGCGGCTTGAGCATCCTGCCCTCCATGCCGGAGAGGAAAAACAGGGGCGTGAACGCCACGATGATGATGAGCGTGGCGTTCAGGATAGACGCCCTGATTTCGCGCGACGCCTCAAAGATAACGGCCACCTTTGCCGCGGCGCTCATCCCACCGCCGTTATTACTACTACTATTATTGCTGCGGTAGCGCTGCCGGAGGCGCTTATATACGTTCTCCACGTCAATAATGGCGTCGTCCACCAGCGACCCGATGGCAATGCACATGCCCCCCAGCGTCATGGTGTTGATGTTCATGCCCAGCAGGTGCAGCACAATCACGCTCCCCAGCAGCGATAGCGGAATGGCGATGACCGAAATAACGGTGGTGCGAAAGCTACCCAAAAACAGCAGCAGAATGACGACGACAAACAGCGCCCCCTCCAGCAGCGTGCGGCCTACGTTGCTGACGGACGCTTCGATGAAGTCCGCCTGACGGAAGATTTTCGTATCCATTGCCACGTCCGGCGGCAGCGCCTTTCGGACTTCCGACAGGTTGCTCTCAATGCTCCGCGTTACGTTGAGCGTGTTGACGTTAGGCTGCTTCGATACGGAGAGGATGATGGCGGGCTTGGCGTTCTGCGAGGCGTAGCCCAGCTTCGGGGCGCTTCCGATGGCCACGTCGGCCACGTCGGCCACCACCACGGGCTTGCCCCCCACCGTTTTGACGAGCGTAGCGCCCAGCTCGTCAAGGTCGCCGGTGCGCGCCACGCCGCGCAGCACGTACTCGTTGCCGTAGTCGCGCACAATGCCGCCGGAGGAGTTGGCGCTCATCGCGCGCCCCGTAGCCTCGAGCTCGCGCATGGTCACCCCGTAGGCGTCCATCCGCTGCGGGTCGGCAAGCAGCTGGTACTGCTTGTAGTCGCCGCCGATGACCGTAACCTGCGCCACGCCGCCCGTGGCGAGAATGGCAGGCTTCACCACCCAGTCCGCCAGCGCGCGCAGCGCCATCATGGAGGTTGAGTCGGCCTGCAGGCCAATGAACAGGATTTCGCCCATGATGCTCGACTGCGGCGCCAGCGCGGGCGTTACGCCTGCCGGCAGCGAGGCCGCCAGCGTTGACATCTTTTCGCTCACTATCTGGCGAGCCTTGAAAACGTCCGTACCCCAGCCGAACTCTACCCACACAAAGGAGTAGCCCTGCATGGACGACGAGCGGACGCGGCGCACGTCGGTGGCGCCGTTCACCGCCGCCTCAATAGGAAACGTAACCAAACGCTCCACCTCCTCGGCGGCCATGCCGCGGGCGTCGGTCATAATAACAGCTGTCGGGGCTGTGAGGTCGGGAAGCACATCTATATCCATCTTTTGCGATGTATAGACCCCTCCAGCTATCAGCAGCGCCGCTCCCAACAACACGAATAACTTGTTGTTTAAGGAGAAATTTATGATTTTATTTAGCATGATTTGGGAAATTTTGAATTCTGAATTTTGAATTTTGAATTCCTGACGGCGTAAGCCAATGCAATTTTGAATTTTGAATTCTGAATTTTGAATTCCTGACGGCGTAGGCTTCAATTCTGAATTTTGAATTTTGAATTCCTGACGGCGTAAGCCAATGCAATTTTGAATTTTGAATTTTGAATTCCTGACGGCGTAAGCCAATGCAATTTTGAATTTTGAATTCTGAATTTTGAATTCCTGACGGCGTAAGCCAATGCAATTTTGAATTTTGAATTTTGAATTCCTGACGGCGTAAGCCAATTCAAAATTCAGAATTCAAAATTCAAAATTTAGAATTTAGAATTCAAAATTCATTTAAGGTTTTTTTCTTGTATTGTTTTGATAATTGAAGTCAGGATGTTGATTATCTCATCCACATCTTTCAGGTAGCTGGAAAAATCAAGGGGAGTCAACTGGCTTTTTTGTAAAAGCAATAGCCAATACTTGGTTTCTCTTGCCTCCTTTGAAGCAATGGAGAGCTTATGCACAAAATCCATTATAGATTGCGCTGCTGTTGACTCCTCTACATTGGCCCCTATACTTGTTCCGCTACGTAAGAGTTGCTTCGATATGATAAATTCTTTTTTTTCAACCAACGTTTTGTACAATGCAATGATTGTCAGTGCAAAGTCAAAACTTTTTTCCTTGATAATGTTATTTTTCATTGTTGTTGTTTGTTTGTTTTAAGCATTATTTTTTTGAAACGAGAATTTAATTCAAATTTAAAAGGATTTAATTCAAAATTTTGAATTTTGAATTTTGAATTTTGAATTCCTAACGGCGTAAGCCAATTCAGAATTCAGAATTCAGAATTCAAAATTTCTGACGGCGTAAGCCAATTCAAAATTCAAAATTCAAAATTTCTGACGGCGTAAGCCAATTCAAAATTCAAAATTCAGAATTCAAAATTCCTAACGGCGTAAACCAATTCAAAATTCAGAATTCAAAATTCAAAATTTCTGACGGCGTAAGCCAATTCAAAATTCAGAATTCAAAATTCAAAATTTTCAATGTGCATGTGCGGCCTCCGCTCCGCCCGTATTTTGCGCCAGCTTTACGAGGATAGCGCCCATGCTCACCACGCGCTCGCCGGCGGACAGGCCGCTGGTGATTTCGGTGCGGAAGCCGTCCGTTGCGCCCTTTTTTACGGGGCGCTTCTCGAAGAGCTCGGGCGTGCGCTGCACGTAAACAAAGAAGCTGCCCATTTCCTCCACCAGCGACGCGTTGGCGACCGCTACTGCCCTGCTGCTCGTTTGGGTTTTGATATATACCTCCACGAAGCTGCCGGGCAAAAAGCCGGCGCTGTTCTTCACCTCAAAGGTGACGGGTATCAGCGGGCTGCCGGCGTCGGTAAATCGGCCAAGCGCGGCGACCCTGCCGTCCAGCTCCTCGAGCGAGTACGCGCGGCTGCCGTTCAGGGCGCGGAAGCTTGCCGAGGCTATAGCGTTCAGCGCACCGTAGCGCTTGGGCTGCACCTCTGCCCTGATGAGCAGGTTCCGATTTTGGGCAACGGTAGCCACCGGCTGCCCCGCCGACACGTACTCGCCGTTTCTTACCCACACCTGCTTGATGAACCCGCCCGTCGGAGCGCTGACGACCTGCTTCCCAGAGGAAAAATTCCTTTGCAGGTTGCGGTACATCGCTTCGGCGCTTACCAGCTCCGTTTGCGCCTTCAGCAGCTCGCTTTCGGAAACAATTTTGTCTCCAGCAAGCTTCTTTTTGCGCTCGTACTCGGCTTTGGCCCGGTTGTACTCGCCTTCCGCCTCGGCGTAGCGAACGTTCAGGTTGTTGTCTGCCAGGCCCTCGCTCTCTATCGAGAATAGCGCCTGACCCGCGCCGACAGCCTGACCCTCTACCATGCCGCCGTTGCAGAAGGATACCATTCCGCCCGACTTGGCAGCGATAACCCTCTCGTCCCCCTGCGCCGGCTGAACTTGGCCTACAACCCTTATCACCTCGCCGAAGGGTATGTGCGAGAGCTCCTCCGTGGCAAAGTCCACCTTCCAGCTTTGCTCTTTGGTGAACACGGCGCGGCTGTTGTCCGGCGCGGCGATTTCATCGGCGGCGTCTTCGGCCTCGCGCTCAGCCGCCTGCCGGTCGGCGTACACCCTGACGTTGGGGACAACAACCCGCGAAGCGCCCTCCGGCGTGGCAACGTCAAACACCAGCCGCCCTGTGCCGACGGTGGAGGGTTGCAGCGAGAAGCGGTAAACGCCCGGACTTTCCGGCGCGTCGAGCGTTTGCGAGACGCTGTCGCCGCCAACAATCAGGCTGGCGGTAGCGGCTCCTGCCGTCAGCGGTTTGAAATTTTTCAGGTAAGAGAAGTGCGCCACAACAGCGCTTTGCCGGTCTGCCGCCAGCGGCGTAACTTCTGCGTAAACCTCAAAATCGAGGCCGTAGGATGTTAGCAGGAGTTGCTCCTCGTGAGCAGCCTCGTCCGGCGAGTGGTTGTCCTTTGCAGACCAGCCGCCGCAGGAGCTTATGCCCAGCAGGGCGGCTATATATAAAATTGTTGCTTGTGATTTCATTGTATTTGCTGATTTTTTTTTGTGAAAGTAAACCTCCGCTACGCTTATTTTGTGAGCGTAGCGTCATTTAGGTTAAGGGCTGAAAGCCCGAAATCAATAGCATAGGGCAATGCCCTATGAATGGATAAGAAAAAGAGGGAAAAATCAGCAGGCAGGAGGCGCCCTCAACCCGAGCGAGCGGGCAATAAAGGCAGCGTGGCAGGATAGCGTATAAGGCTTTTGCGTAAAAGGCAGCAGCAATAAATCTGCCGACCCTGTTGTGCAGCCGAAAGCCAGCTGCGGCAGGCAGAGCAAAGGGAAAGCGCTGTAAACCGACGAAGCGTCGGGCAGCAGATTGCCGCTATCGGTGCGCAGGCACGTCTTGTCCAGCAGGCAATCTTCTACGGTAGCGCTGCTCTGCTCATGGTGATGATGCCGGTAGTCGTGCACGTGCGCTTCCTCGGCCTCCGTTTCGTAAGCGCCGGAGGATAGCGTAACGGGGATACCGTTGTGGTAGTGGTGGGGAATAGCAGAGTGCGCCAACAGTACAATGTTGGCGAGCAGCAGGAGCGATAGCGTTAATGCTTTTTTCATTGCGGTACTCTACTTTTTCTTCTTGGTTGAAATTCCGGCGGCAAAGATACAAATTTTTTTTGTTAAAACCAACAATGGTTCTGATTTTGGCAAAATCTTTTCAACGCTTGCCGTTATTTCTCTTTTTGCATTAAGCACAGGTAAGGGATAAGAAAACATATAACGGATATAAAAGTGTCGTCCCTGCGGGACTTAGCGGGAGCCTCCTGCGTGTCTCCGTATGCTGAAGCATACGGTTAATAGAGTGTCACCCCTGCGGGGTTTGCAGCATACGGATTGCAGCATACCTGCGTAGAGACGCGGCGCGCCACGTCTCTACAACGGGCAGTCCCGCAGGGACGACCCCCGTATGCTAAAGCATA
>JAISAC010000123.1 GCA_031266935.1 Prevotellaceae bacterium
TGACAGTGCAAGTATAAAAAGAAAAAAACAAACAGCAAAATTTCGAAAAAAAATCAGCCTGAATTTTGACCTATTGAACGCAGCCGATTAAAATCAGCCTGAATTTTGACCTATACACCGAAAGCGCGTAGCGTTTACGCGTTTATAGCCGTGCGCTGTAGCGCACGGTCAGGCGACAGCTGCGTACAGCTGATGAAGCATATTTGGCTGCTCCGAATGAAGAAAGCAGAGCAGGAGTTGGCGCAGCAAGGAAGTTCTCATGTGCTCTTGATAAAGTCGGTGGGGGAGGTGATTAAAAAGAGCAGCGCCGCCAGCTTTTACGCATTTAACGGCAAAATTTGGATTCTAAAGCAGCTGCGAACAAGCTCCGACTACGGCAATACGCCGTTTGGCAAGGGCGACAGCGCCAAAGCGCTATCGCTGTCGGCAGATATTACGCCAATTCTAAAAAAATACTGACAACCATGAACGTAAAACAATTCATATCAAAAGAGCTAAGTTCGCTCGCAAGCCAGCTGCCCGGCGCAACGCTGCGCTATAAGTGCGACCAAAACAACGCGCATGTGGTGGAAGTGTCGCCTAAATCCGTGTACAGCTCGGATAAATTTATGGCGCTGGGCATTGAGGCAGACGATAGAATTTGTGCACAATTCCCCGAAGCGTGGCTTGTTTTTATTCCGAATGGCAGCTACGTGGGTATTGATGATATAGCCGGCGAGGAGCTGGTCTTTCGCAGCGCAAGCAAGGCGCAACGCCCTGCGCCTGCCCGCCGTAAACCCAAAGCGCAGGCAATGGAATACGCTTAATCCATGAATCCCATAAACGTTTCACATTGAGCAAATGGAAAACTCGGTTGCTCACTTTCATATAACTCATTACCTTATTTTAAGGAAGTTGAGTTTTTGCTGCGCGTTCAATTAGCGCTTGCCTTCAAGTCCACAGGATTTGCGTATATTCCCAGGAAGATGTCGCCGAGCGCTTTTTTGTCCTCCACGTCGGAGGCAAGCAGGCTGGCGTATTGGCGGACAAACTCATCCTTCTCCGCCTGCGTGTAGCGCGCGGCGTGGCGGCTGCTCTGCGCGCGGAGGTCGTGAGCAATATAGCTGTTGCAGGTTAGCCGGTAGCTGCCGTTCACCTGGCGGTCGATTAGCGAGGCAACCTGCTTGCTCAGCTTGCTGTGCGGCAGGCCTGCCAAAGGAGCCAAATCTTTTTCGGATAGCGCATCGCCAATGGCAATATGCACATCTCCCTTGTAGCGGTTAATACCTGTGAGTATGCTGCTGATATCCTCGCCGTTTTTTTTGGTGTACGTTCCCGTCCGGCGCCGCCGGTACACCTCCATTGCCTTGAGCACATCGCAAGGCTCCCACTGGTAGGAAATGGAAACGGGAACAATGTTGAGCTTCGCCAGCGACGTTGCAGGGCTGTCGGGGCTGCTCATGCAAAACATCTTGATGACGGCCGGGTCGGTAGCATCTACGCCGTCCTTGGTGCGCCCGTTGCGCTGCGCAATCCACACGGACTCGCGCTTTTCGGTTAGCGCGTGGCGAATGTAGCCGGAGAGGTGCAGCGAGCTTGCGTAGAAATCCCTGCGGCTCCCACCGCGAATTACCTTAAACATTTTGTTGGACCTGCCGATGTCAACCACCAGCGGCGAGTCCATCAGGTTGCTCCCAAACGTTATTTCGGTTGTGCGGTAGCCGGAGTAGTGAAGCGCCATCTGCAAAAGAGCAGCGTCCAGCATAATATCGCGATGGTTGGAAACAAAAAGGTAGCCGGTCTTTTTATCCAGCTTGCCGATGCCCTCGCAGGAGAATCGGCGGATGCTGCGGGCAATGATTTGCTCGCCGGCAACCTTCATCCCGCAGCGCTGAAACTCTTCGACGGTGGTATAGCTTTTAATCATCCGCCTCACCTCCTCCAAACCCCTGTCGGGGTAAACGAATGCCGAGATCAGCGGGAAAGCGGCGCTCTCGGCAATGCGGTGCATGGCGGGAGCTATTTCCTCATCGTAGTAGGGGCGCAAATCATCAAATTGTTGGTTAGCCATACTGTATTTTTAGGTTACAAATTTAGAGAAAAATGACGAGCTACCAGCTTCGCCATCCAAAGCAAGCGCGCCAACGCAGCGCGGCTTCATTTTTTGCTCAGCGCTTTTAGCAGGCTGTTCAGGTCGCCGGTTACAGCGTCTATGCGCTCTGCCGTAACGGCGTTGCCGGCGTTTTTATCTTTTTGCTTAGCGCTTACCTCCTTTTCCGCCGAGCTGCCGTCGTCAAACCAGTAGCCAATGGGTACCTTGAGCGCTACCGAGATGCGCTCAAGCACGTCAACCTTCATTGATTGATTTCGAATCATCTGATGCAGCGATTGCTCCGTAGTACCTATCTGCTGACAAAAAGCTTTTATGGTAATCTTTCGCCTTTCCAGCTCTATTTTGATTTTGTGGTAATTCATTTTTTTTTCTAAACAAACATATATTGATAACAAGCGCATTAACGAATAAAGCGATGTTTTTATTTCGTCATTAATGATGTTTAGCTTTCGTTTATGAATAAAAAAGCTACTTTTGTACTCCTAAGATAGCATAATTATATCAAAGCATGGCTGTAAACAGCAATAAACAGCTATTTAGTTTAGCGCCGGCGTATAAATTTCTATTTCATGTTCAGGGTTTTACCAAAATTATTAACTGTCAAAATTATTAGCGTTATGAAAAAAAATTATCTGAAGATTGCCGTAGCGGCAACATGCGCAAGCGTAATGATTACGGCCTGCGGCGGGACTAAACAAATTGCCGTATCGGATGTTACGGGCGAGCAAGAGGTAAAGGCGAATATCTGCCGCACCATGCAGGAGGAAAAACCGGAGATAAGAGCTTACGGCGAGGGCACACACTTTAAGTCGATGACTGCCAGAAATGTTGCAGAAGCGCAGGCGCGCGCGCAGTTTGCAAGAGCCATAAAAGCAGCCGTAGAAACGGCTACGCGAGAGGAAGGTTTGGGAATGGAACAATACTCTGGAAATATGGAGCAAGGAAGTAGCGGCACTGACCAGGGCGCCGGAATCAACGATGTGGTTACAAGTGCAGCCAACCAAGTCATTGCAAATACTGTAGTGATTAAAACATACGAAGCCGTTCTCCCCAACAAGCAGTACAAGGTTGCCGTTTGTATAGAATACAGAGCGGGCGTATCGGCGCTGGCAACAGCGGTGGCGAAAAAAATAGAGCAGCAAATTTCCGACGAGGATAAGCTCAAAATGAAGTTTGAGTTCAACAAATTTCGTGAGAGCGTAGAAAAGCAGCTGGAAAATAGCAGGTAGAATTTTGTAAAATCAGCACAGCAAGCGATGAAAAAATATGGCATTATAGCGTACTGCATCATGCTTTCGCTTACTTCACTTGGCCAGCCGTCTCCGCGCTGGATAAATGACGGGTGGCGCGAATCGTCGTATCCCCAAAACGTTTACTTTACAAGCTTCATAAGCGATTTTGCCGACCCCAGAGAAACAACGGAAAAAGCTACGGCGCGAATGGAAGCCGAAGCCAAGCGCAAGCTCTCGGAGAGCATACGGGTTAAGGTAAAATCGGAGCAGACAATTGCCGAAGAAAGCAGCGAAAGGAACGGCGCTCCCGACCAGTTTCTATCCATCTACAGCTCTGCCATAAAAACATCGTCGGATGCCGAAATAGTGGGGCTGAAAGTGGAAACTTTTTACGATAAGCAAAAGGATGTTGTCTACGCATTTGCCTACGCCAACAAGTTTGAGCTCACCGGCTACTACAAAGCTAACATAAACATGCTGCTCCAGCAAGCCGAAGGGTTGCTGCAAACAGCCGTGCAGCTGGAGAGCAGCAAGGAAAAAGCCAAGGCGCGCAAGCAGTGCGCAGAAGCCATACCGCTGCTGGCAAAAGCGAGGTACGCTCAGGATATGCTCACGGCGCTAAGCGGAGGCGCGGGCAGCGAAAGCCTGCAACAAGAAACGTCGGAGCGGCTGCGGAGCGAGGCTACGCAAATGCTGGCGAGGCTGGCGCAGGGATTGTACCTGTACGTAGAAAGCGACGAAGACCTTTTTGGCAAAAAGGTAAGCATAGTGGGCAACCACCTGAAAGCAATTCTGGCAAGAAACGGCTGCAGCTTTACCGACGACGCGGCGCAGGCCGACCTGAAGCTCACGCTCTCTACCGCCACGCGCACGATTAGCAACGCCGACGGCATAGTATTTTGCTACGCCGATACGGAGGTTGCGCTGTACGACAACTTTAAGCAAAAAAATGTTTTTAGCGACGAGGCGTCGCAAAAGGGCGGCGGCGCTTCTCCGGAACGCGCAGGGCGCCAGGCCATGGAGAGCATTGCGCCACAAATTGCGGACAAAATTATGCCGTGGATAAGAAATTAATGCTACAAGATGCAAGATAAATCAATAAGTAATCTAAATCAATAAATAACTAAATAAATAATCTAACCAAATAATTAATAATACAAATACACTATGCTCACAATTACTATGTTCAGAAAAATAGCGGCAATATCTTTGCTTTTTGCGCTCTGCTTATCCACCGCCGTTGGTAAGCAAAAAGTTGCGGTTTACGTAACCGGCAACAACAACTCTTCGGAGAACAAAATCATAGGCAGCAAGCTGGTAGCCGCCATCACCAACGATGGCTACTACGAGGCGGTAGAGCGCACCGCAGCCTTCCTTGGCCAGCTCAAAAAGGAGCAGCAGTACCAGCAGTCGGGCAACGTTGCCGACGACCAGCTGAGCAAGCTGGGACGGCAATTCGGCGTGGACATGGTCTGCATTGCCGAGGTGGTGCCGGTGGCGCGAGCGTTTTTCATTACGGCAAGGCTTGTAAACGTCGAAACGGCCTCAGTGGAAGCTACCGCCGACGTTACCTGCGACAACGTAAGGGATATTCAGGCAATAGTAATTTCCGCCAACGATCTTGCCGAAAAGCTGCTAAATCCGGAGGTGACGCCTAAGGCTAAGCCTGCCGCAAGCCGGCAGGTTAGCGCTGCAAGGCCCACGCAGCAGAGCAGCTACCGGAGTAGTGAGGAGGTGGTAGCGAGAAGCCCCCAGAGATACGTTGAGCCAACGTCGTTCAGGAGAAGCCCGGGGCTGTCGTTCCTTTTTTCGCTGCTTGTGCCGGGAGCAGGACAATTCTACAACGGACAGTACGTAAAAGGCGGCATAATGGCCGGCGTATGGATAGGCTCAATAATAGGGATTAACGCTTCCTCTGCAGAGAGCTATTCAAGCTCAAGTTACAACAATTATTACTACGAAGACACCGGAAATGAGGAAGCCGTGGCGATCTTTGCGGTGCTTCTGGCTGCCGATTATATTTGGTCGATAATAGACGCCCCTGTCTGCGCAAAAAGAGTCAACCGAAAAAATGGATACCTGAGCTGGAATTTGGGCGAAAAATCTACTCTGTCTTTGCAGCCCGACCTCAAGCAGACGCCATCTTTCGGGTTACAGAACCACGCGACGCTATCCTGCGGAATGAGCTTATCGCTAAATTTTTAAGAGCCGAAATTTTAAAATCAGCTTCGAAAAACAAGCTCGACACTTTCAATCAACCAACCAATAAAGGAGATACAACCCATGTTCAGAAAAATAGCGGCAATATCTTTGCTTTTTGCGCTCTGCTTACCCGCTGCCGTTGGCAGGCAAAAAGTTGCGGTTTACGTAACCGGCAACAACAACTCCTCGGAGAACAAAATCATAGGCAGCAAGCTGGTGGCCGCCATCACCAACGATGGCTACTACGAGGCGGTGGAGCGCACCGCAGCCTTCCTTGGCCAGCTGCAAAAGGAGCAGCAGTACCAGCAGTCGGGCAACGTTGCCGACGACCAGCTGAGCAAGCTGGGAAGGCAATTCGGCGTGGACTTAGTCTGCATTGCCGAGGTGGTGCCGGTGGCGAGGGCGTTTTTCATTTCGGCAAGGCTGGTAAGCGTCGAAACGGCCTCTGTGGAAGCTACCGCCGACGTTACCTGCGACAACGTAAGGGATATTCAGGCGCTAGCGGCCTCCGCCAGCGAGCTTGCCGAACAATTGCTAAATCCTGATGCGGCTGTGAGCAGCGTCAAACCCCAGGCAGCAAGTAAAAAAGTGAGCAAGCCTGCAGCTGCAGCTGTAGAAGAAGAGAGAATGGCTCCCAAAAAAGTATACGTAAGCGACTATACCGGCTGCGGATTTGAGATACAAGCTAAAGATGCCCCCAACGCTACGTGGAACAGCAGTAGTATATGCCCTAAAGGCTGGCGCCTGCCCAGCAGAAAAGAGCTGCTGTGCATGTGCAACAGGTCCGGGCAAATAGGCAACTTCGTTACGGATAGCCGCCCCTACTGGAGCGGCGAAGCGTCGAGCGATAAAAAGGCATACGGCATAACGTTCAACGATTGCGAGGACGAGAAAGAAAACAAGGAGAAATCAATGAGGGTTCGGTGCGTAAGAGATTAGCGCAGCGCTATTTTTCCGCTTGACTATCAGCTTCCCCGGCTTGCAGCGCATGGCCGGGGAAGTTGATTTTTTTACGAAAATTTCATTTTGAGCCTTTCCCTCCTCCCGCCACCGTCATTCCCGCGAAAGCTTGAAACCTCATTAAAACGATGAAATGACCACAAAAAGAATGAGGTAATGATGTTTGGATATATTATGTAACTATTTGCTACTAAGGTAGTTCGTAGCACCTCAAAAAAAGATTTAACCCTAAAAGCAATTCTTGTGTGGGTTTTGGGCTTTCTTGTGTGGAATTGAAATTAAACATCAATAATCTAAGGAATGACGAATAAACAAGATATAACAGTTAATAAAATTGTCGTCCCCCTCGGCTACGCTCGGGGCAGGCTCTGCGGGACTGCCCGGACAAGCGAGCATCCGCACATCTCCGCTCCGTATGCTAAAGCATACGGTTAATAAAGTGTCGTCCCCCTCGGCTACGCTCGGGGCAGGCTCTGCGGGACTTGCCAGGAGTTGTCGTAAAACCCCGCAGGGGTGACACGCTATTATCCGTATGCTTCAGCATACGGAGGTCGTCCCTGCGGGACTGCTCGTTGTAGAGACGTGGCGCGCCGCGTCTCTACGCAGGTATGCTGCCATCCGTATGCTGCAAACCCCGCAGGGGTGACACTTTATTAACCGTATGCTTCAGCATACGGAGACAAGCAGGAAGCTCCCGCTAAGTCCCGCAGGGACGACACTTTTATATCCGTTATATGTTATTTATTTCTTATCCCTTAAAAGCTATATCAATAGAACATGGACGTCATCCCCTCCAAAAAAGATTTAGCCGTTTTTTGGCCTGATTTTTACGCTTTGCGGCCGCTAATTCTCCAGCACCTTAATTTCGGTACGGCGGTTTGCAGCACGTCCTTGTGCGGTAGTATTTGGCCCTATGGGCTGATCGGGGCCATAGCCCACAGAGGTTAGGCGGTCAACAGCGATTCCTGACTCCACAAGGTAGTTAACAACTGCTTTGGCGCGCATCCCGGAAAGCATTGCGTTGAACTCGGCCGTGCCAATATTGTCGGTATGTCCCGAAATTTCGATGCGCAGCGAAGGCTGATCGTTAAGCAGCACCACCATGCGCTTCAGCTCTATAATGGAGGCCGTGGAAAGCTCTGCATTCCCAAATCCAAAGAAGATGTTGTTCAGCACCGTTTTGGCGCCAACTTGTATTTCATTTAACGTCACGTCCTTGTAGATTTCCTGGTATTCGGTATGCTTTCGAATATCAACATTTTCGGAGTAGAAGAGGTAGTTCGCCGCTTTAACTACCAAGCCATAGTTTTTGCCCGAGGGCAGCGCCACCATGTACGATCCTGTCTGCGAATTGGTGGTGAACGAAGATATAACTTTGCCCAAATCGTTGTCGGTAATTTCTATGCTGGCAAAAAGCGGCTTATGCGTTTTCGCATCCTTCACCACCCCCTTGAGCAAGGTAACCGTTACGGCAGTAGTAGCGTTAGCCGCAACCGTAGCCGTGGGGAGCAGCTCCGGCATATTTTTCTCTACCGATGCTTCGGTCAAGGGTTTCTGCATGTAAGCCATCAGGTTGTCCTCCGACACGTTGACAAGCGGCTTTTCCTCTATGAAAGTTATTCGGTAGAGGTCGTGCTGCCCAAACCCACCCTTGCGGAAGGAGGAGAAGTAGGCGTAATGTCCGCTGGCGCTCAGCATAAAGAACAGGTCATCCTCCGGCGTGTTAATAGGGTACCCCATGTTGACCGGTGTAGTCCACTGTCCGTTTTCAAAGTCGGAGCGAAAAATGTCGTATCCGCCCATAGTGTTGTGCCCATTAGAGCTGAAGTAGAGGGTTTTTCCGTTGGTATGCATAAACACCGCGCGCTCGTCGTACTCCGAAGCAATTGGCGCTCCTATGGGCTTGGCCGGCGTCCACGCACCGTCGATATCCCTGCTGGAGTAGTATATCTGGTGGTTGCCTTCGGGGTTGTTGCGGTTGCTAACAAAGTATAGCGTTCGTCCATCGGGCGAAAGCGATGCGCTCGCCTCGTGCGCCGGAGAGTTGATGGCGCTACCCAGCGGTTTTTTCGGCGCCCACGTATCGCCGTTAAGGGTGGTATAGCCCAAATCCCCGCCGTTCTCCGGCAGAAACACGAACAGGATGTCTCCGCCGGACGAAATACCGGCCACCGCGTTGTTGGCGGATGTGTTGATGGGGCTGCCAAGGGCTTCAGGCAGCGACCACTTTCTATTTTTGAGGTAGGTTACGTATATGTCTTCAACGTAGTCATTTTCATCAAAAGAAGCTCCCTGCTCGAAGGAAGTTTTTTCTCCCTTGAAGCGCAAGGAGGTGAAGTAGAGGGTTGCCCCATCTACGGAGATGATAGGCCCGTACTCGGAGTCGGCGGTGTTTACAACGCCGCCAAGGTTGTCAATGAATACATTCACGGGGGTCTTAATCAGGTCCTTGCCCGTTACGCATTCGGCAATTCTTTTGTCGATGCGCTTCAAATCGGCGGCGTAAGTTTTGGCTTTGGTGTCCAAATTTTTTTTGCAAAGGTTAAGGTGGAGAATGGCCTTGTCGAACTCATAGGTCAGGTGGTATGCCTCACCCAGCAGCTCATACGCCCTGCCCTGCATCGGAGAAAGTATCATGGCAGCCTTTTCGAGGTACTTTATTGCCAGCCCTTTTTCGTCGGTTGAGCGCAGGTAGCAATCTCCAATCATAACGTTAAGCTCGGCGTTGTTTGGATTGAAGTCGTTAGCATACAGTAAGTATGGCAATGCAGCTATTTTGCTTGAGAGGAAACCTCTATCGTAGAGTTCGCTACCCAGCTCCAGGTGCTTTTGGGCGTTTTTTAGACCTTCCTTATCTTTAGGAAAATGCTTTTTATCAAATTCCACATTTTGTTGCTGCTGGGCAGAAACAATATCGGTACATAGCAACATCAAGGAGATTAGTATGCCGCAATAGCTAATTATTTTCATGAGCATCTCATAATTAATAAATTTGTAATCGTCAAGTTATTGGTAAATGCTACTTGCACTGCGCCGAAACGTAGCCTTTTGCAGAGGGTACACCCAATTCGACAGCCCTTTGCCAATCGGCGCAGGCGCCCTCGTCATCGCGCAACATCTCTCTGGCAATGCCCCTGTTCAGGTATGCTTGCCCAAAGCTGCTGTTCATTTCAATTGCCCTATCGTATTCGGCCAGCGCTTCGGGATATTTTTTCTGCTTGCAGTAAACATTTCCGATGTTGTTGAACACGCGGAAGTAGGTTGAGTCGTAGCTTTTGGCCGAGAAGAAGTCGGCCAGCGCACCGTCGTAGTCTTCTTTTCCCAGCTTTGCCAGCCCTCTGTTGTTGTACAGCATGGCGCTTTGGGGGGAGAGGTTAATGGCCTCGGTGTAGTCAAGAATAGCGTTGTCGTATTCTTTCATGAGGCGGTAGGTGGTGCCGCGGTTGCTGAATAGGAAATCCAGCGTTGAGTCGATCTTAATGGCTGCCGTATAGTCGGCCAGCGCCTCTTCGTAGCGCTCCAGCTGTCGATTTGCGCTGCCGCGGTCGTTGTATGCGTAGTAGTACAGCGAATCAATCGTAAGGCAGTGGGTATATTCCTCAATGGCTTCGTAGTAGAGCTCGGAAAAAAATTTGACGGCGCCCCTGTAGTAGCTGGCCCTGGTCATAGCCGAATCGAGCATTAAGGCTTCGGTATAGTCGGCTTCGGCTTCGGTGAAGCTGCCCTTCTCCTGATACAGTCGGCCTCGGGCAAAGTAGAAGTCAGCCGTTGGGTGGATCGCTATGGCTTTGGTATAGTCACTCAACGCTTCCTCGCAGCCATCGCTCTTTTCTTCGGCTACCCCCCGCTTGTAGTAGGCGTCGGCAAAATCTTCCTTTTCGGCAATAGCCGAGGTAAATTTGGCAATGGCATTGGCGTAATCCTTTTTCTCAAGCAGCGCAAGCCCCTCCGTGTAGTAAGATGCCTGGCTTCCCTTCTTGGCGGAGGAGTTTTGCTGCGCAGCAGCCAGCGTCGCCACAGCCAGCGTTAGCGACATGAATATCAGTAATTTTTTTTTCATTTTTTTCCAAGTATTAACAGTATAACAAACCCGACTTACAACATTTATTGCGCGATTATTGCGCTACAAGCTTCCATATCCACGCAGCGACGTTCAGCAGGATGTACAGCAAAATGACGGGCGCAAATGCTGCAAATAGCGGAATAGAGTACAGCAAGCAGAGCAGCACAATTACCCCCGATAGCAGCACAAACACCAGCTGGAGCGTGTATTTTGTTAGCAGGTAGGCTTTTATTTTGAGCGAAAACATAGGGATTTCGCATACAAGCAAAAAAGAAAACAGCGCTATCAGCGCCAGCATTGCCCATACACCCAACGGATGCTCAATACAGATTGTGGCAATCGAGGCAAAAAACAGCGCATTAGCCGGCGTGGGCAGCCCCCAAAATGAGGTGGCCTGCCGCTCGTCGATGTTGAACTTGGCTAAACGTAAAGCAGAAAAAATGGCAAGCAGGAATGGCGAAAAAGTCAGCAACGTACAGGCTACATCTGCCGCTACCAGCGCCTTCTGCATGGCGTAGTACATCATTAGCGCCGGAAGCATGCCGAAGCTCACCATGTCGGCAAGCGAGTCGAGCTGCTTCCCTACTGGCGAGTATGCCTTGAGCAAGCGCGCAGCAAAGCCATCCAAAAAATCAAATAAGGCAGCCAGCAACACGCAGGTCATGGCGACCTGCGTTGCTCCTTCAAGCGCAAAAACAATACCTGCGCAACCGCACAGCAGGTTGAAACAAGTAATGACGTTAGGAACTGTGAAAAGGCTTATCTTGTTAGTCATTAATACAATGTTTCGTAAAATTACAGATACTTTAGCGGACGAAGGTAGCTATTTTTTTTGTATAGTAGTACGGTTGCTTATGTTTTTTTGTACCTTTACATATTTATATTTTCCATAAAATACATATAAAATGCTGCGTTTCAGTGCGATTTAAATTATTTGAATGTTTATAGCTTGTCAAAAAAATATACATACATACTGCTGACAACCTTTACCGTATGCAGCATTGCTCATGCCGCCGCGCCAAAGTACAGCAACGAATTTTTGTCAGTGGGCGCAGGAGCGCGCGCGCTGGGCATGGGGGGAGCCGCTTCCGTTACTGCCGCCGACGCCTGCGCAGCCTACTGGAATCCTTCGCTGCTCGCTACCCTGCAGCCGACAAGAAGCGCTGCCCTTATGCATGCAGAGTACTTTGCCGGCGTGGCAAAGTACGATTTCGGCGCGTTTGCCTACAGGCCGGATTCCGCCACCGCCGTCGCCGCTACCGTCATTCGCTTTGGCGTGGACGATATACTCAACACCACCGACCTCATTGACAGCGACGGAAACTTCAGCTACGACCGGCTGAGCTACTTTTCTACCGCCGACTACGCTTTTGCATTTTCGCTTGCGAAAAAAATAAAAATAGCCGGCCAAACGCTGAGCGTGGGCGCCAACGCCAAGGTAGTGTACCGCAGCGTGGGCAAGTTTGCCGCGGCCTACGGCTTCGGCGTTGACGTGGGGGCGCACTGCAGGCGGGGGCGGTGGAGCTTTGGGGTAATGCTGCGGGATATTACCACCACCGTCAACGTATGGACGTACAACGCCGGCGCGCTGGAAATTCCGGCCTACGTAATGCCTTCCGGCGATACCATCACCAACAGCGTACCCGGCTCAAGAACGGAAGTTACGCTGCCAAAAATTACGCTGGGCGCCGCTTACAGCATCCGCTTCGGTAAAGATTTTTCCATGCTGACGGAGGCAGGCTTAGACTTCACCACCGACGGGCAGCGCAACGTCCTCGTTTCGACCAAATGGCTGAATATTGACCCGAGGCTGGGCGTGGAGGGCAGCTACAAAAATATGGTGCACCTGCGGGCCGGCGTAAGCAACGCGCAGCGCATCTCGGACTTTGGCGGCAGCAGCCACTTTGCCGTACAGCCCAACATCGGTATAGGCCTCAGCATTGCAGGATTTGCGCTCGACTACGCGCTCACCAATATCGGCTCAACGGGAGTCTCGGCTTACTCGAATGTTTTTTCGATAAGCTACGGATTTTGAAGAAATTTTGAATTATGAATTTTGAATTTTTGAAATCTGAAATCTACTAACCTCATGCGATTTTTTTTGAACTTTACGCTGATACTTTTTCTGGCTTCCTGCAGCAGCGGGGCGCAGCGCAGGCGTACGCCGGCTGCCACCGCTACTCTTTCAACGCTGCAGCTGGCAAGCCCGAAGAACAACGCAAAGGTAAAAAATGGCGAGCGCCTCACCGTAAGCTGCCTGCTCAACGGCGCCAGATACGATTCGCTGGTTGCCTACCTCGACGGCCGGCGCGTTGCGCGCGTGGCCGATACCGCTACCGACGTAAAAGCGGCAACAAAAACGCTTGGCGCTAAAATGCTGAAAGTTGCGGCCTTCTCGGAGGGCAAGGAGGTGGCAGCGGCAAGAGCGAACATTACGGTGCTTGCGCCAAACGCACCAAAAAGTTACGGCTACACGGTGGTCAACGCCTACCCTCACGACGAGCATGCCTACACGCAGGGGCTGCAAGTCTATCGCGACGAGCTGTACGAAAGCCTTGGCATTTACGGACAATCGGCCGTGCGGAGGGTGGACTTAAAGAGCGGTAACGTATTACAGCAAAAAGAGCTGCATGAGAAATACTTTGGCGAAGGTATTTGCATCCTCAACGGGCTGCTCTACCAGCTCACGTGGCTCGAGCAAACCTGCCTCGTATATAACCTCGAAACGCTGGAGCAGCAAGCCTCGCTACCGTACTCCGGCGAGGGATGGGGGCTTACTACCGACGGCGCATGCCTGATTATGAGCAACGGGAGTAATACCATTTGCTTCGTATCTCCCAACGATTTTGCAGTGCGAAAGCGCTTGGAGGTTTACACCGACCGCGGAGCTGTGGGGAATCTCAACGAGCTGGAGCTGATTAACGGAGAAATTTGGGCAAACGTTTACGGCAGCGACAACATTGTCCGCATTGATACGGCAAGCGGCGCGGTAACCGGCGTGGTAAACATGCAAAACCTGCTCCCCAACAACCTGAAAAGCCGAAATACCGACGTTCTGAACGGTATAGCCTACAACGAAAAAACCGGACAGATTTTTGTCACCGGAAAAAACTGGAAAAGGCTGTTTGAAGTGATAATATTCGTAATTCCTAATTCTTAATTTTTAATTCCTGATTTACTATGGGTCAGCATTTAGTCATCCTATCCGGCGCCGGAGCGAGCGCCGATAGCGGGTTGGAAACTTTTCGAGATTCCGACGGCCTTTGGGCAAAGCATAGAGTAGAGGACGTTTGCACACCGGAAGCGCTGGCGCGTAACCCCGCGCTGGTGCTCGACTTTTACAACCAGCGCCGGCGGCAGCTTAAGAGCGTAGCGCCTAACGCCGGACACCGCGCGGTGGCAGCGCTGGAGGCGCTGCTTGATGTGGACGTAATAACGCAAAACGTGGATAACCTGCACGAGCGAGCCGGCTCCACAAAAGTGCTGCACCTGCACGGCGAGCTGACCAAGTGCAGGAGCATAAAAGACCCCTCGTACATCTGCGAGGTGGACGGCGATGTGGCGCTGGGCGACCTCTGCCCCAAGGGAGGACAGCTGCGCCCGCACATCGTTTTTTTCGGCGAGGCTGTGCCCATGCTGGAGAAAGCAATAGAAATCATTTCGACGGCGGCGGCAGTGGTGATAGCCGGCACGTCGCTGGCGGTGTACCCGGCAGCGTCTCTATACCGCTACGCGCCGGCAGGGTGCAAAATCTTTGTGCTAAACCCCGCCGGCGGAGAGGTGGCAGCGCAGAACGTTACCTACATCAAAGAGCGGTTTGCGGCAGGCATGCCGCCGCTGGCAAAAGAGCTGGAGAACATGCTGAAAAGCTGAGCCTGTACCGAACAGCTGCGGAAAGATAAGGCCTCAAAAAGAAGATTTAACCGTAAGAGTTATACTTAAAAAACTATTGTAATATGAACCGACAAGACAACAATAACAAGCTGCAAATTCGCAACAGCACTGCCGAATTTTTAATATTCACAAAGCAGGCTGACGGCGAAACGATTGAAGTTAGGCTTCAAGAGGGTACAGTTTGGCTTACGCAACGTCTTATATCTTTGCTATTCGACACATCAGCCGACAACATTGGTTTACACTTGAAAAATATTTATGCTGAGGGTGAGCTGGACGAAATCTCAACTACCGAGGATTACTCGGTAGTTCGCCAAGAAGGCAATCGCGAAGTTTGTAGAACGGTAAAACACTACAATCTTGACGCAATCATTGCCGTAGGCTATCGCGTCAATTCCAAACGGGCAACGGCTTTCAGGCAGTGGGCAACGAGCGTTTTACGCGATTTTGCCTTGCGGGGCTACGTAATCGACAGGAAAAGAATGGAAAACGGCGCATTTCTCGGTGAAGATTATTTTGAGCGGCTGCTGGAAGAAATCCGCGAAATTCGTTTGTCGGAACGCCGATTTTATCAGAAAATTACGGATATTTACGCTACCGCAATGGATTACAATCCTACATCGCCTGTGACCAGAGAGTTTTTTGCCAAAGTGCAAAACAAAATGCACTATGCTGTGCATAAACAAACTGCTGCCGAGCTGATTTACCGCAGAGCCGACCATGCGAAAAAAAATATGGGGCTGACTTCCTGGGAAAAATCACCTAACGGAAAAATTGTAAAAACAGATGTGACGATAGCCAAAAACTATTTGACGGAAAGCGAATTGGAATCGCTCGGGCGCATAGTCAACGGTTATTTGGACTTTGCCGAAGAGTACGCAAAGCGGCAAACTCCGCTCACAATGGAAGATTGGGCAAAACATTTGGACTTGATTTTGCAGGCAAACGGAAAGGACTTATTGCAGAATGTGGGTAACATTACCGCTGCGATCGCCAAGCAGCACGCCCAAAACGAGTTCGAAAAGTTCCGCCCCATGCAAGACCGCCTTTTTGAATCGGATTTCGACAGAGCGATGAAAATGATTGAAAATAAAAACGAATAGCAATGTTGCATGGCAAGCTGCTGATTATTTTCCAAATTTTTTATCCGTTTGTGCACAAAATAAAAAAATCGCGTATATTTGTAAAAGTTATTTTTTACAATTTTATAAATTTAGGTAGATGCAAGGCTTACGGCATACTTTAGCGGTTTTTGCGCAAAATAGTTTGCGTATGCCGAGCTATTTGCTAACGCGCACTGGTCGCGCACAGGTAAAGCAAAAAATGTTTTGCCCCAACCACACACACACAGTGCTCAGCGAGTTACGTAGCGCGGCGTGGTGCGCCATACGTAATTTTCTTGACTCTTACAATCCTTCATTCCTCTTTTATTTTGATGAGCAGCTGCGCAGGCGAGGTGGCCTACGCGCCCGTGCCGCCGTTTGGTGAGAGGCAGCCGGTAAAGCCCTCCGCGCGGCGGCGCCAACGGTAGATTTCGCCTTCGGAACGTGCCCGCACACGCTGCCTGTTTTGAGATGCGAAATAAACTAAGGTATAGCAGCGCTATGATGCGCGGCAAACAAGGTGTTGAATGTATATGCATCCCGCTGGGATGCAAAGACGACATGGAGCATTTAATATATTATTTATTTTTTTATCCCTAAGTTGACTTAATCTCTAATAATGGATTACGGCTATGAAAGCAAAATATTTTATCATTGGGCTTGCCGCAGCGCTGCTGGCGGGCATGGGCGCTACGGCGCAAACGGCTATACACCTTGCTACCGCCGGTACGCTAAAGGATACTAGCGGTATAAAAACGGTAACCCACCTCACGCTTACGGGCGTCATTGACACCCGCGACGTAAAGTTTATGCGCGACAGCATGGTGGTGCTCGCCGAGCTGGACTTGAGCGGCGCTACCGTGGTGCGCTACGAGGGTAAAAACGGGACGTCCTCTTCATCATCATCTTCTGTTGCTTACCCTGCCAACGAAATGCCGCAGTATTCGTTTTGCAGAAACTCGACAGGTAAAACAACGCTTATCTCGGTGAAGCTGCCGGCGGGCTTAACCTCCATTGGCGAGATGGCGTTTTCCAATTGCAGCGGCTTAAAAGAGCTGACCTTACCGGCAGGCTTAACCGCCATTGGCAGCGATGCGTTTTACAATTGCAGCGGATTAGAAGAGTTGACCTTGCCGGCAGGCTTAACCGCCATTGGCAGCTATGCGTTTCAAAGCTGCAGCGGGTTAAAAGAGCTGACCTTTCCGGCGGGCTTAACCTCCATTGGCAGCTATGCGTTTCAAAGCTGCAGCGGCCTTGACTCCGTTACCAACCTGAGTCTTACCCCGCAGCATATCGAAAATAGCGTATTTGACGGCGTAAGCATAGAAAATATCGCCCTGACCGTTCCCGACTCCGCTGTTGCCTCTTACAAAAGCGCTAATGTGTGGAAAGATTTTGGCAGCAGCAGCAGCAACGGCATCACCGGCGGCGGGGTGCTGCTGAGCGTAAAGCCCAGCAACGCCGCCTTAGGCAGCGTTTCGGGAGTGCTGCTTAGCGGGCTATATCCCGCAGGTACTGCAGTGAGCGTGACGGCAGCTCCGGCTTCGGGCTATTCTTTTTGGGGCTGGACGAGCGGCGGAGCTACCTTGAGCGCAAGCGCTACGCTCTCCTTTACCCTCACGCAGGATACGATAATCACCGCAAGCTTCGGAAAATCGGGCAGCTACAAGCTTGCCGAAGCCGGTACGCTAAAGGATATGAGCGGCATCGAATCGGTAACCCACCTCACGCTTACGGGCGCCATCGACGCCCGCGACGTGAAATTTATGCGCAACGCCATGCCCTTCCTTACCGAGCTGGACTTGAGCGAAGCCATTGTGGTGGCTTACGAGGGAGAGGGGGGAACGTATCCGTGGGGGTATTATTCTTACCCGGCCAACGAAATGCCGCAGCATT
>JAISAC010000142.1 GCA_031266935.1 Prevotellaceae bacterium
GGGCGGGAGAGGAAGTAAATATCTCCGGCAGCAATGAGGTCGTAGATTTCCTTTGTCTTATCCACGTAAAGGTAATTCCTCTCGCGCAGCTTCTCAAACGACTGTATTCCTATTGGTAAATTTTTCATGGTAGCTATTTTTGCCAAAGTTACAAATTTTTATGATATAAATTTGACTTCATCAAATCGAAAGAAACGAAGCTCATGGCATAACTACTTGAGATGTATTTGAGATGTATTTGGCGGGGCTGCGCTGTAACAATTCAACTCGGCGCTTCCTGGAAAAAATCGCTCTCCTGCCTCTCAGCACCAAACGAATAATTTTCCTATGCATTTGAATTATTGATGTATCTAAACTGTATTTGGAATTTTGATGCAACTATAATTATCTGTATTTCAATAATGTCGGAGTGGCGAGACTCGAACTCGCGGCCTCTACGTCCCGAACGTAGCGCGCTACCAACTGCGCCACACCCCGAATAGCCATATCATGATTGCTGCGCTTTTTGCTCCATTTTTCCCTACGTTTTCCCCTACATTTTCCTCAAAAAGCGAGTACAAAGGTAAAATTTTTTTCCGTTATGCAAGCAATTATTCAGTAAAATTTCGTTATTTTGCTTCCCTTTAATAACCATAAGGCAACTACATGATGGACGAGCAGCTGCTACAATTTATCTGGGAGCTTGGACTTTTTGACAAGGTCAACGCCCGCACCACCACCGGCGAGCGCGTGGAGGTGCAGTCGTCCGGTGTGCGCAACGCCAACGCCGGCCCCGATTTTGCCAACGCGCGCCTTAAAATCGGCAGCACGCAGTGGGTGGGCAACGTAGAGGTGCACCTCCGCGCCTCCGACTGGAAGCGGCACCACCACCAATCCGACAAGCTGTACGACAGCGTTATTCTGCACGTGGTGCAGCGCAACGATTGCAACCCGGTGTGCAACTCGTCCGGCGTGGCCATCCCCGTGTACGAGGTGGCGTTTGACCCGTCGCTGGCAAGCCGATACCGGCAGCTCATGGAGTCGCAAAGCTTTGTGCCCTGCCGCCCGCTGCTGGGCAGCATGGACAGCTTCCGGCTCAGGATGTTCCTCACGCGCCTTGCGGTGGAGCGCATGGAGCAGCGCAGCGAACGAATTGCGGAGCTGCTGGCGTGGTCGGGCAACGATTGGGAGGCCGTGCACCAGCGCATGCTCTTCCGCGCGTTTGGCTTTGGCGTAAACGCACAGCCCTTTGAGCAGCTGGCGCAGCGAATCCCCCCGAGCTGCATTGCCAAGCACCGCAGCTCCCTGATGCAGCTGGAGGCGCTGCTGCTGGGGCAGGCGGGGCTGCTGGACAGCGAAGCGCCGGACGAATACCACCTCCGGCTGCTGCAAGAGTACTGCCTGCTACGCGCCAAATTCTCGCTCACGCCCATGGAACGGCATGTGTGGAAGTTTTTGCGTACGCGCCCCGTGAACTTCCCAACCATTCGCCTTGCGCAGCTGGCAGCGCTGCTCAACAGCATCGGCAGCCTCACCTCAAAAGTGGCGGAGATAAAAACGCTGAAGGACTGCATGGAGATTTTCTCCGCAACGCCGTCGGAGTACTGGAGTACGCACTACACGCTTGGCAAAGCCTCGAAGGCGCGCGGCAAGTCGCTTGGCGAAAAATCGGTTGAGCGCATTGCGGCCAACTTTGTTGCCCCCATGCTGTTTGCCTACGGCAAAAATCGTTCCCTGCAGCCGCTGTGCGAGGCCGCGGTGGAGCTGCTCGAGCAAATAGCGCCCGAGCAAAACGCACAGGTTGAAGGCTGGCAGAGCATGGGCGTAAAGCCCCAAAACATGTTTGAAAGTCAGGCGCTGCTACAGCTCAAGCAGGCCTACTGCGACCGGAAAAGGTGCCTGCAATGCACCATAGGAAAGCAAATTCTACAAAGCTAAAAAATGACAGTACGCATAACCAAAGAATTTTCATTCGAAATGGCGCACCAGCTCGAAGGTTGCAACGGGCAGTGCAGCAACATTCACGGGCACTCATACCGGCTGTTTGTTACCGTCAGCGGAACGCCCGTTGACGACGCGAACAGCCCAAAGTACGGCATGGTAATGGATTTTACCGACCTCAAAAAAATTGTCAGCGAGCACATCGTAAGCAAGCTGGATCACGCGCTAATGCTGCGCAGGGAAGGCGAGGTAAGCAAGGCGCTGAGCAGCGTCTATACCAAGATTGTTTGCGTAAGCTACCAGCCAACGTGCGAAAATATGGTCATTCACATGGCAAAAATACTCTGCCGCAAGCTGCACCCGAGCGTAACGCTGCACAGCCTTAAGCTGCACGAAACCGCCACCTCCTTTGCCGAGTGGTACGCAGAGGATAATTGCGCCAACGAAGATAGCTGCGCCAACGTGGAGGGCGAGGCGGAATTTTAACCCTTCGTTGCTCAAATTTTTGAAACATCCCCGAAAATACGGTTTAGCGGCCAGAATTTCGTGCACTTGTCTTGTTGTATCACCTCAAAAAAAAGATTAGCCAGGTATGGAAATTTTGTGTATATTTGCGGAAAAATAAATATTATGACTGCATTAAATGCTATATACGATGAGATAAAAGCAATTCCTGCCAATCGCTTGGATGAACTTTATCAGTTCATCCATTCATTGACCCCAGCCGTAAAACAGCAGGACAAGAAGTTCAATGCCCGTCAAAGAGAAATTCTTTCGTATGCCGGAGCGCTTAGCAGCATGTCCACCGAAGATTACAGCGATTTTGCCGGCGAATTATACAAAGTGAGAAACACGCTTTTTAACCGTACCGTTGCGTTATGAAACCGGCCATGCTTGATAAGGAATAGAAATAGGTCATACGGACACCTTGATTGCCGGTATTGCGTTAACAAGCGGACTTCAACTCATCACAAACAACACCCACCATTTTCAGCGTGTCCCCCGATTGGATATTGCCAATTGGACAGAATGACACTTCATAAGGCAGGCGGCGCTGTCCCCCCCCCCCGACGCTGTCGGCTGGTACTTATCACCAAAGAATTAACCTACTTTTTGGCTGCCAGAGGTACTTTGTCCGCCAAAATTGACTATCTTTGCTTCCGAAATTGCCATCAAGGGGTGCCGGAAAGGCTGAGATTAAACCCTTACCACCTGATGCGGGTAGTGCCGCCGTAGGAATGATAAATCTTCTCTTTTGCCCCGAGCAAAACCTACCCCACCCTGATTGGCCTAACATTGGCTTAACATTGGCCTAACAGCAGATTTGCCATGAACAAAACAAAGCGATACCCAACGGCGCTGACCGTTGCAGGCTCCGATAGCGGAGGCTGTGCCGGCATACAGGCCGACATCAAGACGTTTTCGGCCATCGGCGTATTCGGCGCTTCTGCCATTACGGCTGTTACGGCGCAAAATACGCAGGAGGTACGGGCGGTAGAAGCGCTGCCGCTGCCGATTATCCGGCAGCAGCTGGAGGCCGTGCTGGACGACATCGCCATCGACGCTGTCAAAACCGGCATGCTCCCTTCGCCCGAAGTCGTAGAGGTGGTTGCCGCCGCTATTGACCGTTACCGGCTGAAAAACGTCATCGTTGACCCGGTCATGGTGGCCACCGGCGGCGCTCGCTTAGCGTCGGCCTCCGTTGCCGACGCCTTCCGGCAGGCGCTCTACCGGCGGATAAGCCTCATCACGCCCAACATTCCGGAGGCCGAGGCGCTCTCCGGTGTGCACATCCGGACGGAGGATGATTTCCGGAGAGCGGCAGAGGCGCTGCTCGGTCAGGGCTGCCCGGCGGTACTGGTCAAGGGTGGGCACCTGACGTCCGCCTGCTCTGTGGATATACTCTTCCGGCAGGACAAAGAGCCGGTCGCCTTCTCGTCGCCCCGCATAGACACTGCCAACCTGCACGGAACGGGCTGCACGTTCTCGTCGGCCATCGCCGCGTACAGGGCGCTGGGGCTGGAGTGGGAAGCCGCAGTAGCGACGGCAAAAACCTACGTTACCTCCGCCATCCGGCACGGCAGCGGCGTGGCGACAGGAAAAGGGCACGGGCCGGTAAACCATTTTTTCGACCCGCAGCCGCTGAGAAATTTTGAATTTTGAATTCTGAATTTTGAATTGACTTGCGCCGTCAGGCATTCAAAATTCAAAATTCAGAATTCAAAATTCAGAATTCAAAATTCAAAATTTCCACTATGACAATTTTGCTAAATGACAAACCCTACGAAGCGGCGGAAAAAACTTCGCTGGCGGCCTTCGTCGAAAGCCTCGGGATAGCGCGGCAGGGCATTGCGGTGGCCATCGGCTACGAGGTGGTACCCAAAGAGCTGTGGGACGAAACAATCCTGTCCGACCGCATGGAGCTAATGCTCATCCAAGCCGTATCGGGGGGGTAAGCTATGCGCCTGATAGTAATCACAAGCGAAGCCTGCTTTGAGGGCGAAGCGGCTGCCCTGAACCGGCTGTTTGAGCGGGGTATGGGTACGCTACACCTCCGGAAGCCGCAGGCGACGGAGGAAGACCTCCGCCGCCTCCTGCTAACAATACGCGCGGAGTTCCGCGACCGCATCGTGCTACACAGCTGCTTTGCGCTCGCCCAACCTTTCCGGCTGAAGGGCGTACACCTGAACCGGCGCAACCCCGCCTGCCCGCAGCCGCGCCCCAGCTCCCTGAGCCGCTCCTGCCACGCCATAGCGGAGCTGGAGCAAAGCGACGAGTTCGACTACGTATTCCTCAGCCCGATATTCGACAGCCTCTCCAAGAAAGGCTACACTCGGGCTTTTTCGGCGGAAGACCTGCTACAGGCAAGGACAAGAGGACTAATAGGCAAAAAGGTGGTTGCCCTGGGCGGCGTCAGCGCGGCAACCCTGCCCCTTGCCGCTGCCTACGGGTTTGGCGGGGTAGCCGTGCTGGGCGCCCTGTGGGGTGACTACCCGCAGCGCAGGGACGAAAAAGGCTTGATAGAAAGGTTTGACACGCTGCGGAGGGAAATTTTGAATTTTGAATTTTGAATTTTGAATTGGCTTACGCCGTCAGGCATTCAAAATTCAAAATTCAAAATTCAAAATTTCTTTTGCACCGTCAGGCATTCAAAATTCAAAATTCAAAATTGAAAGGACTACTGTTTATAACGCACCAAACGGAACGCTACAGCTACCTGCAGTCGGTAGAGGTTGCCCTTGCGGGCGGCTGCCGGCAGGTGCAGCTGCGGATGAAGGAGGCCCCCCCGCAGGAGGTGGAAAGAGTCGGACTACTCGCCAAAAAGCTGTGCGACAGCTGCGGCGCCAGCCTCTACGTTGACGACCACGTGGAGGTTTGCAGGAACCTCCGCGCCGCAGGCGTACACCTCGGAAAGGCGGATATGCCGCCGCGCGAAGCCCGGCAGCGGCTGGGCAGCGGCTTTACCATCGGCGGAACGGCCAACACGTTCGAGGACATCCTGCGGCTCAGCAGCGCCGGCGTTGACTACATCGGGCTGGGACCTTTTCGCTTCACGGCGACCAAGAAAAATCTAAGCCCCGTCGTTGGCCTGTCCGGCTACCGGCGGATTATGGAGCAGTGCCGAGAGCACGGCGTACGCCTGCCCGTGCTCGCCATCGGCGGCATTACGGCGGACGATATTCCGGCCCTCCTGAGTGTCGGCGTATCCGGCGTTGCCCTCTCATCGGCCATTCTGCAGGCGCAAAATCCGGTGGAGGAAGTTAAGAGAATTTTGAATTCTGAATTTTGAATTTTGAATTCCTGACGGCGTAAGCCAATTCAAAATTCAAAATTCAGAATTCAAAATTTCCAAAGTTCAAAATTCAGAATTCAAAAATTCAAAATGAAAGATTTAACCATTGCCGGGGAGACGTTTACTTCCCGCCTGTTTTTGGGGACAGGAAAATTCAGCTCCAACGGCGTCATGCAGCAGGCCATTGAGGTTTCGCAGACGCAAATGGTAACCGTCGCCATGCGGCGGGTGGACTTCGGCAACCGTCAGGACGACATGCTGGTGCACATCCGGCGACCGGGCGTCCGGCTGCTGCCCAACACCTCCGGCGTTCGTAATGCAGAGGAAGCCGTTTTTGCCGCCCGGCTGGCGCGCGACGCCTTTGAAACCTGCTGGCTGAAGCTGGAAATCCACCCCGACCCGCGCTACCTTCTGCCCGACCCCGTGGAAACGCTGAAGGCAACCGAGGCGCTGGCCAAGCTCGGCTTCGTCGTCCTGCCCTACGTGCAGGCCGACCCCGTTCTGTGCAAGCGGTTAGAGGAGGTCGGCGCGGCCACCGTGATGCCCCTCGGCGCGCCGATAGGCACAAGCAAGGGCTTGCGGACGCACGACCTGCTGGAGATAATTATCGAGCAAAGCCGTGTCCCTGTTGTGGTGGATGCCGGCATCGGAGCACCCTCGCACGCTGCCGAGGCGATGGAGCTGGGCGCCGATGCCGTGCTGGTCAACACCGCCATTGCCGTTGCCGGCGACCCCGTTGCCATGGCGGACGCCTTCCGCATGGCGGTAGAAAGCGGGCGCACCGCCTTTGAAGCGCAGCTGTCGCCCACCTTGAGCGCGGCGCAGGCAAGCAGCCCGCTTACCTCTTTTTTGATGAATGAATAACCCACTAAGCAAAAAGCAATGAAAAATACTGACATGATCATCTCCTACCCCGCCTCGCGGAAAATCTACGTCAAGGGAAAGCTCCACGACATTAGCGTCGGCATGCGCCAAATATCCCTGCTGGACACCATCACCGTGGAGAATGGCGTACAGAAAAGAGAAAAGAACGCCCCCGTTACCGTTTACGATACCAGCGGCCCCTACTCCGACCCGAACATCGCCGTTGACGTGCGCAAAGGCTTGCCCCGCCTCCGCGAGCCGTGGATTGAGCGCAGGGGCGACACCGAAAGGCTGCCCGCCTTCTCGTCCGTCGGCTGCCGCAGCCGCCTTGCCGACCCCAGCCTCGCCGCAATCCGCTTCCCCGTGGTCAACCTCCCGCGGCGGGCGGCAAAAGGAAAGAGCATTACGCAAATGCACTACGCCCGGCAGGGTATCATCACCCCCGAAATGGAGTACGCGGCCATCCGCGAAAACCGGCAGTGCGACGCGCTGGGAATATCCAGCCACATCACGCCCGAACTTGTCCGCAGCGAGGTGGCCGCAGGCAAGGCGATCATTCCGGCCAGCATCAACCACCCCGAGGCCGAGCCAATGGTCATCGGGGCAAGTTTTCTGGTGAAGATAAACACCAACATCGGCAACTCCGCCCTGTCGTCCGGCGTTGAGGAGGAGGTGGAGAAGGCCATCCGGAGCTGCAAGTGGGGAGGCGATACGCTCATGGATCTGTCCACCGGCAGCAACATTCACGAAGCGCGGGAGTGGATTATCCGCAGCTCGCCGGTGCCGGTGGGCACGGTGCCGATATACCAAGCCTTAGAGAGCGTTGGCGGCAAGGTAGCGAAACTTTCGTGGGAGGGCTACCGCGACATCCTCGTTGAGCAGTGCGAGCAGGGGGTGGACTACTTCACCATCCACGCAGGGCTGCTCCGGGCGCACCTGCCGCTGGCGCAAAAACGTACCACCGGCATCGTCTCCCGCGGAGGCGCTATCCTTGCCGGATGGATGGCGCAGCGAAAGGAGGAAAACTTTCTCTACGCCCACTTTGAGGATATTTGCGAAATCCTGAAGCTGTACGACGTTGCGGTTTCGCTGGGCGACGGGCTTCGCCCCGGCTCCATCGGCGACGCCAACGACGCCGCCCAGCTCGCCGAGCTCTCCGTGCTGGGCGAGCTGACCCAAATAGCATGGAAGCACTGCGTACAGGTGCTCATAGAAGGCCCCGGGCACGTGCCGCTGCATAAGGTAAAGGCCAACGTAGATGAGCAGCTGCGCCTCTGCCACGGCGCCCCGTTCTACACGCTTGGCCCGCTGACTACCGACATAGCCCCCGGCTACGACCACATCACGTCGGCCATCGGCGCGGCGCAGATTGCGCGGTACGGCACGGCGATGATTTGCTACGTTACGCCCAAGGAGCACCTGGGGCTGCCCAACAAAGAAGACGTTCGCGCCGGCGTGGTTGCCTACAAGATAGCCGCCCATGCTGCCGACCTTGCAAAAGAATACCCGGGAGCGCAGGTAAGGGACAACGCCCTGAGCAAAGCCCGCTTCGACTTCAGGTGGAGAGACCAGTTCAACCTCTCGCTCGACCCCGAGCGGGCGCTCGAGTACTATAAGGCCGGCCGCTTAGACGACGAAAGCGACCACTGCACCATGTGCGGGCCGCACTTCTGCGCCATGAAGCTGGCAAAGGAGGCGTGTGAACTAAGAACTAAGAACTAAGAACTAAGAACTAAAAACTAAAAACTAAGAACTAAGAACTGAGAATTGGCCGCAATGAATTTTATCGAACAGATAAGCGAGTACGATTGGGAGGCTGTCCGCTCCCGCATTTACGCCAAGACATCCGCCGACGTTGAGCTTGCGCTGAGCAAGGACAGGCTAAGCATAGACGATTTTATGGCGCTGGTGTCGCCGGCTGCCCAGACCTGCATAGAGCCGATGGCCGCGCTGAGCCGGAGGTACACGCAGCAGCGCTTCGGCAATACCGTGCAGCTCTACATCCCGCTTTACCTGACAAACTCCTGCATGAACCACTGCGTTTACTGCGGGTTTAGCCACAGCAACGATATACGGCGGATTATCCTGAGCGACGAGCAAATCCTGCGCGAGGTGGAGGCTATCAAGCGCATCGGCAGCTTTGAGCATATTCTCCTCGTAACCGGCGAAAATCCGAGGGATGCGGGCGCCGGCTACATCGAAAACGCCATTCGCCTCGTAAAGCCCCACTTTTCGTCCATTTCCATCGAGGTGCAGCCGCTGAAGGAGGCGGAGTACCGGCAGCTGTCCGAAGCCGGCCTGAACGCCGTGTACTGCTATCAGGAAACGTACAACAAGGCGCGCTACCGGATTTACCACCCCAAGGGAATGAAGTCGAAGTTCGGCTGGCGTTTAGACGGCTTCGACCGCATGGGGAAAGCCGGCGTGCACAAGGTGGGGCTGGGCGTACTCATTGGGCTGGAGGATTGGCGCACCGACGTAACCTTTATGGCCATGCACCTCCGCTACCTGCAAAAGGCGTACTGGCAAACCAAGTACTCCGTTTCGTTCCCCCGTATGCGGCCGCACGAGGGGGACGGCTTTCGGGCTAACGTTGCCATGAGCGACAGCGAGCTGGCGCAGCTGATTTTTGCCTGCCGCCTTTTTGACCACGATATAGAAATTGCCCTCTCCACCCGCGAAAGAAAAGCGTTTCGCGATGGCATGGTTGGGCTGGGAGTTACTTCGCTCAGCGCCGGCTCCAGAACCGACCCCGGAGGCTACGCCGTGTACCGCGGCGAGCTGGAGCAGTTTGCCGTCAGCGACGACCGAAGCCCGGCAGAGGTTTTGGCGTCCATAAAAAGGCAGGGCTACGAGGCGGTTTGGAAAGACTGGGATCTGCGGTTGCAGTAGGGAAATGCAATTTCGGACCGCCATAATGAAATGACAAAAAAATATAGGGAGTGCATTTCAAATCTTTGGTATCTCAGCAATAATTTTTATTTTTCTCTTCCGTTCCGAAGCTTCGGGGTGGCTGCTGCGCTCAAGCAAATATTTTGCCACCTCCACCGGCTTTATTTCCTGCATGCACAGGCATTGCCCGGATTTTCGGCAGGCGCTGCACTCCTTCTGCGCAGCAAACACTTTTGCGCGCTCCCCAATCGGCGCCCACCTGCCCGGGTGCATGGGGCGTATGGGGGGATATACGCCAACGGCGTTAACGCCAAGAGCTGCGGCAATATGCAGAGGGCCGGTGCTCGCTGCCACAATGCCGTCAACATTTGCCAAAAACGCTACCAGCTCATCGAGCGAAAATTTTCCGGTGAGGTCTGTAACCCTACCGGCGTAGGGAGCTATGAGGATATCGCGCACCATATCGCCTTCTACCTGCGTACCGGTGACGAAAATCTTGAACTGCTCGGGGGGAAGCAGCGCCACCAGCTGCGCAAAATTATCCAAACCCCACTCCCTTGCGCTGCCCTTTGACTTTGGGTGCAGCACAAGGTTGAAGCGCTGCCCGTCGAGGTAGCCCCGAAGCGGTAAGGGCAACGCCTTGGCCGAAAAGTTGAGCATGGAGGCCACCTCCCGCACATCGTAGTACGGCTTTGCCCCCAGCGGACGCGCCAGCATGAAGTTTAGCTGCGCCTCGTGCAGCGGAGAATTTTTGCGCGACAGCTTCACCAGCCGGTTGCAGGTTGTCCAGTGAAAAATACGGTTGGTAGTGCCTATCCGCAGCGGGATACGGGCAGCCTTTGCCAACCGCGCTACATGCCTGTTGGGAAGCACGTGAATAATGCAGTCGGCGCGCAGCGCTTTCAAGGCTTCTACCTGTTCTTGCTCGGGGTGGCCGCACAGCGCGTCAAAGTCAATAACCCTATCTACATCGGTGCAGCACAAAGCAACGCCCTGCGTGTAGGCACGGCCCAAAAAGTATACTTCACAGCCGGGTATCAGCTGCTTCAGGAGACCTGCCATGGGGAGCGTAAGCACAACATCGCCAATGCTGTCGGTGCGGGAAAGAATTATTTTTGGAGGAGGAGTGTACATGGCTTTACGTGATTTGCTGCTGCTGCTGTCTTGCCTTTACGTATTTTGTAAACGTGGCAAATGCCGAAATGGCGCATATAACAAACCCGTAGTAACCATCCAGCACACCCAGCTTGATGAAGTAGTCGCGGATAAATTTCCAGACGGGCTTATAAATAACTTTAGCAACCGATATTTTTTTGCCTTTTTTGAGGTACTCGCCGGCGCCTATCTCCGTAAATTTATTGAGCTGCAAAATATGCCCGCTAATGGTATGGTAGGAGTAGTGCAGCAAATCGCCTTTAAGGTGCTGAATGGTAGCATTGCTGTTGGTAATAATTTCCTCATGCAGCTCTGCTAAGCTCCATGTGGCCTTTTCTTTTCTCCACAATCGTATTTTAGCATCGGGATACCATCCGCAATG
>JAISAC010000015.1 GCA_031266935.1 Prevotellaceae bacterium
GAAGGAGCAAATTCGCTGCACGTCCGGCAAAAAATCATTTATCACCTTCCTGACGTCAGGAAGGTGATAGAAGCAGGAAAAAGGGCTTTGGAAAAAAACTAAAAACTAAAAACTAAAAAAGACAACGTATGAAATCAGCAGAAATAAAAATGCTATTTGAGCAATTTGAGCGCGCTTCCGCCGAAGTAGAAGGCGTGGAATGTTGGAGCGCACGGGAGATCCAACAGCTACTGGGATACTCCAAGTGGGAGAATTTTTCTCATGTAGTTGACAAGGCCAAAGAATCTTGCCAAAATGCAGGGCAGAAAATCGGCGATCACTTTCCTGACGTCAGGAAGGTGATAGAAGCAGGAAAAGGTGCTGTACATGAGATAGATGATATACTTCTTACCCGCTATGCATGTTACCTGATAGCTCAAAATGGCGACAGCAAAAAGGAGCAAGTCGCTTTTGCGCAGAGCTATTTTGCCGTGCAAACCCGGCGGGCAGAAATCATCGAGCAGCGCGTTCTGGAGTATGAGCGCGTACAAGCCCGCGCCAAGTTAGCCGAAACGGAGAAAATGCTGTCCGGAATTTTATACGAGCGGGGCGTAAACGATAAGGATTTTGCTATTATTCGCTCCAAAGGCGACCAAGCCCTGTTTAGGTTGAATACTGCAATGCTAAAGCGTAAGCTGGGCGTTCCGAATAGCCGTCCGGTTGCCGATTTTTTGCCGACTATTAGCATAAAAGCAAAAGATTTGGCGGCAGAAATGACCTCCGTAAACGTTCAGGCAAAAGATCTGCATGGCGTACATCCCATAGAAACCGAACATGTAGATAATAATCAGGCTGTAAGGGCAATGCTGCTGGAGCGCGGCATTGTTCCCGAGCAATTGCCTCCGGCCGAAGACATAAAAAAGGTGGAGCGTAAATTGAAAAGTGATGAAAAAAAAACGTTGACAAAATAAACTTTTAATGCTTGTTTGTAACCCCAAAAAGACATTCAAAATGAAGCTGCGTTACTACCTGCTTGCTGCCGCGCTAACGCTACAGGCAGCTGCCGTAAGCGCATACGGCGAGTACAGGGTTGGCGTGGGCGTTGCCGTTAGCGCTCCGGTAGCCCCGTTTGGCGATACCTTGTTTACGCTCTACGGCAACCTTGGCGGCATAGCGGTGCAGAAGCGCGCCCAGCTGGTTGCCGAAAACATTGTCCTGCTAAGGAACGATTTGCTCTTTGACCCCGATTCGCTCGTTGTTCTTGACGCGGGCGAGGAGCACCTTGTTGCCTACCGCGGCATGGCGCTTGTTGGGCTAACAGCGCAGCAGGCAGCGGCTATGGGCGTATCCTGCCGCGAGCTGGTGCAGGAGTACCGCGACGTCATTGCCGCCGCTGTTACCGCAGCGCATGCCGAAAGTACGTGGCTTACCGTTGTAAAGCGGCTTGCGCTGGCCTTGCTCGTCGTGGCGGCGGCGTACTTCGGTATAAAGTACCTGAACCTCTCCCACCGCAAGCTGGTGGTGCTGCTGAGGCGGCACAAGCTGAAGCCTGTAAAAGCGCTGAAGTACCTGATGGATAACAACAAGCAGATAGCGATAGGGCTTATAGTGCTGCGGGTTGTGAAGTATTTCCTCGTTGTTGTGGTGGTGTACGTTTGCGCGCTTATCCTGTTTCGGCTTTTTCCGGCCACGCGCTGGCTCTCGGATACCCTGATAGGGTACATTACAGCGCCGCTGAAAAAAATTTTTTCTGCCGTGTGGGATTACCTGCCGAACGTTTTTTACATCGCCATTATAGTTGTTTTGTTCCGGCTGATAGCAAGAGCGCTGCGGATTATTGCCAATAAGGTCGGCACCGGATCGCTTGCCATTAAAGGTTTTCAGCCCGAATGGGCAGCTCCTACCTACGGGATTCTCAGGGTGATGGTGGTAGCTTTTGCGCTCATTTTTATTTTCCCGTTTCTTCCCAACTCCGATTCGGATATTTTTAGGGGGGTATCGGTGTTTTTAGGCCTGCTGCTTTCGCTCGGCTCCACCTCCATCATTAGCAACATTATATCGGGCTTGGTGATTACCTACATGAACCCTTTCAAGGAGGGAGACCGCATAAAAATGGGCGAGCACGTGGGCGATGTGGTAGAAAAAACAGCCCTCGTTACGCGCCTTAGAACGTCCAAAAACGAGCTGATTACCATACCCAACTCCATCATCATGACAGCCCAAACTGTCAACTACAGCAACTCGGCCAGGGACTACGGGCTAATTCTCCACGTGCAGGTGGCCATGGGGTACGAGGTGCCGTGGCGCAGGGTGCACGAGCTGCTCATAGAAGCCGGAGCAAAAACCGAATACGTGCTGCAGGAGCCAAAGCCATTTGTGCTGCAAACAGCCCTTGACGATTTCTACGTGCAGTACCAAATCAACGTCTATACCGCCGAGGCCTGCAAAATGCTCAACATATACTCCAGCCTGTACGCCAACGTGCAGGATATATTCCACCGCGAGGGCGTAGAGATGGTAATGCCGCACATAGCCTCCGTGCGCGATGCAAGCAAGGTATCCATGCCTGAAGAGTATATTCGTCCCGGACAGGAACGCACGCCGCCGTTCAGAGTGACGGTCGAAAAGTAGCGGCGCTGCCTGTAGAGGAATAATGCCAAAATTCCCTCCCTCACGGGACGGTGCAAGCGCCCATTTTCTAAATCAGGTAAGCGCACCCTGCCGGCAGCATGGCGGAGCTTGCGCTATACAGCTAATAAATCAAACCTGCAAATATTAGCGCCTCCACAAATAGCTATCAAATCAAAGTTTTACAAATATTTCTGCAAACGCAAGCGTTAAAGTAGCGTTAATTCCATATTAAATAAAATCTGCTTGTAAATTATAAAGCTATATTTGCCCGATTTATGAGCCGTGCGCGTACACGAATGTACAGGTTCGGTTAAATTGTAATTTGGAAACGATGAAATCTCTTTTACTCCCCTTTGCGGTGAGCGTCCTGCTGCTGGGATGCGCCGCTCCGTCCGGCAAGCAGAAGCTGCCTGCCGACCTGCCGCACCTTGAGAAGCGCGGCAACGTTACCCAGTTCATAGTGGATGGGAAACCCTTTTTGGCGCTGGGAGGGGAGCTGCACAACTCCTCCTCCACCAGCACGGCGTACATGAAAAGCATTTGGCCAAAGCTCAGGGCTATTGGCCTGAATACGGTGCTGGCTGTTGTTTCGTGGGAGCAGGTAGAGCCGGAAGAAGGTGTTTTTGATTTTTCGACGCTTGACGACCTTATTCGCGACGCCCGCGCCAACGAGATGAGGCTTGTGGCGCTGTGGTTTGCCAGCTGGAAGAATGGCATATCGAGCTACCAGCCGGCGTGGGTAAAGCGGGACGCCGAGCGCTTCCCCTTGGCGAAGACCAAAAGCGGGGCGTCGCTGAATATCCTTTCCACCACCGGCGAGCAGACCATGCAGGCCGACGCAAAGGCCTACGCTGCCATGCTGCGCCACCTCCGCGAGGTGGATGCGGAGAGAACGGTTATCATGGTGCAGCTGGAGAACGAGGTGGGGCTGCACGGCGATACCCGCGACTACCACCCCGATGCGGCTGCAAAGTTCGGCGCTCCCGTGCCGGAGGCGTTGACGGCTTACCTTGCCGCTCGCCGCGATAGCCTGCTGCCCGAGCTGAGGGATGCATGGACGGCAGCCGGCGGCAAAACATCCGGAACGTGGGAGGAGGTGTTCGGCAAAGGCGACTACACGGACGAGCTGTTCATGGCGTGGAGCTACGCCACCTACATGAATGCGATTGCCGAGGCGGGCAAGGCGGAGTATCCCCTGCCGGTTTTTGTCAACGCATGGATTGTGCAGCCGCAGGACAAGCGCCCCGGCGACTACCCCTCCGGAGGCCCGCAGGCGCAAACTCACGACGTATGGCGCGCCGGCGCTCCTACCGTTGACATGCTCTGCCCCGACATTTACCTGCCGGAGTTTCCGGATATACTGAAGCTTTACAGCCGCGCGGGTAACCCCGTATTCATCCCCGAATCTTCGGCGGGCGTCAACGGGGCTGCCAACGCCGTTTACGCCATTGGCGAGATGGGGGCAATGGGCTACTCGCCGTTTGGCATTGAGGCGTATGGCTACGTGTCGTCGGCTACGGGTATCGTTACGGCGGAGGATGCCAGCAAGGATATTAGCCCGCTTACGTTTGCCTACCGGCAGCTGTCGGGCTTATCCTCAAAAATACTTGAGCATCAGGCGGCCGGTACCGTCCGTGCGGCGTGGCTCAAGCGCGAAAACCCGTCGGTGCGCGAGGCTACGCTGACGCTGGGCGGCTACCGCATAAGCGTGGAGCTGCGCAAAACCCGCGGCTCGGCCGACCTCCCTCCCGTGGGCTACGCGCTGGTGATGATGGACGGCAGGGACGAATATACGGTGATGGGCTACGACGTGGACGTTACCTTTGAGCCGCTGGAAGGCGCTCATATAGCGGGGCTGGCAAAGGTGCAGGAGGGCGACTACGTGGACGGTAAGTGGGTGGCAGAGCGCTGGCTGAACGGCGACGAAATCCAGCTGCGCTACGACTTGCCGGAGGCGCAAAAGGTTAAGCAGTCCGGTCAGGGATTACGCTTTGCGGGCGCTAACCCAAAGCTGCAAAAAGTGGAACTTTTTGAATTCTGAATTTTGAATTCTGAATTTTGAATTGGGCTGACGCCGGGGGTGCATTTCAAATTAGCATGCCTCGTAAGGCAAAACACAGCTTTTGCTCATTCCATAGGAATGAATCGCTCGGTAGAAAAGGCAACGTTCCGGTGGTTGTCGGCATCCCGTAGGGATGCATCCCTACGGGATGCCAAAGAGGGATGCCATTCGTGTTTTCTACCGAGCGAATAATCCCTACGGGATTATTTAAAGCGACAAGTTGAAATACACCTCGACGTCGGTGATAATTAGGAATTAAAAATCTGTGTAAATCCATAAAATCTGTGTCATCTGTGTGCTAAAAAAAACGACGATAAATGAGATAGCGTGTGTAAAATAACCAAAGCCAATAACCATGAGTAAATTTTTCCTTTTCATTTTTTGTATGCTGCCGCTGGCCTTATCTGCCCAGCTGGACGCTCCCCACTTCAGGGTATTTCAGTTCCCTGCCAACCAAATCCCCCGTATTGACGGCAGCTTCGACGACTGGGACGTTGTTCCCGAAGCCTGCGTGGTGGGCACGGAGGAGCTGTGGGACGATACGGAAAAGCACAAGGGCATCGACAAAAAAACGCTGGACGTGCGGGTAAAGGTGGGCTGGGTGAAGGGCTTGAACCGCCTCTACTTCATGTACGAAGCCTACGACGATTACTGGGATTTTACCCACACCGGCCTGCACAACGATATTTTTGAAATCGTGGTGGACGGCGACCTGTCCGGCGGGCCTCACATCGACGAGCGCCACCCCAACAAGGAGCTGCCGCAGTGGGACGCCTACTTTCTTTTTCACGGGGTGCATGCGCAGAACTACCACGTGTTTACCCCTCCGGCGTACGGCAAGGACTGGGCGCTTGCGTGGGGCAGCCAGCCGTGGATTAAGGAGCTGCCCTACGCCAACGCCGCGTTTGACTACAGCTTCAAGCCCGGCGAGGCGGGCAAGCTGCGGCTGGAGTTTTACGTTACGGTGTTCGACTACGCCGGCAACGACCCCTCGCGCGCTGTCGAATCGCAGCTCTACGACGGCAAGCATATCGGGCTGTGCTGGGCTGTCATTGATTACGACGACGTGAACAGCGACGGAAACAACGGCTTTTGGAACCTCTCCAAGCACCACACCATGTACGGCGAGTCGTCGCAGCTGCGCACGTTTGAGCTCATGCCGCTCGAGCAGCGCTTCAAAAAAGCCGTTTGCGCCAGGTGGGAGCACAAGGTGGTGGACATGCGCCGGCGGGTAGTAGCTTTCAGCGACCTCTCCGAAGGAAACATCACGCAGTGGAGGTGGGATTTTGGCGACGGAACAACCTCCACCGAGCAGCACCCGCTACATGCCTACAGGGAAGCCGGAAAGTATATCGTAACCCTCGACGTTGTTGCTCCGGAGGGAGAAGACCGTGCAACCCGCGTGTGGGATGTGGCGGTGAAGTAGAGAAAAGAGAAAAAGAGAACAAAAGAAAAAGAGAACAAAAGAATTAAAGAGAAGAAAAGAAGGAAAAACTTACCCTAAAATCAAAAACTCAAAATGCTTAAACGCTCAATCTTCATAGCTATGTGCTGCCTTACGGCTGCCGCCTGTAGCCGTAAGGCCGATGTTGCCAACGACGCCAGCGCTCCCCTGCACCTGCTCAAGCCGAGCTACCAAAATCCTTACGGCGTACCCTCGCAGCAAGCTATCGAGGAGGCGCTGGGACGAGTGCGGGCTTACCTTGAGAAAGAAACTCCGGCGCAGCTGGTGGATGTGCGCACCCAGGAGCCGGTGGCGCTGAGCGATATTGACGTCCACTCGGGCTTGCAGCGCGGGACGTTTCGCCTTGCCAGCTATGAGTGGGGCGTTACCTACGCGGGTATGCTCCGCGCCGCAGAGGCTACCGGCGACAAGAGTTACGCCGACTACGCCGTCAGCCGGCTGACTTTCCTGAACGAAGCGGCAGCCCGCTTTCGCGAACAGCTGCCGCAGGACGACATCGGCGATATGCAGCTGCGCCGGCTGCTCTACCCCCGCGCCTTAGACGACGCAGGCTCCATGTGCGCCGCCTTTATCAAAGCCTCCGTGCTGCCCGGAGCGCCGGACTACGGCGATGCTATCCGCGCCGGCATGGGCTGGATTATGTCGGGGCAGTTTCGCCTGTCCGACGGTACGCTGGCGCGCAACAGGCCGCACCGCCACACGCTCTGGCTCGACGATATGTTCATGTCTATTCCTGCCATTGCGTGGATGGGCCGATACACCGGCGACAGCAGCTACTACAACGAGGCGGTAAAGCAGGTGCGCCTGTTTGCCGCGCGGATGTTTGTCCCGCAAAAAAATCTGTTCATGCACGGCTGGGTGGAGGGAATGGAGGAGCATCCCGCCTTCTTTTGGGGGCGCGCCAACGGCTGGGCGGTGATGACGCTCGTGGAGGTGCTGGAGGCGCTGCCGCCAACGCACGAAGGCTACGGCGAGGTGGTGGATTTGCTGAAAAAGCACATCAGCGGAATAGCCGCCTTGCAGTCGGGCGAGGGGCTTTGGCATCAGCTGTTAGACAGAAACGATTCCTACTTGGAGACGTCGGCCTCGGCCATCTACGCCTACGCCATTGCCCGCGCCGTCAACAGCGGCTGGATAGACGCAAAGGCATACGCGCCGTGCGCCCTGCTGGCGTGGAACGCCGTGTCGAAGCAAATCAACGGGCAGGGGCAGGTGGAGGGAGTTTGCGTGGGCACGGGAATGGCGTTCGACCCCGCATTTTACTGCTACCGGCCGGTCAACGTTTTTGCCGCTCACGGCTACGGGCCTGTCCTGCTGGCCGGCGCAGAAACCATTGCCTTGCTCCAAAAAGCGTACCCCAAGATGAACGACAGCGCCGTGCAGCTTTACGGCAAGGATGTAAAAACAGACGCGCCTATTTTTGAGGAAGAGGAAGATTAAATTTTGAATTTTGAATTTTGAATTTTGAATTGCGCCGTCATTCCGAGCGCAGCGAGGAATCTCCTCTTCCTCAGCACCCAAGTGCGGTAGCCACATGGTAGGAGATTCCTCACTGCGTTCGGAATGACGGTGCGAGGTGCGGGAGAAAATAAGCACAGTGTATATTTCTTCCCGTCAGGTGGGGGAGAAAATAAGCACAGTGTTTATTTCTTCCCGTCAGGTGGGGGAGAAAATAAGCACAGTGTATATTTCTTCCCGTCAGGTGGAGGAGAAAATAAGCACAGTGTATATTTCTTCCCGTCGCGCCCGCCGCGCCCGCCGCGCCGTCATTCCGAGCGCAGCGAGGAATCTCCTCTTCCTCAGCGCCCAAGTGCGGTAGCCGCATGGCGGGAGATTCCTCGCTGCGCTCGGAATGACGGTGCGAGGTTGCGGGAGAGAATCTGACATGGTCAGATTTCTTCCCGCAGTCAACCCTTAATTTGCATTAACAATTATTCACCAACAATTAATCACTAACCATGAAAAAACTGCATAAAAAATTTCTGTGCGGCGGCGGTACTGCTTTTGCTGCTTGCTGCATTGCAGCGGGCGCCGTTGCGCTGCCGCAATGCGCGGAAGCCTCCAACGTTGGCCGGCGCTACCCGTCGGAGAAGCATGCTATTGTTGACCGGGTAACGGGGCGTACGCTGACGGTGCTGACCTCGTCGGCCTACAGCGACGCAAAGCCCTACCAAACGCACGATACGTGGACGTCCGACGGCGACTGGATTGTATTCCGCTCCTCGCGGGGGGACAACGGGTCGCAGCTCTTTGTGGTGAGCGAGGTTACCGGCGACATCGTCCAGCTGACGGACGACCCGACGGTCAACACCGGAACCGCAAACCTCTCGCGGAAGGAGATGAAGCTCTTCTTCATGCGCGGCGGAAGAGTGGGGACGGGGCGCACTTCGTCTCTGCCGCAGCCGGACTCGGCAGCGCCGCCTGCGCCGCGGCAGGTGGTGGAGCTCAACATCGGTCTGCTGATTGAGGACGCCCTGGCAGGCGACGTTGAGGCGCCCGAAGCCTACGAAAGGGTGGTGGCCACGCTGCCGGAGGACATACACGGCAGCGCCCTTGCGCTCGACGCCGACGAGGCGCACCTGTACTTGGGCGTATCGCTCTCCCCGCCGGCGCCTCGCGCTCCGCAGAGGCCACAGCAGCAGCAGCAACAGCCGACAACCGGTCGCTCGGAGGTGGACTCGCGCAACACCAACCCTACCGAAACGCGGGAGGAGGCGCGCGCTCGCTTTGAAGCCGCCGGCAAGGGCAAAAGCGGCATCCGCGCCGTTGACGTCCGCACCGGAAAAATTACCAAGGTGATAGACGTTGACCTGCGCATGGGGCACCTGCAGGCCAACCCGTGGACGCCCGGCGAAATCATCTACTGCCACGAAACCACCGGCGACGCCGTGCAGCGCATTTGGGCGGTCAACGCCGACGGCTCCAACAACCGCCCAATCTACGCGGAAACGCCGGACGAGTGGGTTACCCACGAAACGGTGGCCGGCCCCGACGAGCTGATGTTTAACATCATGGGGCACCTGCCCTACCTGCGCGAAAAGCCGACGGGCATTGCCGTTGTCAACCTGCGGACGAAGCAGATGAAGCTGCTTGGGCAGGTGGAGGAGGATATGGGCAAGGGGATGCAGGGCGGATTTTGGCACTGCAACGGCTCGCCCGACGGCCGCTGGGCTGTGGGCGATACCTTCAAGGGCAGCGTGTACGCCATCAACCGCCAAACGGGGGAGCGGACGCTGCTCACCACCGGCCATCGCATGCGCCCCGACCATACGCACCCCATTTTCAGCCGCGACAGCCGGCGCGTCCTGATACAGTCGGGCCTGCTGACCAACGGGAAATCCCTGAACCTGATGACGGTGGAGTGTAACTAAGAGCATTAAATCCCAAGTTCCTAAATTTAAAATTAAAGTTGAAACATGAAAAGAGTAGCATTTAAGATGAAGCTCAAGCCGGGCTTCAAGCAAGAGTACATCAGGCGGCACAGCGAGGTGTGGCCGGAGATAGCGGCGCTCATCAAGCGCTCGGGCATTAGCGATTACTCCATCTTTCTGGACGAGGAAACGGGTACGCTGTTTGGCGTACAGAAGGTGAGCGGCGACGTGTCGTCGCAGGGGCTGGGCGCCGAAGAAGTCCAGCAGAAGTGGTGGGACTACATGAGCGACATCATGGAGGTAAACCCCGATAACTCCCCCGTCTCCATACCGCTGGAGGAGGTGTTCTACCTGAGCTGAGCGCCAATGAAAGCTACACATTTACTCCTCACCCTACTCCTCGCCCTGCTGTCGGTTGCGCTGTCGGCAACGCTGCCGGCGCAAGGCGCGTCGCCGTTTGGCCGTGTGCTGTCGGGCAGCAGAGAGCAGCCGCGCGTTGTTGCCTGCGATTACCCCGAGTTTGCCCTCCTGCTGCCCCACATGGCGGGCAACCTCAAGCTGGGCGTCATCTCCGGCAGCCGCAGCGCGTGGCTGAACAACCCCCGCAACGTTAAGGTAGCCTCAGCCGAAAGCGGCGTACGCTACGAGGTTACCGACCCGATCTTGGGCAGCGGAAGCCTCACCCTGCGTGTGCGCTCGCTTAGCGCCACCGACGGCTTGCTGGTGGAGGCCGAGGCCGCCGACGTACCCGAGGGCGTGAAGCTGCTTTGGGCCTACGGCGGCGCCTGCGGCGAGGTGATTGTTGACACGCCTGCGCTGGCGCCGGAGCGCTGCCACAGTAACGTTTTTAGCGTCGAAGGAAGCGCCTTTACCCTGTACTTTGGCGAGGTTATGCACCTCAAAACGGTGCACGGGCTAACGCCGCCGGAGTCGGAAATCCGCCTCTCGGACGCGCGGCAGCAGTCGTCGCCGCTGACGTTCTTTCAGTCGGGCAAGCAAACCGATGCGCCCGCGCTCACCGGAGCGCTGCCGCTGCTGAACGGCCAAAAGTACTACTTCTGCATGTACGTGCAGAGCGCAAAGGCCGACTACGCCTACTACATGCTGCCGCGACTATAGCCACAACCGAAAAATTTGATGAAAAATTTGATGAAAATGAACATCTCCCGACTTACGTACACCCTGTTGCTTTTCGCCTGCCACGCTTTGCCGCTGCAGGCTGCCGTCTATAACGTAAAAGATTTTGGCGCCACAGGCGACGGGCGCACCATCGAAACTCCGGCCATTAACCGCGCCATAGCGGAGGCCGGCAAGAATGGCGGCGGAACGGTATATGTTCCCGCCGGCAGCTACCTGTGCTACTCCATTCGCCTGCAGAGCCACATTACGCTGTACCTTGAGCAGGGGGCAACCATCACGGCGGCCTTCCCCTCGGAGCGCGAGGGCTACGACGAGGCCGAGCCGAATGACGCCTCCCCGTACCAAGATTTTGGGCATAGCCACTGGAAGAATAGCCTGATATGGGGTATCGGGCTGGAGGATATTGCCATTTGCGGGCGGGGTGCTATCTACGGAATGGGGCTTACGCGCGAGGAGAGCCGCCTGAAGGGCGTGGGAAACAAGGCCATCAGCCTCAAGGAGTGCCGCAACGTAACCATACGCGACCTGCGGATGCTCCGCTGCGGTCACTTTGCCCTGCTGGCTACCGGCGTGGACAACCTCACCATCGACAATCTCCTCATCGACACCAACCGCGACGGGTTAGACATTGACTGCTGCCGCAACGTGCGGATATCCAATTGCACCGTCAACTCCCCGTGGGACGACGCCATCGTGCTGAAGGCAAGCTACGCGCTGGGCTACTTCAGAGATACGGAGAATGTTACCATCACGGGCTGCTTTGTGAGCGGGTACGACGGAGGCGCTGTGGCCGACGGAACTTTCCGGCGCGACGAGCCGCAGGCGCCCGACCAGGGATTTGTTACCGGAAGGATTAAGCTCGGCACCGAGTCGAGCGGCGGGTTTAAGAATATTGCCATATCCGGCTGCATCTTTGAGCGCTGCCGGGGGATTGCCCTCGAAACCGTTGACGGCGGACGCTTGGAGGACGTAACCATCAGCAACATCACCATGCGCGATATTGTCAACGCCCCGATTTTTCTCCGCCTCGGCGCGCGCCTGCGCAGCCCGGAGGGTACGCCGGTGGGAACAATGCGCCGAATTAGCATCAGCAACGTAAACGTTTACAACGCCGATTCGCGCTACGCCTCCATCATCAGCGGCGTACCGGGAAGCTGCATCGAAGACGTTACGCTGAGCAACATCCGCATTACCTACAAGGGGGGCTACGCCAAAGAAGACGGCGAAGCCACGCCGCCCGAAAGCGAAAAGCTCTACCCCGAGCCGTGGATGTTTGGGACGATACCGGCTTCGGCGTTTTTTGTCCGCCATGCGCGCAGCATCCGCTTTCACCAGGTTTACGTGAGCTTTATGGAGAAGGATTACCGTCCGGCCTTTGTGCTGGACGACGCGCCCAACGTCAGCATGAAGGAGGTAGAGGTTGACCTCCCCGACGGCGTACCGCTGGTTGTAAATTCTGAATTTTGAATTTTGAATTTTGAATTGGCTTACGCCGTCAGGAATTCAAAATTCAGAATTCAGAATTCAAAATTCAGAATTCAAAATTCAGCCTTTCTTGTTTCAGCAAAATGTTCCGAAAAATCAGAATATTTTGATTTTTCGGAACATTTTGATAATTTTTCAGCCCTAAATCAGCTTGATTATGAAACGAAAAATTTTAGCATCATTGGTTGAATGGAAAACCGGCGAAGAACGTAAACCATTAATACTGAGTGGTGCGCGACAGGTGGGTAAAACCTACATTTTGGAAAAGTTTGGCAAAGAAAACTTTGAAAACGTCGTATATCTCAACATGGAGATAGAGGGAGCAATCGGCAAATTCATTGAAAAAGAGCTGTCGCCAAAAAAAATCATTCAATTTATAGAATCAACGAAGCGGCAGGAAATCGTTCCCGAAAAAACCTTGATTTTCTTTGATGAAATTCAAGCAAGCGAAAGAACATTAACCTCGCTAAAATACTTTTGCGAGCAAACGCCCGAATATTACATTGTGGCAGCAGGATCTTTGCTTGGAGTGGCTATCAATCGAAAAAAATATTCATTCCCGGTAGGAAAAGTAAATGAGCTTTATCTTTATCCATTTGATTTCGAAGAATTTATTTGGGCGTTGGGGTACGAAAAGTTGGCCGAAGAAATCAAAAATCACTACGCGAGCAACGAAGCTATGCCCGAAGCGCTGCATAGCGTAGCGTTGGAGCTGTATCAGAAATATTTTATAGTTGGCGGAATGCCTGCTGCTGTGAAGTCGTTTATCAAAACAGACAGCTTTCTGAAAGTGCAAATCATTCAAGATGACATACTGAATGAATATATTGCAGATATGGTAAAGTATGCCGATGCAGCTACAAGCATAAAAATCCGTGCCTGCTACGATTCCATCCCTGCACAGCTTGCCAAAGAGAGCGCAAAATTTCAGTATAAAGTAGTGCAGCGAGGCGGTACGGCAACCATTTTCGGAGAGGCAATCGAATGGCTCAACTCGGCCAATATTACGCTCAAATGCCAGCGCCTGGAGCACGGATTTATTCCCATAAATGCCTATATGGATTTGATTAATTTTAAGCTCTATATGGGCGATATTGGTATTTTGACGTTGCGCTCGGAAATACCGCTGCAAACCATTTTGTCGCCTGTCGAAATTGATAATACTTTTCTTGGAGCAATGACAGAAAATTATGTAGCGCAGTGCTTTAAAGCGAAAAACTACAGGTTGGCATATTGGCAAAGCGAAGGAAAGGCGAAAGTTGATTTTGTGCTGCAGCTGGATGAAAAAGTAACGCCGATAGAAGTAAAAAAAGGCAGGCGAAATCGGGTAAAAAGTTTAGGCGTTTTTATGGAGAAATACAAATCGGAATATGCAATCCGTATTTCCAAAAAGAACTTCGGATTTGAAAATAGCATAAAATCAGTGCCTTTGTATGCTGTTTTCTGTATATAAAATCGTAATCATTAATCGCTAACCGTTAATCACTCATGAAATTTCTGTATCTTTTTATGGCGCTAACGCCGCTGTGCTGCGCCGCCAGCGTGCCTCCCCCCGTGGAGGATGTAAACAACGTTGTGGACAATACGTTGGACAGCCTGAACAAGGTAAAAATGCTGCGCCCCGCCGCAGGGTCGTCGCGCAGGGGCAGCAACCCGGTGCTCTTCTTAGTGGGCAACTCCACCATGAGAACGGGCACCCGCGGAAATGGGGATAACGGGCAGTGGGGATGGGGATTCTACATGGAGGATTACTTTGACGCTCAAAAAATAACCGTCGAGAACCACGCTTTGGGCGGCACAAGCAGCAGGTCGTTCTACAACACCCTCTGGCCGGATGTGCTGCGGGGGGTGCAGGCCGGCGATTGGGTATTCATTGAGCTGGGGCACAACGATAACGGGCCGTACGATGCGAAGCGGGCGCGAGCCTCCATCAGGGGAATCGGCAGGGATAGCCTCGTGGTTACAATTCAGGAGACAGGCCGGCAGGAAACGGTTTACACCTACGGCGAGTACCTGCGGAGGTACATCAGCCAGACACGAAAAAAAGGCGCATACCCCGTGCTGCTGTCGCTTACGCCCCGCAACTCGTGGACGGACAGCGGAAAGGTTGTCCGCGCAGACAAGACGTTTGGCCTGTGGGCAAGGCAGGTTGCGGCGGAGCAAAGCGTTCCCTTCATTGACCTGAACGGCATTACCGCGCTCAAGTACGAAAAGTTCGGAAAGTACAAGGTGGGGTACATGTTCTACGGCGACGCCATACACACCAGCGCCTTTGGCGCAAAGGTCAACGCCGCCTCGGCCGTGGACGGAATACGGGAAAGCGATGCGCTGAGCGCGCTGGCGCAGCTGCTCAAGCCCGAAGCAAAGGTCAAGCCGGCAGGGGTAAAGCGCATAGCAGGGCGCATGGCCGGAAAGCCGCTGGTTTTCACCATTGGCGACTCCACCGTAAAAAACGAAGACAAGGATTCAACGGACATGTGGGGCTGGGGAAGCGTGCTCGGGCAGTACTTCGACGCCGACAAAACGGCTGTAGACAACCAGGCAATGGCGGGCAGGAGCGCGCGCACCTACCTCGACGAAGGCCGCTGGGACAGGGTGTACGACGCGCTCCGGCCGGGGGACATTGTCTTCATCCAGTTTGGGCACAATGATGGGGGAGACATCAACGTTGGGAAAGCCCGCGGCGAGCTGCACGGGGCGGGCGACGAAAGCAAGGTTATGCTAATGGCCGCAACGCGGCGCTACCAGGTGATTTACACCTACGGCTGGTACATTCGCAAGTTTGCCGGCGACGCTATTGAGAAAGGGGCAATTCCCGTTGTCCTCAGCCACACCCCGCGCAACCGCTGGACGCCGGAGGGAGCGGTAGCGCGCAGCAGCGATACCTACGGCCTGTGGGCAAGGGAAGCCGCCGAGGCAATGGGCGCTTACTTCGTTGACCTGAACGAAATTTCTGCCGCCAAGCTGGAGCAGATAGGAAAGTCCGGTGCGCTCGAATACTTTAAGAACGACCACACGCACACCTCCCTCAAGGGCGCCCACCTCAACGCGCAAAGCATCGTGGAGGGCGTAAGAGCCTTGCCCGATGAGCGGATAAAGAGCTTGTTGAAGTAGAGGTTGCCCGTTAGGGACGCGGAATATGGGTTAATTTCGCATTCCGGTTAAATAGCCAGCCTTTTTAATAAAAAAAATAACCTTAAAAATTTGTATATTCAAAAATCTTTTTTATTTTTGCAGCAAGTTTTATACCAAAAAAATGTATCGCAACCTGTTCTCCATATTTCCTGCCGATGATGCTGCTGCTGCGCCCGGCCGCGCTGCCGACGTTTTTTGTGGTATTTTTTTTGTGAGTAATTTTACCCCCCCCCCCCATATAAATACATTGATAATCAATCAATTACAATAAATTTCGCGCCAAAGCACCTCTGTTTCAATGACTTCGGTGTGTCGCTTGCTGTGTGGTTTTCGGCTAACTTTATATACACTCCTGCCTGTCCGTCGGCTTTTATGCCTGCAAAAACATTTGTTATTGCGAACGCTATAATCCCCCAATGTACATTAGGTAAATCATTATATTCCAGAAGGGAAGAAAGAAAATCTTTATGCTTTTGCGGAAAACAATTTACGAATTTGTTCAGGCAGGCGGCAAGCGACCAGCCCTTTAAAAGAATACTCGATGAATAATTTGACGGGTATTTGCTGTAAAAGAAATTTGAGATTCTAATCTTTTTGTCTGCACGAGGAGCGGACGTTAAACAAAAAAGGAGATGAAAAAAATAATTTTTATGCTGGCGGCGGTAACATTTTTTGGAATGAGCGCAAAAGCACAGGATATCATCACGCTGAAAAACGGCGATGAAATCAAAGCCAAAGTGCAGGAAATCGGTATATCCGAAGTGAAGTACAAAAAATATGACAACCTCACAGGACCTGTCTATACGCTCCTGAAAGCCGAAATCTTTATGATTAAGTATGAGAACGGCAAAAAGGATGTATTTAAGGATGAGCCTGCTGCGGCTGCCGTATCCACCGAAAATAAGCCGGAGGAAGGATTAGCGCCCACGAAAAGTCAAAACATGGCTTTAGGGCTTTTTACCGGGCAAAAGCCGAAGGCAAGCTTGGAGATAGCGAATACAAAATTTGAAAATGCGTACGGCGAAAAGCTGTCGGCGCAAGAGGTTCGTTCTGTTTTGGCCGGTATGCCCAATGCGTTGGAGCTGTATGAATCGGGACGACGCATGCGCACAACAGGCTGGGTGTTTTTGGGGGTTGGGGCAGGTTGCATCGTAGTGGGAGGAAGTATGATGGATATAGATAATGCTGCCAGCTTTAAGAAAGCCACCCCTCTGTATGTCGTTGGTTTAGGATGTTGTATAGCTGCGATAATATTTGAAGTTAAAGGCAATGCAAAGTGGAAGTCGGCCTATAACCTCTATCAGGGCAGCAAAAGCGGAAAGAGTACTTCGCTGAATTTCGGCGACACCCGTTCGGGTGGCATAGGTTTTACATACAACTTTTGACGAGAGTCGGATGACGGAGGATACGCTCTCAATGAATCCTCCCTGCCGAACCGACAAGCGTACACTTTGCAGGGAAAATACCCGCAAAAGTGAAGGAAATGAAAAAATGAAAGAAATAAAAAAATCCTCGCTCGGCGTAGCGAAGACGCTGCACCAAGCGAGGGATTAAAATGTTAAGTGTTTAAATGTTTTATTAATGTATTATTATGAACAAATTTTTGAAAATGATGGCAAGTGCGCTGGCGATAGCAGCGCTGGCTTCTGTAGCCGTTTCCTGCAGTAAGGATGACGACGATTGGGGGTTGACCGGCCAGTGGGTTTTTATGGGAGACGCGAATTGTATATTTACCTTGAACGGAGTGGAGCATAATGCGGTAGAGGAGGGTATGCTCGACCGGTCGTACTTCAGCGGCCTTCGAGGATTATCTTTCGAATTTGAAAAGGGAGGGACAGTCGTTGTTGGTATCGGCGGAGAATCGGCGAGCTGGAAGTACAGCGTTTCCGGCGACAAGCTCACCATAAATGATGGGTCGGGCTCATTCCCTATGAAGTACCGCGTATCGGGTGAAAAGCTGGAGCTGATATGGACTGATGTTACGATGGCGCTCTTGGGGGTTGATGACTCGGCGTTGACCGATTTGGGGATGTATGATTATGAGTTTATATTGATATTTGTCAAGGCAGATTAAGGAGATGAAAAGGGAACAAAGTTGGGGAACAGGGCTTGCCTGCGTTAGCCGGCTGGTTGTCGGCTTGCTGCTTTTGACGTCGTCTTTCACAAAGGCCGGCGATTTGGAAGCATTCGTCAATTTGTTGTTGCAGTACGGTTTTCCGGCGCTCGTCTGGGCGGCGCCTGTGATTGCGATTGTGGAGGCGGCGGCTGGTATTTGCCTGCTTTTGAATATTTCTCCGAGAGGCGTTTCGCTGTTTTCTATCGGAATGATCAGTGCATTTTCGCTGGTGTTTCTCTACGGTTACATTTTCCGGGATATAACGGATTGTGGCTGCTTTGGAAAGGCAAGCCTGCTGAAGCTGCCGCCGTGGGCGACTTTTGTGCGAAATGCAGCGCTGTTGCTGCTGCTGTTCGTTTCGTGGCGATTTTCGGATGAGGCTTCGCCACGGTCGGTGCGGATAAAGTATGCAGCCGCAGGTGGAATACTTTTGCTGGCAAGTTTTTTTACCGGCTACAACTTTTCGCACCGAAAGGCGCCGGGCAAGATGCATCCTTTGTATCAGCGGGCGGTGAAGGAGACGGTGCTGCCGCAGCTGATAGAGACTTCGCCGGATTCTACCTGTCTGGTAATTGTTTTTTCCTATCGCTGTGAGGGCTGCTGGAATTATTTCGAAAACGTGAAGCGTTACAACGACCCCGCCATTGCCGACCGGCTGGTGATTCTGGCTGTCGGAAAAGACAGCACGGGCGTATTTAACGACTACTTTCTTCCCGATTTCGAGATTCGGGAAGCGAACGAGAAAACGGTATCTGAACTTACGCAGGTGGCGCCGACAATGCTGTACATTGCCGGCGATACGATCCGCCACGTGATACAGGGTGCGATTCTTACGCGCTATTTATTTGAAAAGAATTATTTGGAACTATTTTAAAAATGAACGATTATGCAAAAGAAAATTATTTTGGCTGCTTTAACGGGCTTGCTGCTGCTAAGCCCTTTGGTGTTTTTTTCATGTGATTATGATGAGGACGACACAAAAGTACGCGACCGTATTGAAGAAGGATGTCATGAAGATGGAAAAGTGTTTTGTGATTATGAGGGTGATTACGGTTGTTGTGATTCTGATCTTCCATGGACAGACGGACATGGTTCTTGTTATAATTCGCAATCCTATTGCCGAGGGTCAGGCTGGTCTTGTGTAAGGTGCTATTGAGGCTATCGTATTAAATTTTTAATTTTAATTTTTATCAATCATGAAAAAAACGATTATTTTATTGGCTATGTTCTTTGGGAGCATGGCAACAGCGTTTGCACAGGATATCATCACGCTGAAAAACGGCGATGAAATCAAAGCCAAAGTGCAGGAAATCGGTATATCCGAAGTGAAGTACAAAAAATATGACAACCTCACGGGACCTCTCTATACGCTCCTGAAAGCCGAAATCTTTATGATTAAGTATGAGAACGGTAAAAAAGATATATTTAAAGATGAGCCTGCTGTTCCCACTACACCTTCCGTATCCTCTCACGAAGATATGCGGAAAACGCTGGAGCTCGATTCGGAGTTTATGGACGAGGGGTTTAAAAATGCTTATGGCGTGAAGCTGTCGGAAAAGGAGATTCGTGCCATATTGACAAAAACGCCCGATGCGCTGAAGGAATATGATTCGGGAAAAAGCCTGCGTCAGATCGGAACAGTATGCAGTTGGACAGGAGTAATATGCCTGGGAACATCATTAGGCCTTTTACTAAATCCGAATGTGGAGAGTCCTGCGCCCGCGATTTGTTTCCTCAGCGTCTCACTGGCCGGTCTCACCGCTTCATTCATCTTGTACTCGCAAGGCAATGCAAAGTGGAAGTCGGCCTATAACCTCTATCAGGGCAGCAAAAGCGGAAAGAGTACTTCGCTGAATTTTGGCCTCACCCGCTCGGGCGGCGCAGGTTTTACGTTAACTTTTTAATTTTCACAAGCTCATGAAACAATTGGTGATGTCCATATTCTATTAGAGTTTATATTCAATAGTTGGGTATTGTGCCAAAAATGATTTTGTTGCAACGGTGAGGGACACTTGCGTCGTCCCGCAGGGACGGGGAACGACGGAGGATAATCGGATTTTCTACCAATATTTTTTCCCTAACGGGACAAAAAAAGAGGCATTTGTATCCTTGTTATATGGAAGTTTTTTAATCCATTTTAAAATGAAAAAGTATGAAAACAAAAATTTTATTTATTACAGCAATATGCTTTTCATGCGCAGTGTTGTACGCACAGGAACAGGCGGCGGGATTTTACTGGAAAAAAAGCGATGCCCGGCACTACGGTTACGGTAATTTCATAGTAACGCGCGTGCTTACCGATTTCCCGGCCGACAGGGCGGGATTAAAAGCAGGAGACGTGATAGTCAGTATCAATGGCGAGAACACGTCGGCAATGGAAAAAACGCCTCGGCCTGTCCATACAATGGAAATAAAAAGGCTTGGAGAAAAGGAGACGATACCCATCACGATGCCCGAGCCATTCACGGTTTCACTTAACTCAACGTTGCTGGAATGTGATGATCAGTGGACAAGCAAATTTTCCATGAATAACGTTGAGCTTTCTGTTGACCCCGATGCAGATTTGTTTGATTACGCCACGTTTGATTTCGAGTACACCCATCAGGACAATCCTGCTATTATACGGCAGTATACAAGCATTGGGTCTCTGGAAGATGACTTTGTCCGGAAAATCACCTTCCACGTGAAACGCGGCAAACAGAAATTATCCCTTACGGTAAATGCAGAAATAAGAGCAAGAAACTACCTTCGGTAACGGGCCCTATTGGCGCAACTTAACAGGTTTCAATAACCTGTCAGGCTTACACGCCTGCGAGGCAATAAGTCTTTGAATAACGAGAAAACAAATAAAATGAAAAAAATATTTATGCTCGTAACAGTTTGCCTGCTGGCAAATGCTGTTTATGCACAAGAGCCTGTGGAAACCGTACTGCTGAACATGCACAATGAACGCAACGGTAAAACCTATCTGGACTCGTGGATATATCTCGACGCCCAGAATAACTTTACGGGAGCGTCGTTTATTTCCATAGCAGAAACGGACAGCGTAACTGCTGTCCCTGCCATCGGATGGACAAACAAAATGGCTGCCGAGCCGGGCACGACATTTATTGCCTATCTCAAAGGCGTCTTCTATCAAATTTATGTAGAAGACTACATTATCCATAGCAATGAAACGGAAAGGACAACAGGCGATTGGTTTAGCTACACCACCACCGTCAAACGCAATATCGAAACGCTTGGCGTACGGATAAGCTACCGGCAGCTGATGAACACCAAAATAGCGCGCGACACTGCCGCCAACAGCCAAAACCCGCGTATTTTCGTGGGGCTCGGAAATAACAATGTTTTCGTCAACAAGCTAAAGACACTACTTACAAAGCAGAGCTGCGTGATTATCACGAACGCCCCGCAAAGCGATTTCCAGCTGTATCTGAAGACAACGGAACGGCAATTCAACAGCGACCGCGATTTTGTGTACTGCTATGTGGATGTAACGCTCGAACTCCTTAATACTTCTACCGGCGAAACCGTATACGCAGATGACTTTTCGCAAAAAGGCGTTTCCTCTTCGCGCGACCGCGCCGTGCGCGTGGCTGTTGAAGACGCCGTAGAAGCCGTCGGCGAAGCCATAATGCCTTTAATCATCAAAAATAAGGAATAATGAAACGGATAGTTATACTTGCGTTGGCTGTAATGTGCCTTGCAGCGGCAGCGTTTGCACAGGGAAAAAAGACCGTTGCCGTGTATGTAACCGGCAACTGCAGCGAAAATATTAAAAAGGTAATGAGTTCCCGAATTATTGCGCAAATAGTGCGCAGCAGGGAATATGCCGCCGTAGAGCGTACGCTGGAATTCGACCAGGCGCTGCGCCGCGAGCAAAGTTATCAAATCTCCGGCAATGTGGACGACGGGCAGGTCATAAAGCTCGGCAGGCAGTTCGGGGCAGGCCTGGTATGCGTGGCGGACGCCAGCAAAAAATTACAAATGTTCTTCCCTGACAATAATACTTATGCATATCTTTTTACTGCACACTTAATAAATATAGAAACAGGTCTAGTAGTGTCTTTTTCTTTGGAAGTAGCCGATTGCGGCAGTGAGAGGGAAAAAAATAAGGAAGATTGTTCTTGTTGTGATAAAGAGGGTGACAGGTGGGGAATCTATAGCATAGACCAGGAACCGGTAATAAGCATAACCGACAATATAACCACTCAGCTTTTGCAGAACGTAACTACTACTGTAGGCAAGCCAAAGCTGGCGGTCTATGTAACCAATACGAGCGACATGTTTAAAGCCAAAACCGTCAGCTCGCGGCTTACGCAAAATTTTACCCACAGCGGCGCGTATGCCGTGGTGGACAGGACATCCGATTTTCGAGCGGAATTGAGCCGTCAGCAGTCAGGTAGGGTTGATGATGGGCAACTCGTCCGGTTGGGGCGTCAATTCGGCGTAAGTCAGGTTTGCGTGGTTGACGTGCTTAGCTCGGGCTTCACAATTGTTCGTATTATAAACGTGGAAACGGGAATAATTGTGGCTACGGCGGAAGCGAGGAGTTGGGGTGTTGGAAGTGTTGACGAAATTACCCGTGAACTTTTAGAGCAGACGGTAGAATGTGTAAAGAAAGACGAAAAAATAACCTCTCCCTTGATGAAATGCTGCGAAGGATTATCCCCCGTTGATGGCATCTGCAAAGACTTGAATAGCGGCAATAACCATTTGGTCATCGAACCGCGGTTCGATGATGGGAATGATTTTCACGAAGGCCTGGCGGCTGTAAAGCAAAACGGGAAATGGGGATATGTTGATAAAACAGGGAGCTTGGTTATATCCCTGCAATTTGAAAGTGCAGGTAATTTTACCGAAGGGCTGGCCGCGGTAGCACAAAACGGTAAATGGGGATATATTGACAAAACAGGCAACTGGATTATTCAGCCGCAATTTACCGGAGCTGCAGGATTCTCCGAAGGCCTGGCTGCGGTAGACAATCAGGGCAAATATGGATTTATTGATAAGACAGGGAAAGTCGCATTTTGGTTAAAAACGAATGTGGAGACTTTCAGATTATATTTTTCGGAAGGCTTGCTTGCTGCCAGTATCGCTAAGGACAACACAGTGCCTAAACGTGAAAGAAAAACAAATAAAATGATGGTTTGGGGTGATTTGATAAACAATGAAGCCGAATATAAAAAATACAGGGATTTTACCGGAGAAACCGTCGAACGTTGGGGCCTTTTGAATAAGAAAGGAGAATGGGAAATTGAACCCACCTACTATGATATTGACATTTTAGGGTTTAATGATGGATTGATAATAGCGACCAAGCCAGTACCCTATACAGTTAGCAGTAAAATATCCGGGAATTATTATTATACTTATGCCATAGGCAAAAATATAGACCCGATTTTAATTTTTGAAGATTTCTTTGGTAGAGATTTGGCGGAGTATAATTGGGTGACTTTTTCGGAAGGTTTAATAGCGGTAAGAGACAGGGATAACATAAATAAATGGGGCTATAAGGACAAAACCGGCGCATGGGCTATTCAACCGCAGTTTGATGTAGCAAAATGGTTTCGTGAGGGTTTGGCGCTTGTAAAAGAACAAAACGGCAAATGGGGATATATTGATAAAACCGGAGCATGGGTTATCCGGCCACAATTTGATGTTAATGATGATAATTATCTAAGTTCCTTTTCCGAAGGTCTGGCGGGAGCAATGCAAAACGGTAAATGCGGGTATATCAACAAAATAGGGAAATGGGTAATTCTCCCTGTTTTTGACAGCGTGGAGGATTTTTCCGAAGGTTTGGCAAAGGTAGAATACAACGGAAAAATTGGCTATATCGCCTTGCGCTCTTCCAATAAATAATCCAACTCTACGACCGGCACGCTATGTGATGTTTTCACATTCCGTCCCTGACGGGACGGTGGGGCACGTGATGGATTCTGTTTTCTACCGACATGCCGTCCCCTCGGCTACGCTCGGGGCAGGCTTTACGGGACTATGGGAGAGGGGGAATCTGCGTTAGCTGCTTTTCCATAATGTAGTCGTTCATATAAAATCCGTGTCCTATATGCAGGTCTCGCTGCGACACGATTTCGAATCCAAGATGTTCGTAAAAGTATCGCGATTTATTATCCCTGTTGACATTCAGCTTCAGGCTGTTCAGGGAGAGCGTTTTTGCAAGCTCCTTTGCCTTGTCTATAAGCATCGCGCCGAAGCCCCTGCCCTGAGCCGTTGGCAGAACATATATTTTCTCGATGTACAGAATTGTGTTTTCGACGGTATGCACGGAAATGTATCCCTTTGCGATCTCGTCGTCAAACAGAATAAAGTACCTGTGCTTCTTTTCCGTCATCTGTGCTCTTATCGAATCCGGAGAGTACATCATGTTGAACATGTAATCCAGCTGCTCTCCGGATATCATGTTTGAATATGTCGCAGGCCATACTACGGCCGCAATGCTGTTTATCAGCGTAATATCATCTACGGAAGCTTCTCTTATGCTTATCATAAATCTCTTTTAATGATTATTTTTTTGCCGGAAATCGCATCAGCTTTTCTCTCAAAGTTCAACCTGCAAATATAGGGTATTTTGCATGATATTATCCACTAATAATTAATAATTAACAATTAATAATTAACAATTAATAATTATCAACTATTAATTATTAATTATTAATTATTAATTATTAATTATTAATTGTTCAAGGTATATTTCCAGATTAGTGTAGTCGTTGCTCAGCGTATAGGCAGCGCCGTCGGCGGCGTCTTTCGGGTTCAGGTTATGCTTTTCCTCCCATGCGTCGGGCATGCCGTCGCCGTCGGTATCTAAGGGCGCCGGAAGGCTTTTTAGCGCTGGCAAGCCGCCCACCTCGCGCTGCGAATCAATGAGGCCGTTCTTGCCGTAGGTAAAAGTTCCGGCGCGCACCTCGTTCAAAATACGGAGGTCGATAGCGTCGCGCACGTAGCTTGCGCCAACGCTGCGCAGCACGCTCTCGTAAGCTTCCTGCGCCGTGCCGGTTTGCGTTGGCATAACGCTGAGCGGCTCTTGCAGCCGCACGGTGCGCTCCAGCTTGGGGTAGTTCTCGCTCTCCTCCGAGTAGTCTATGCTAATGCCCACCTGCTCCTCGTAAACTTTGAAGTCAACGCCTCCTTTCCAATTGTTGGCGGTTACGGCTTCGCTTCCCTCCATTGCGTTACCCTCAACGTAGAATTTTCCGAAATCGTGAAACCCACCCCTGTCCTTGCTTTGCCATACCTCGATGATGCGGTGTCCGGCCGGTTTTCGGGTTGCTGGGCCAGGCTTGTAGTAGTTGTTCACGATGTTGTGCTGCCCGTTTTCGCCGGCGTAGGAGCTGTTGAAGCCCCAGTTGTAGATAACGTTATTGCGAAAATCTACCCATTCGGTGTTGGCGGTAGCCTCGTGGTAGCGGGCGCCGCAAAAGCGCGGGTTGCGGCTGCTGTGGTGCGCCAGCAGGTTATGGTGAAAGCTGGCGCCCATGCCGCCCCAAATGCCGCCGTAGCCGTGAGCGCCCTTGACGTGCACCGAGGCCGTGAGGCTTTCGGAGAGCAGGCACCATTGCAGGGTAAAGGATTCGTTGTTGTAGAACGAGCCGCACTCGTCGGTGCTCCAGCTCATGGAGCAGTGGTCTATGATGATATTTTTCCGGCGGCTGGCGCTCAGCGCGTCGTCGGTTACCTGATTGGCGTCGCCCAGCCGGAAGCGCAGGTAGCGCACAACGACCTGGTCTGCCTGTAGCTTCACCGGATAGCCGGTGATGGTAATGCCGTCGCCCGGAGCGCTTTGCCCGGCAATGGTAACGTAGCTCTCGCTAACAGCCAACGGGCTTTGCAGCTCAACGTTACCCGACACCTTGAACAGCACCGTGCGCGCGCCCTTGGCCTCCACCGCCTCGCGCAGGCTTCCCGCCCCGCTGTCGTTCAGGTTCGTCACGTAAATTACCCTCCCGCCGCGTCCGCCCTGCGTGTACATACCAAAGCCTTCGGCGCCGACAAAAGCCGGCTTCGATTTGTTCGGCGCAAAGTAGCGGGCTGTGCCCGTCAAGCCAAATCCCAAGCAGGCAGCCAGCTCCGGTACTTTTGCGCGAAGCTCTTCTGCCGCCATGCGGGCAACCTCGCGCGCGCCGGCTTCTACCAGATGGGTGTCATCCTCCTTTCCCTCCACATCGGCTAAGCTCTCGCCGGGCTTGAGCCACATGAAAAAGCGCTTGGACTGCTCCGCGCCCAAGCTGTCAAGCCAGCGCGTAGTGGCCGCGTTGAGGTCAACGAGGGGCACGTTGAGCTGCAGGGCTACCTCGCGGGGTACCTCCACGTAGCGGCCGTGGGTATCCTCGATCTTTCCTGCGCGGTCGAACTTACGGCGGGCAATGGCGGTAAACAGCACCGGTTTGCCGCCCTTAGCCCGCGTCTCCTCCGCGTAGCGCGCAAGGTTTGCGCGAAAAGCGGTTTCTGCTTCCGCATACCGGGTGCTGTCGGCCTGCTTTTCGTCGTTGTGCCCAAACTGTATAAAGACGTAATCGCCGGGCTTTACGCGGTCTATTACCTTTTTCCAGCGCCCTTCGTCCCTGAAACTTTTTGTGCTTCGCCCGTTTACGGCGTAGTTCTCAACCGTTACCTCGCCTGTCAGAAATTCGGGTATGAGCATACCCCAGCCGCGCTCGCGCTTATCTTTGTCCAGCATTTTGTCGGCCATGGTAGAGTCGCCCACCATGAAGACGGTAAACGGCCTGTGCTCTGCGGCGCAAATGCAGAGCAGCATTACGGAAAGAAAAATCAGAGAATATTTCTTCGCTGCCATATCGCTATTTGGTTAGCTGTCCGTTGATGTACAGGTTGGCGTACTTTACGTCCCGCGCGCCGGATATTGAGTTGCCCTTCTCCACGCCGTTGAAGGAGCTGTTCGACACGCTCACGTCGTACACATTCTCCAAGCCCTCCAGGCCGGTAATCAGCACGCCGTAGCGGCTTTTTTCGGAGGTTACGTTTTCGAGGTGTACGTTGCGCACGGTTGGCGGAAAATCGCGCTGGCACTGCTCGCGGGGGTCGTACACCAGATTTATTTTGAGCACGGCCTCCTTGCACTGCCCAACCTTCACGTTCCGAACAAACACGTTCTCGACGATGCCGCCGCGGCAGGCGCTCGTTTTGATGCGAATCACCCGCTCCAGCTCGGGGCTGTCCATTTCGCAATTTTCGACGTACAGGTTTTTGTAGCCGCCGGATATTTCGCTTCCTATCACCACGCCGCCGTGTCCGTCCTTCATTTTGCAGCGGCGCACGATAATATTTTCGCTTGGCCTGTTCCAGCGGCGTCCGTCGTTGTTTCGCCCCGACTTGATGGCAATGCAATCGTCGCCCGTATCGAAGGTGCAGCCTTCGATGAGCACGTTGCTGCACGATTCGGGGTCGCAGCCGTCGCTGTTGGGGCCGTGGCTCACCACGTTGACGTTGCGCACCGTCAGCTGGTCGCAGAGCAGCGGGTGGATAACCCAAAACGGCGAGTTGATAAGCTTCACGTCCTCTATCAGCACGCGGGTGCACTCGTAGAGGTTGATGAGCTGCGGGCGCAGGCCATCCTCCTCGGCCATAACGCGCGCCTCGACGGGCGTTTTGCTTTGCTCAAACTCCAGCAGCTTTGGGCGCCCCGTGCGCTGCGAGATTTGCCCTTCCTTGTAGCCGTACTTTACGGCGCCGCACTTTGCCCACCAGTCGCTGTTTGAGGCGCTGCCGTCGATAGTTCCCTTGCCGGTGACGCCAACGTTTACGGCCTTGTATGCGTAGATGAGGGGGCGCGCGTTGTAGCAGTCTATGCCTTCCCAGCGCGTTAGCGTTGCAGGGAAGTAGTACTTTGCCTCGGTGGTGAACTTCAGCACGGCGCCCTCCTCAAGGTGAAGGTTTACGTTGCTTTTTAGCGTTATGGGGCCGGTGTAGAACACGCCTGGGGGTACCGTTACCGTGCCGCCGCCGCCGCCGGAGCAGGCGCTGATGGCGCTGTCTATGGCCTTATGGTTGAGCTGCGCAGGGTTGCCGGCCACAGCGCCAAAGGCGGTAATCGCAACCTGCTGCGCTTTGAAGACCGGCAAGCCGATGCTTTTTTCGACCACCGCAGCTTGCTGCCACGCTTCCTGCATGGTTTGGCCGTTGGCGCATACCGTCGGCAGCAGGATACCCGCAAAGAGAATAATTTTTTTCATACGCTACAATTTAATAATTTGGATAATAGTGAATTACACATAAGCCACACGTGCAGCTGCCTTTTTGCAGCGGCAGGCTTAACCGGTGCAAATATAGCATATATTTTTCATTTACGTGTGCGCACACATAAATTATTTTGAAAAGCAGGAATTTTTCCAAGCGCCATTCCCTCGAAGCAGGGTGCGCAAATCTACGTAATTTTTCTGCCGACATTTGAATTATGCCCTCTCAAAAAACTGCTGCGCAGCTTCCACCGGCCTTGAAAGGCCGACGGAAGCCGCGCAGCAGGGTGGACTTGAGATATCCGATAGCCAAGCTTAGTTGAGTACCGCCACTTTCACGGCTTGGCTACCTGCTACCACAACGTAGAGGCCGGCGCTCACGGTAAACTCCTGCACATCGCCGGTAGAAACGACGCGGTAAACAACGCTTCCGCTGATATTAACCACCGTTATGGCAGCTCCCGCCGCTGCGCCGCGCACCACAATGGTCGAGGGGCGCGCGGTAACAAGCACGCTACCGTCCGCCACGCGGCTAACGCCCGTTGCCGCTGACGCAAGCCCCGCAATAGCCGCATCAAGAGCTTCCTGCGCGGCGACGAGGTCGGCAAGTACAGGGGCGTTGGGGTCGCTGAGCGCAGCATCGGCAGCAGAAAGGGCAGCTTGCAGAGCATCCCAACTTGCCGGAGTGTAGTGCGCCTGAGCGTAGGTTGCCCGCGTATTCTCAACCGCGTCCTGAAGAGCAAGCCTTGCGGCGCTCAGCTTGGTAACCAGCCCGCCAACGGCGTTGCCAATGGCAGCTCCGGCAGCCTCATACTCGGCTACGGTGTGCTCCTCGCCGTCGTCGAGGAGGGCTTGGGCGGCGGCAAGGCTATCCTGCAAGGCTGCGTAGGTGGCAACGGTGTAGGTTGCCTCGTCGTAGGCTGCCTGCGCAGCGTTGATGGTATCCTGCAGGGCAAGCCTTGCAGCGCTCACCTTAGTTACCAAGCTATTGATGGCGTTGCTTATGTTCTCGCCTGCGGCTTCGAGCTGCTCAACCGTAGCGGCGTTATCGCTGAGGAGGGGCAGGGCTGCGCCTACAGCGCTCTGCAACGCTCCATGAGTTGCAGCGGTGTACACGGCGGCGGAGTATTCGGCGGCGGAGTCTATCAATACCGCCAAAGCTTGCCGCGCATTGTCGAGAACTTTTGTAACCAGCCCCTCAACGGCGCCGGACAGGTCGCTTATGGCGGCCAGCAGCTCAGGCTCCGTTGCCTCGGCAGGTTTGCCGAGAAGGTCGTCGCCGCGGGCAATGGCTACCTGTAAAGTATCCCACGTTTCGGAAGTGTAAACATCCTGCGGGTACTTCACCTTTGCGGAGTCCACCGCATCCTGCAGCTCTGCAAGCAGGGCGCCGATGTTTTTAACGATAAGCCCGTTTACGGCGGTGCGGATGTTAGCCGCGGCAGCTTCTACAGCGTCGCCTGTAAGCAACGCAGGGTCGGCCAGCACGCCGTCGGCGCCTGCCAGCGCACCCTGTAGCGTTTGCCAGCTTGCCGTGGTGTATGGCCCGGGGTCATTGTAGGCAATCCTCACGGTTTTCAGCGTATCCTCCAGCCCGTCGCGGAAGTTTGGCTGCGGCTGCAATCCTGCGAAGCTGTGCGATAAAATGTAGCTGCTGTATGCCAAATGCGATTCTGTGTATAAGCCCTTACCTGCCGTAGCGCCGGCTATCGCGTTAGGGCCGCCTTGCGCACGGCCTACCGTAATCATTTGGTCGTTGAAGAACATGGCGTCCCAAGCCGTTGTTGTACCGCTCTTTCCCGCAAAAAGCTGGCGAGACGTTACCCCCGAAAGGTCGGCGGCGTTGAAGGTGTGCAACTGCGTACCGTAGGAGTAACCGTAGCAGTACAGCCTGTTTTCGCGAAACGCTACGCGATAGTAGTTGGAGATAACGTTGTTAACCTCTCTCGCTGCTCCGGATACCGTTCCGGTGGTAGGGTTAAGGCGCATAACGTAGCCCCGCTGGGTTGCGGTGCCGTCCAGCAGCTGCTTCCCGTCGCTCGTGTGGACAAATCCGGTGAAGCGACCCGTGAGGAAGAGTTCGCCGCCTTCGCAGGTGAGCTGCTCCATGTATATACGCCCTCCCGAGGTGCCCGCAGGCCGCGACTTGAGGTGGGTAAGCCACTGCAGGTCGGGCGCTTCGCCGCTCACGTCAAACCGCGCAACAAAGGCGTCGTACTTTTCCGTAGGGTAAACAGTATCGCCCTGCAACACGGCGTATTCTATACCTACCGAGTCGGCGTGAGTAGCCACCATGTTCCCCGTAACGAACAGCTTGCTGCCGTCGATGGTCATCGCCCCAAGGCTTTCGTAAAGTAGCTTTCCTCCTGCTTCGAGGTGCCAGAGGTAGCTTCCGTTGGGGTCGAGCTTGGCAAGGAGCATGTCGCCTCTCCCTATTTGCGAGTCTCCTGTCCAGCCTTCAGCGTTTCGAGGAGTAAGAGTTTTCGTGTCGCCACCGGGCGTGGTAAAGGTGATTTTCTTCACGTAGCGCCCCGCAACGTAGATGCTGCCGTCCTTACCTTCCTCCAGCCCGTTGATGTAGATGGCGTCGGAGGCCGCCCCTGATGTCGTGTTCGATATAGGCGTATCGTCCACGTTGAGGAAGTGTTTCATCCACAGCACGTGGCCGTTGGCGTCCACCTTTACAAGTACGCCCTGAGAGGTATTTTTTTGAGGATTATAATCCCACCTTAGCGTAGCCTTGGTGACCCCATCGTTTTCTACCAGCCTCAAAAATAAGCTGTCGCTGCCAGCGGCCGGAGGCAGCGCTCCCGAGAATCGAACTTTCAGCGCCAGCAGCAAGCCGCTGTCGGCGGTAACGGTTGTCGCCGTGTAGGCAATGTCTATATCGCCGCGGTCGCTGGTCAGCTGCCAAATAACATTCCCCTGCTTGTCCAGCTTATGGATGAGCAGGTTTCTTGTGCTTGTGACGCTGTTGGTGATTTGGTGGTGCCCTTCGGGGGTTGTGTCGGTAATAAGCGTACCTTCATCATCGTAATGGTTGTAAACGGCCTTTACAGATTGGAAATTTTGACCGTCTTTTTGCGTGTAAAAGTTGCTAAGGGTAAATACGCTGTTGCCGTCCAAGCTTGGGGTGATGGATTGCGTTGTGGTCGTTGGCGTACTGTTGCCGTTTACCGTAGGTTTGATAATCGCTCCCCACTGAAATTCGGGCGTATTTTCCGCAATCCCCGCCTTGGCGCTGCGGATGTTGTCAATGGCTGCGCTTGCCTCCTGCTCGGAGGGCGCACCCGTGAGGAGAGTTTCTGCAGCGGCAACGGCGGTCTGCAAAAGCGACCACGTGCCGGGCGTATAGTTAAGAGGGTTTAGCGTTTTGACGGAGTCAATCGTTTTCTCCAGCCGGTCGAAGGTATTCCCCGGCAGCTTTAGCTCGTCTATCCCAAAGGCGAGGAAGTAAGCGCTGAAGGCCGGCGGCGCTTCGGTAGCTATGCCTCCGGTAACCCCCGGAATGGAGGTGGCGTTGCGCACTCTGGCGAGCGCAAGGAGTGTACTGTCGAGAAACAGCCCGTCGAAGGCAGTTCCTCCGGCAAGGAGCGGTTGATGGGTTTCGCCGGTAAAGTCGGCATTGTAGGTGCGGTACCACGCCGAGGGGTTCAGCACACCCGTCCCACTCATGGTATAGCCGTAGGCGTGTACTTTGCTTCCACGCAGGGCAACGGTGTACGCTTCCGAAATGCCGGTGGAGTCATCCTTCACCTTCCCCAGCACCTCTCCGGTGTAGGGATCTTGGCGTATGATGAACGCTTTGAGTTGGGCGGCTGTGGCTCCTGTGGCAAGGTCGTTGGCCAATACTTGCGTTCCGTCGGCTTTGTCGATAAATCCGGTGAACGAACCCGAAAGGAATACGCTCCCGCCGTCGTAGTTGATGTTGGTAACTTTAATGCGTCCGCCTCTATTAACCGTTGACGTGCTGTCTTGCGGTCGGGCGTTGAAGAGGGTTACCCACTTGGCTGTTGGGTTTGCGCCGTCTATGTCAATGCGGGCAGAGTAGGCGTTATCGTCCAGCGTAGAAGGGGTAATGGTATGCCCCAGCAGGGTAGCCGACCTGCGGGTTGGGGCAGTGTCGGCCTTCACGTTGCCGTAAATGTAGAGGGCGCTTTTGTGGAGCGTCATGCTGTTGATACCCTGCGAGGCTATCGTTCCTTCTGCCTCCACGCTATACAAAAAACTTCCGTTGGGGTCGAGTTTGAGCAGCAAGATGTCACCCTTGGTGTTGTGGGGGATGAGGCGTTGCTCATCGCCGTTGGCCTTACTCAGGGTGATGGTATCGGCGTACCAGCCTCCGAGGTAGTAGCAGCCATCGCTGCCTGCCTCCAACCCCATAACCCTGATAGCGTCCGAACTTTCGCCGTCGCTCACCTTGATAAGATGCTTCACCCACTCTACCTGCCCGCTGCCGCTTATCTTTGCGGCAACCAGCTGGTAGGAGTCTGCTTTACGGTAGCCTGTCCACTTTACGCCCGTTTTTACGCCGCTGTTGTCTATGAGCTGCAGGAGGCTGTCGTCGGCAAACTGGTTGCTGTTGGTAAAGCGTACCTTCACTGCGAGCAGCGCGCCGCCGTCGGGGGTCGGAGTTATCTGCGAGTAGCTGCCGGCAATGTCGCCTCGGTCGCTGGTTACCTGCCACAGCACCTTTCCCTGCGTGTCGTGCTTGTAGGCAAACAGGTTGTTGTTGGCACCGGTGCTGGTTTTCAGCGCACCTTGCGGGGTAACTCTTTCGGTGAGCGCACCGGCAGCGTCGTAGTGTTTGTAGGTGGCGTACTTGTAGGCGTTGGTGGCGTGCGAGGTGAACGTCCCCAAGGTAAACAGTTCGCCGCCGGCGTTTGCCTTGACGAATTGAGGGGAATTTGTTCCGCTGGTAGTGCTTTCATCGTTTGACCTTAACACTGCGCCCCACTGAAATTCGGGGCTGTTAGCCGCGCTAAGCTGCTGTGCGCAAAGGGCGGCGGTAAAGAGGATGGCAAGGGATAGCGATTTTTTTGATTTTTTCTGCTTTTTCATTTGTTGTATTGATTTTACGTTTAAAGTTTCGTGAAAAATTTCACTGCAAAGATACAGACCTTGAAAAGCATAAAAAATACCGAGTTCTTGGTATTTTATAATCAGCCGCTTGCGCTACCTTTGCCTGCGGATTTGCGGGCGCAAGCTTACATCAGGTATCTTTCCGGTACTTCCGGACGTGCCCCGCCATGCAAGTAAAAATCACCATAAATGATGATTGCGCGGCTTTGAGAAGAAGAGTACTTTTGTAAATCGGAAATAGCGGACGACGAAATGGTCGAAAAGCTGACAAATCTAAACCTTGCATACACGCAAAAAAGATTTACCTTTGCAGTAACAAATTTTGTAATAAGCTACTTAACTACAATTATTATTACGATTATGATAATCATAGCCAACCCCATTTACGATACGGTGTTCAAGCGGCTGATGGAGAACGAAAGGGTAGCCCGCTTTTTCATCGGTACGCTGCTAAACCAGGAGGTAGCGTCTGTAGAAATGCTGCCGCAGGAGTTCACGTACTACCAGAAAAGAAAGCAAAGCAAGGAGGCAGATGCGGAGGAGGAGGTAACGCAGCTGACCATTTTTCGCCTTGACTTTATGGCAACCATTGTCACGGCTACCGGTGAGCAAAGCAAGGTGCTGATAGAGGTACAAAAAGCTCACGACGAGATTGACCTGATGCGGTTTCGCAACTACCTGGGGGAGCAGTACAAAAAACCGGAGAAGGAGGAAAAAGTAGCGCTTCCCATCACCACCATCTACATTTTGGGAACTAAACTGCCGGAAGTTCCAACGGCGTGCGTGAAGGTAGGTCGGGTGTACGAGGACAGGGTCAACAACGTACTCCTAAAGGCGCGAAGCCCCTTTATTGAGAAGCTAACGCACGACTGCTACGTAGTGCAGGTTAAGCGGATAACCAAGCGCTACCAAACGCGGTTAGACAAGCTGCTGAACCTCTTTGAGCAGGCAAACTTTATTGGAGATACCGAGGCGGTGAAAGAGTACCAGCAGGATCCGGACGACGCCGACGTGAAGGTGATGGCCGACATTCTGCACCACATAGGTACCGACCCCGATGAGCGGAAAGCGCTGGACATTGAGGTTGAAGCCAACCGAACGTTTGAGGCGTATTTTGGGAAGCAGCGCGCCATCATCCTGGAGCAGGGAAAAACAATAATCGAAAAAGACGAAACTATTGCCGCTGAACGAAAAGCCCATGCCGAAAAAGATAAAGCCCATGCCGAAGAGATGGCAAAATTGTTAGAGCGTATTTCCCAGCTGGAGAAAATTTGAAAGCCATAGCTTACTATACATCAACCTTAGCGCTACTTTGCGCAGCGACGCTGTCGGCGGCGCGGGCGCTGCCGGCAAGCATTTCGGGCAGGGTGGTTGACGCCGCTACGCTCAAGCCTGTGCCGTATGCAACCATTTACGTTCACGAGCTTTCGCTGGGCACGTCAGCCGACGCCAACGGGCAATTTTCGGTGGCCGTGCGCGCCGGCGGCGTTTACCGCCTCACCGTATCCTACATGGGCTACCAGCCTGCGGACACAACAACGGCAACAACGGCGGCAACGGACAGCATCGCCGGGCTGGTGGTTGCGCTGCAGCCGCGCAGCTTAGCGCTGGGCGAGGTGGTGGTGTGGGCTACGGAGGGCGCAAAAAACCCCTCTACGTCCACCATCGGCAAGGCTGCGCTGGTGCACGTGCAGCCGTCGAGCTTTGCCGACGTCATGCAGCTGCTGCCGGGGCACCTCATCAAGGATACTAAAATGGACGAAGCAAACTTTATCACCATGCGGCAGGCCGGAACGGACGACAACACGTCGCTGGGCGCCGCGTTTCTGGTGGACGGCGCGCCCCTGAGCGGGGACGCTACCCTGCAAAACGTACACAACCTCCATATCACCGACGCCATTGCGAGCAGAACCACGACATCCAAGGGTATCGACATGCGCCGAATATCCACCGACCGCATTGAGCAGGTGCTGGTTGTGCGCGGTATCCCTTCGGTGGAGTACGGCAACCTGACCTCGGGGTTAGTGAAGATTGAAACCAAAGCCGGAGCAAGCCCGTGGGAGAGCAGAGCAAAAATTGATTTGACCAACAAACTTTTTTCTATGGGCAAAGGTTTTTTACTGCCAAAAGAGGGCGGTACGCTGAACGCCGACGCGGACTACTTAGCCTACTACCCCGACCCCCGAAATACGCTGACCTCCTACCGTCGCGTAACTTTTTCGTCCCGCTACCGCAACAAATTCGAGGTGGCCGACAACGCAACCTTTCTGCTCAAGGCCAACCTGTCGTACACCGGCAGCTTTGACGATGAGAAGAAAGACGCCGAGATGCTGTCGGACAAAGAATCGTTCAGCACCTCCTACAACAACGCTATGCTTTCGTCAACAGGCGAGCTCAAGCTGCACCGGTCGTTTTTTAGCGAGGTGCGCTACACCGCCTCGGCCTCCTACACCTCCGACGAGACCAACCGTACGCGCACGGTGGTGGCCGGCAACATGCCGCTGCCCCTTGCCACAAGCGAGGGTGAGCACTACGCCGAGTTCCTGCCGGCGGTGTACACCACAGCGCTCAAGATAGACGACCGCCCCCTGTCGCTCTCCGCCGACGTCAAGGCGCGGGCTAACCCCACGCTGGGCAACCTGTGGCAGCGCCTGCTGCTGGGCGCCGAGTGGCGCTACGACGCCAACGTGGGCAGGGGTGAGCTGTACAACCTGTCGCGCCCTCCATACCCGGGCGTTACCACCTCTACCCGTCCGCGCCCCTACAGCGCCGTGCCGGCCCTGCAGAAGCTGGCGCTGTACGCCGAGGACGATGCAACGCTCACCCTTGCCGACGGCTGGCGCATGAACCTGCGCGTCGGGGCAAGGGCAACCACCCTGCCCGGGCAATCGGCAGCCTACGACATGGCCGGACGCTGGTACTTTGAGCCAAGGGTTACCGCCGCCATTTACCTTCCCTCATTCACGCTCCTCGGCCGGAGGGGTCTGCTATCCCTCAACGCCGGATACGGCATGCACTACAAGCTCCCCACGCAGGCGCAACTTTACCCCGACAACATCTACTTTGACTACATACAGCTCAACTACTACTCGCAGCAGGAGGCGCTGAGAAGGCTGCACGTGCAGACGTGGATTGAAGACCCCACCAGCTACGGCATACAGCCCGCGCTAAACGTCAAGTACGAGGCCGGAGCGCACCTTGAGCTGGGGGACGCCAACCTGAGCGTTACCCTGTTCGACGAGCAAATGAGCAACGGATTTGCTCCGGTTACCAGCTTTGTGCAGCACACGTTCAAGGATTACGACGAAACCGCCGTACCGCCCGCCAACCTCACAACCGCGCCCGTAGTAGAAGATTTTCCTTACGTCAACGATTGGATTATGTCGCAGTACACAAGCATTGACAACCTCTCGCAGGTGCGCAAGCGGGGGGTAGAGTACCAGCTGAACCTGGGGCGCGTCAAGGCTGTTTACACCAGCATTAGGCTCTCCGGCGCGTGGTTTCATACAGCCTACCGCACCGACGGATTGCGCTATAAGAAGCCCACAATGATTATCAACAACAAGCCATACCCCTACGTCGGCCTGTACGACTGGAACAACAACGATAAGGTACAGCAGCAGCTCAACACCAACCTGTACTTCGAAACGCACATCCCTGCGCTGCGCATGGCGATTACCACCTCCGTGCAGGGAGTGTGGTTCATAAAAACCAACCTGTACCGCAACAGCGGGCGGCCGATGGGGTACTTGGACAACACCGGACAGTACTACGAGTTTACGGAGAGCGACGCCCAAAAGCCCGTCATGGAGTACCTGATGGAAAAGTACAACCCCCGCTACTTCGACACGGACAAAGTTCCCCTCGAAGCCTCCCTGAACCTCAGGTTAACCAAGGAGATTGGCAAGGCGCTGTCCATATCGTTTTACGTAAACCGGCTGATAAGCTACGCCCCCGACTACATTACGCGCTACGGAGTTACTATGGTGCGCATAGCAAGGCCAAGCTTCGGGGCCGAAGTGAGCATTGCTATTTGAACAAAAAAAGAAAAATTGAGCAAACAACAAATAATAGATTAAGAGATGCGAAATAAACAAGATATAGCAGTTTTATGATGTGTGGCAAAGGGTGTAATTCAAATTGTCGCTTTTGCTCATTCCGTAGGAATGAATCGCTCGGTAGAAAAGGCAACGTTCCGGTGGTTGTCGG
>JAISAC010000016.1 GCA_031266935.1 Prevotellaceae bacterium
GATGCGAAATAAACAAGATATAGCAGTTTTATGATGTGTGGCAAAGGGTGTAATTCAAATTGTCGCTTTTGCTCATTCCGTAGGAATGAATCGCTCGGTAGAAAAAGCAACGTTCCGGTGGTTGTCGGCATCCCGTAGGGATGCATCCCTACGGGATGCCAAAGAGGGATGCCATTCGTATTTTCTACCGAGCGACGCATCCCGCTGGGATGCAAAGATGACATGGAACATTTATATATTATTTATTTTTTTATCCCTTACTGAAATGAAGCTTTGGAACAAAGGCGTTGAGCCGGATGAGCTGGTAGAAAAGTTTACCGTAGGCAAGGACCGCGAGCTCGACTTGCTGCTTGCCAAGCACGATGTAGCGGGCAGCATGGCGCACATCAAAATGCTGCAAAGCATAGGCTTGCTTACCTCCGCCGAGCTGAGCGCGCTGCTCGGCGGGCTGGAGCAAATTGCGCGGGACATTGCCGACGGAAGCTTCGCCATTGCCCCCAGCGTAGAAGACGTCCACTCGCAGGTGGAGCTGCTCCTCACGCAGCGTCTGGGCGAAGTAGGGAAAAAAATCCACGCCGGACGCTCGCGCAACGACCAGGTGCTGGTTGACCTGAAGCTCTTTTTTCGCGAAGAAATACGCCACGTAGCCTCGGCTGTACAGGCGCTTTTTGACGCGCTCATTGCGCTAAGCGAAAAGCACAAAGATGTGCTGATGCCCGGCTATACGCACCTGCAAATCGCCATGCCCTCATCGTTTGGCCTGTGGTTTGGCGCCTACGCCGAGAGCTTGGCAGACGACGCGCACATGCTGGCGGCGGCGTACAAAATTGTCAACCAAAATCCCTTGGGGTCGGCGGCTGGCTACGGCAGCTCCTTCCCCCTCAACCGCGCCATGACTACGGAGCTGCTGGAGTTCGACGATTTGCACTACAACGTGGTGGCGGCGCAGATGAGCCGCGGAAAATCCGAGCGCGCGCTCGGCGCGGCCATGTCGGCCATAGCCGCTACGCTGGGGCGCTTTGCCATGGACGTTTGCCTGTACATGAGCCAAAACTTTGGCTTCATCAGCTTCCCCGACGCGCTTACCACCGGGTCGAGCATTATGCCGCACAAGAAAAATCCCGACGTATTTGAGCTCATCCGCGGCAAGTGCAACCGCCTGCAAGCCGTACCTAACGAGGTGGCGCTGCTATGCACCAACCTCCCCGGCGGGTACCACCGCGATATGCAGCTGCTCAAAGAAATTATGTTCCCCGCCATCGAAGAGCTGCTGAGCTGCCTGAGCATGGCGACTTTCATGCTCCGGCACATCATCGTCAAGGAAAATATTTTGGAGGACGAAAAGTACAGCTACCTGTTCACGGTGGAGGACGTAAACCGAATGGCGCTCGGCGGCGTACCGTTTCGCGAAGCCTACAAAAAAGTCGGCGCGCTGGTGCAGCAGGGGCTTTACAAGCCGGTAAAAGCGGTGCGCCATACCCACGAGGGCAGCATAGGAAACCTCTGCAACGATCAAATTGCGGCAAAAATGAAGCGAGCGCTCGGAGGTATTCCCGTTGACGAAAGTAGAAAGTAAGATTTTGCAGCGGTGTCTTTATTTTGTCCGAAAAAACATCTAATTTTACGCAACTTTATACACGCTAAAATATATACTATGTACAGAACGCATACCTGCGGCGAGCTTCGCCTTGCCGATGTTTCAAAAAAAGTAACGCTGGCCGGATGGGTGCAGCGCATACGCCGGCTTGGAGGGATGACCTTTATTGACCTGCGCGACCGCTACGGCCTCACGCAGCTGGCGATAGACGAAAAAACTCCCGAAGATATTCGCCTTGCGGCAGATCACCTGGGGCGCGAGTTCGTGCTGCAGGTGGAAGGCGCTGTTGTGGAGCGCACCAGCAAAAACGCGAAGATACCAACAGGCGAGGTAGAGATAAGCCTCTCGGCGCTGCGCGTGCTGAACGCCGCCGAGACACCCCCGTTTACCGTAGAGGACGAGAGCGACGGCGGAGAGGAGCTTCGCGCTAAGTACCGCTACCTCGACTTGCGCCGCAATCCGGTGAAGAACGCGCTCATCCTGCGGCACCGCGTGGCGCAGGAGGTGCGGAGGTATCTCGACGCGCAAGGCTTTTTGGAGATAGAAACGCCGTTTCTCATAAAATCTACGCCCGAAGGAGCGCGCGACTTTGTGGTGCCGTCGCGCGTGCACAACGGCGAGTTTTACGCGCTGCCGCAAAGCCCGCAGACTTTTAAGCAGCTCCTCATGGTGGCGGGCTACGACCGCTACTTTCAGCTGGTGCGCTGCTTCCGCGACGAAGACTTACGCGCCGACCGGCAGCCGGAGTTTACACAGATAGACTGCGAAATGGCCTTTGTGGAGCGCGAGGATATTTTGCAAACTTTTGGCGGCATGATGCAGCGCCTCTTTCGGCAGGTGCTGGGCGTGGAGATAGACAGCATCCCCCGCATGACCTACGCCGACGCCATGCGCGACTACGGCTGCGACAAGCCCGACGTGCGCTTCGGCATGAAGATACAGGAGCTTACGCGGCTGGTGCAGGGCAAAAATTTTTCGGTGTTCGACAGCGCCGCATACGTTGGCGGCATTTGCGCCGAGGGCTGCGCCGGCTACACGCGCAAGCAGCTCGACGAGCTTACCGAATGGGTAAAGCGCCCGCAGATTGGGGCAAAAGGCTTGGCCTACATTCGCCTTACAGCCGACGGCGCAAAGTCGAGCATTGATAAGTTCTACACCCCCGACGACCTCCGGCAGGTTGCCGATACGCTTGGCGCAAAGCCGGGCGACCTGATTTTGATTTTGGCCGGCGCAAAAAAAGTTACCCTCAACGCGCTGTGCGAGCTGCGCCTCGAAATGGGCGCCCGACTTGGCCTGCGCAGGCGCGGCGAGTTTGCCCCGCTGTGGATTGTTGACTTCCCGCTGCTCGATTGGGACGACGAAGCCCAGCGGTTTTACGCCATGCACCACCCCTTCACCGCCCCCCAACCCGACGATTTGCCGCTGTTTATGAAGGGCGACAGGGAGGACTTGAAGCGCGTTCGCGCCAACGCCTACGATTTTGTGATGAACGGCGTGGAGCTGGGCGGCGGCTCTATCCGCATTTTCGACGCAGCTATTCAGCAGCAGATGTTTGCGGTGCTTGGGTTTACGCCCGAAGATGCCGAGTACAAATTTGGCTTCCTGACCAACGCCTTCAAGTTCGGTGCGCCTCCGCATGGCGGCATTGCCTTTGGCTTCGACCGCCTGTGCGCCATGTTTGGCGGCTCCGACAGCATCCGCGACTATATTGCCTTCCCAAAAAACAACGCCGGCCGCGACGCCATGATAGACTCGCCCTCGCGCATTGACGACGTGCAGCTGAAAGAGCTGGGGATTAAATTCTGAATTTTGAATTCTGAATTCTGAATGTGCACATTTTAAGGAATGACGAATAAACAAGATGTAACAGTTAATAAAGTTGTCGTCCCCCTCGGCTACGCTCGGGGCAGGCTCTGCGGGACTGCTCGTTGTAGAGGCGTGGCGCGCCGTGTCTCTACGCAGGTATGCTGCAATCCGTATGCTGCAAACCCCGCAGGGGTGACACGCTATTAACCGTATGCTTCAGCATACGGGGACAAGCAGGAGGCTCCCGCTAATTCCCTCAGGGACGACACTTTTATATCCGTTATATGTTATTTATTTCTTATCCCTAAGTTGCCGCCCAACCGTCCCCCCTCTCCCGCTGCACCCGTCATTCCGAGTTACGCTCGGAATGACGGGTGCGCCTAAATGCTGATAAAATCCCGTAGCGCCGGCCCCTCGGCTACGCTCGGGGCAGGATCTACGGGATTTTGTTGGGCGACGAATTGTTTTTCTACCAACATTCCGTCCCTGTGGGTGGGGGCGGGGTGAGCGCAGCAGCCTTTCAGCTTTTTTCTTCAGGTACGGCTTTTTTTGCTGCGGCCTCCGCCTTTAGTTTTCTTTTGGTTTTTACCTCCACCTTTTCCTTGCCTGCTGCGGCCTCCTCTGGGCTTTTTTTCTTCAGCGGCAGCAGGTACGGCTCGCGCTCAAAAGCCTGCTCAAGCGAAATGAACGAGGAGGTATCGGTAACTCCGTTGATGTGCGGAATTTGGTTTACCAGCAAATCCATCAGGTGCTCATTGTCGTGGCAGTAAAGCTTGAGCAGGAGCGAAAAAGGCCCTGCAATGAAGTGACATTCCACAATTTCGGATATCCTGCTGAGCTCCTCAATGGTGCTTTTTGAAACATCCGGCTTTGAGAGCTTCACGTTCACAAAAGCGCAAATGTCCAGCCCCAGCGACCGCGGCTTTACTACCGTTCTCGACCCGACAATTATATCAGCGTCTTCGAGCTTTTTGACTCGCTGGTGCACCGCTGCGCCGGAAATGCTACACTCGCGCGCTATTTCCAAAAAAGGAGTACGCGCATTTTTAATGAGTAGCGTCAAGATTTTGTGGTCGATGCTGTCAAGGTAATACCTTCCCATTGTTAAGTTGTATTTTTAAGTTATTCCTTGCAAATGTAGCAATAATTGTAAGCCAACATCTTCTTTTTATATGTTTTTTTGCAGAAATAAACTTTAACACAATCAAATTACAATATTTTCTGATTTTTACCGTTTGCGGTTGAGCGTTTCTTCGAGCAGGTGGTGCAGCTCTACGGCGGTAATGCCGTTTTTGATGCGCCCCGATTCGACAAAGGAGATGTCGCCTGTTTCTTCGCTTACCACCACTACCACAGCGTCGCTGTTCTCCGATACTCCCAGCGCGGCGCGATGCCTCATGCCGTAGCGGGGGGGCAGGTTGAGGTTATCGGTTGAGGGCAGCACGCAGCGGGCGGCGCGGATTTTGCTGCGCGCTACAATGACGGCGCCGTCGTGCAGCGGCGTGTTCTTGAAAAAAATATTTTCGAGCAGCCGGCTGTTGGTGTTGGCGTTGAGGATATCGCCCGAATCTTCGTACGACTCAAGCGAGGTGGTGCGCTGGATGACAATCAGCGCTCCCGTTTTGCTCTCGGACATGTTGCGCGACGCCTTTACGATAGCGTCGATGTTTACGCCGCTTGACTTATCGGTTTTCTTGAAAAAAATGGAGCGAACCGAAAGCGTGCTGCGCGACATATACTGCGTTCCGAGGTAGAGCAAGAACTTGCGTATTTCCTGCTGAAAAACGATGAACAGCGCCAGCACGCCTACCCCCAGCACCTGCCCAAGGATGGTGCTGAGCAGCTCCATGTCGAGCGCCTTCACCGCAATCCACAGCACGTAGAGGGCAAATATGCCAATGAAAATGTTGATGGCTACCGTGCCGCGAATAAGCTTGTACACCTGATAAAACAAAATTGCGGCCAGCAGGATGTCAATAATATCGAGGATGCGAAGGGAGAAAAACATAGACAATTGATAATTAACAATTAATAATTAATAATTAGTTATTCATTTATTTATTTACTTAGGGATGAGAAATAAATAAAATATAGCAGATATAAAAGTGTCGTCCCTGCGGGACTTGACGGGAGTGACACCCGCTTGCCCGTATGCTGCAAAACCCCGCAGGGGTGACACTTTATTAACTGTTATATCTTGTTTATTCGTCATTACTTAGCAGTAGCTATTCAGCGCTCCGGCAGCCGCTGCCAGCTTTACCGCTTCTACGGCCTCCTTAACGTCGTGCACGCGGAGAATGTTGGCGCCCTTAGCGAGCGCAAGCATGTTGAGGGCCGTGGTGCCGTTGAGCGCGTTTGCCGGCGTTACGTCGAGCGTACGGCACACCATCGACTTGCGCGAAAAGCCAACAAGCAGCGGCAGCTCAAAAATATTAAGCTCCTCTAAGCGCGCCAGCACCTCAAAGTTTTGCTCCGTTGTCTTGGCAAATCCAAAGCCGGGGTCTACGACGACGTCGCACACGCCCATGCCGTGCAGCGCGCTCACCCTTTCCGAGAGGTAGCGTACTATCTCCCCCATCAAGTCGCCGTAGGTTGTTTCCTGCTGCATGGTTTGCGGCGTTCCGCGCATGTGCATGAGCACGTAGGGGAGGCCAAGCTCGGCAACGGTTTCAAACATTTTCTTGTCGAGCTGCCCGCCCGAAATATCGTTGACGATTACTGCGCCAAACTGCGCCGCTACCTCGCGCACCACCTCTGCCCGAAAAGTATCAATAGAAGCTACAGCCTGCGGGAACTTGCCCCGCACAACCTCCAGCGCAGCGCACAGGCGGCGCAGCTCCTCTTTGGGCAGGACTTCTGCTGCCCCCGGCCGCGTTGAGCAGGCGCCTACGTCGATAATGGCCGCGCCTTCGGTGAGCATTTGGTGGGTGCGCGTCGCTACGGCGTCGGCAGCGCTGGCGCGGCTGCCGGCAAAGAACGAATCGGGGGTAACGTTCAAAATGCCCATAACCACGGGCGCTGTAAGGTCGAGCAGCCGCTCGCCGCAGCGAAGGCTTACTTTTTTTTGCAAAAAATGATGCTTCTCTTTCATTTGTACGCAGGTTCTGCTAATTTTGTAGAGAGCAAAGTTACTATTTTTGCACAAATAATTCTGTTTCCCTGAATGTTTCTTTGCTATTTTTCTTTATCTTTACCCCTTGACTTGGACTTTAAAATAGCAAGATGAAAAACATACATCCCATCCTCAGCTCAACGCTGCTGGCTTTTCCGACGGCGCTGAGCCTGCAAAGCTGTAGCAGGCAAGAGCCGCAGCACCCTAACATCATATTTGTCCTGACAGACGACCTTGGGTACTCGGATTTGAGCTGCTACGGGAACCCTGTTATCCATACGCCTTTTTTAGACTCAATGGCAGCGGGCGGGGTACGCGCCACCAGCTACGTGGTGACCAGCCCGTCCAGTACGCCGTCGCGGGCATCGCTGCTTACCGGAAGGTATGCCTCAAGGCTGAACTTGCCGTATCCCATTGGCCCCGGATCGCCGCTGGGCATTGCCGACGGCGAGGTAACCATTGCCGAAGTGCTGAAAAGTGTCGGCTACAATACCTCCATGATAGGAAAATGGCATCTGGGCGATAACCGCACATTCAACCACCCTACCTCGCAGGGCTTCGACTCGTACTTTGGCCTGCTGTACAGCCACGACTACCGGCACCCGTACGTGAAAACCGACACCACCCTCAGCATATTCAGGGACAGAACGCTGGCGAGAACCCACCCTGCCGATTCGCTGTTGACCGCGCTCTACACGCAGGAGGCCATAGCCTACGTGCAGCAGCAAACGAAAAAAAAACCATTCTTCCTTTACCTTGCCTACAACATGCCGCACCTTCCGGTAGCGCTGGCCGCTGCCGCCGCGCCGCTGCAGGGTAAGCGGAGCAGAAGCGGAGAGCTGGGCGCAGTGGTGGAAGAGCTGGACGAAAGCCTGTCGCGGCTGTGGAGCACGCTGGAGCAGCAAGGTTTGGCGAACAGCACAATTTTTATCTTCTCGAGCGACAACGGACCTTGGATTGAGTACCCTCAGCGCATGGCCGAAGACGGTGTAACACAGCGGTGGCACGTGGGAGCCGCCGGCGTATTTCGCGGATCAAAGGGGCAATCGTACGAAGGCGGCGTGAGAGTCCCCTTTATCGTGTACTGGAAAGGTCACCTTAAGCCGGGCATACTCTTCAACCCCATCAGCAACGTTGACGTGCTGCCCACGCTTGCCGAGTGGGTATGCGCGCCGCTACCCGACGGAAAAACGCTCGACGGGCAATCCATAGCCTCTCTCCTGACCGGCGAAGCCGACAGGCAGCGCTACGTCCACCGCCCGATTTACATCGTGAACAACGGTAAGGCGGAAGCCGTGAGAGACGGCGAGTGGAAGTACAGGGAAGTGCCGTCAGCAGCCGAGCTGTTCAACCTGAACCTCGACCCAAGCGAGCGGGTGAACGTGGTAGAGCGGTATCCTGAAAAGGTAAAGGAGCTGAAAGCCCTGCTCGACACTTTTTCCGGCTACGATGAGAATTAAAGGATTGCTAATGCCCCTCGGATTGGCAGGTAGCCTGCCGCTTGCAGGTTCTGTTAATTTTGCAGGGAGCAAAGTTACTACATTTTTTTTTTTGAAAAACGCATGAATTTTATTGCCATAGAGGGGCTTGACGGCGCCGGAAAATCTACGCAGGTTTCGCTGCTGCAGCAGCATCTGCAAAGCGCTGGCGTTCAGTGTAAATATATCCACTTTCCGCGCGTTGCCTCCGAAGTCTGGGGCGAGCTTATTGCCAAATTTTTGCGCGGCGACTTGGGAAAAATCAGCGACGTAAACCCCTACTTGGTGGCGCTCATCTACGCCGAAGACCGCCACGCCGCCGCCGCCGAAATCAGCGCTTGGATACGGGAGGGATACTTTGTAATCGTTGACCGCTACGTGTACTCCAACGTTGCCTTCCAGTGCGCCAAGCTGCCCGACGCGGACGAATGCAGCAAGCTGCGCGGGTGGATTTTAGACCTTGAGTACGCGCACTTCAAAATTCCCAAGCCGCAGCTGAGTTTGTTTCTGGACGTGCCCTTTGCGTTTACGCAAAAAAACCTCTCGGAGCAGCGGTGCGGCGACGACCGGCAGTACCTCAACGGAAAGGAAGACATCCACGAGGCCGACCTCGACTTTCAGCGCGCCGTGCGCCGCATATACCTGGCGCAGCCGGCGCTCGACCCCGATTTTCGCGCCATCACCTGCTGCTCCGAGCAGGGCGAAATGCTAAAGCCGGAGCAAACTTTTGCCAAAATAAAAAAGGCGCTGGGGATGTAGTCTGCTGCCGGAAAGGCAGATAGAGGAATGGTGAGCGACCTCCCGCAGGGCAACGCACCAGCCGTGGCGGGAAGATGTAAACAGCTCTGAAAGAGCGACATCAATAGCGCAGGGCAACGCCCTGCGAACAGAAAACCGCTACATCCACATTAAGCCCTGAAAGGGCGTAATCAAATGACACGAAGCAGATTACGCCCCGTTGGGGCTTAACGGACGAGGATACGGCGTTGCCGACCCTGGGGGTGGCCCTGTGCTATTGAGGTCGCTCTTTCAGAGCTATTTGCATCCGTTCCGGATGCTGCCTCCGCCCTCTTTCTCTTCTTCCACCACCACCACCACCACCACCACCACCACCACCACCACCACCACCACCACCACCACCACCACCACCACCCCCACCACCACCACCCCCACCACCACCACCACCACCCTTTGCGCCGTCATTCCGAGCGCAGCGAGGAATCTCCCGCCATTAGGCTACCCAAGTGTGGTCAGGGTAGGAGGAGATTCCTCGCTGCGCTCGGAATGACGGACAGGCGGGCACGGTGAGCGGCAGGCGGGCGGGGCGCGATGGCGGACGGGTGGCGGTGGTGGTGGTGGTGGTGGTGGCGGCAGGCGACGCGGCGGACACGGCGCGGCGAGTGGGATGGAGAGACGGTTGGGCGGCGGCGGCGCCGCTTAGGGAATCGCCGCCGACGTTACCGTCGACCTTTTTTTGTTGTGTTATTTGTGTAATTTAACATATTTATTTGCCCACCCCACAAAATTTCTTGGGGGAAATAGCTACTTTTACTCTCTGCGATGTGCAATACATTTATTGATACTCAAAAAAAAATTAAGCAGGTAACTTAATCTTAATTATGCCGCAAGCTATCGCGCATACTGCAAATTCAATTAGGAATTACGAATTGGCAATTGATAATTATCAATTGCCTCTACATTTGGTGTCAGTTCAATTATCAATTGTCAATTGTTCACACACACACACACACACACACACACACACACACACACACACACACACACACACACACACACACACACACACACACACACACACACACACACACACACACACACACACAAAAACAAAGAGAGCCCCAGAAGAGGAGA
>JAISAC010000217.1 GCA_031266935.1 Prevotellaceae bacterium
ACACACACACACACACACACACACACACACACACACACACACACACACACACACACACACACACACACACACACACACACACACACACACACACACACAGTGCTCAGCGAGTTACGTAATGTGGCCTTGTGCGCAATACGTAATTTTTTTGACTTTTGCAATATTCTCCAACTTTTTTATTTTGATGAGCGGCCAGATAGTACTGTGGCTGCTCATTTTTATTTTCGCCGGTATCGCACTATCCTTACGCTTATCCTTACGCATATACGCCATAAAATGCTGCTGTCCGAAAGCTTGCGTTTGGCTGCTTTATACAAATAAATTAATGAAATTCAATAAATTACATCTTGTATTTTAATTAAAAAACAACTTCTAAGTGCTATGCAAAAAATATTCTTACTGCTGCCGCTTTTTTGTAGCTCTTTTGCTGTTTTCGCCGCTTTCGCCGGCGAGAGGTACAGCGTTGTAAATTTGACCAACAACGACGGGCTTTCAAACAGCTCTATCAACACCATGCTGCAAGATTCGAGCGGCGTGATGTGGTTTGGCACGTGGGACGGCCTCAACATGTACAACGGCAGGGAGTTTAAGGTATATAAGCCGGACGTTAACAACCCTTTCGCCATTGGCAACAACATTATTCGGGATATTGTGGAGGAGAACAGCCATACGCTGTGGATAGCTACCGACAGAGGCGTTGAGAGGCTGAATAGAAAAAACGGAAAATTTGAGCATTTCTTTGCCAACGATGGCGCGCAAGGTTCTGTTGTGGAGCGCTCTTTTCTGCTGGCCAAGAGCAGTGCAGGCCGTATTTTTGCCCAAATATACGGGCAGGGCATCTTTTACTTTAGCCGCAGCAGCGGGCAATTTGTCCGGTTGAGCGGGCAGCACAGGCTACATGCCGAAAAAATATTCTTCGACGGCGACGACAACCTGTGGATGCATACCACCGACAAGCGCCTGTGCAGGGTGGAGCTGGACAAGAGCAGCCGGGATGCGCCGCGCGTAGCCTCTGCCTGCGATTTGGATTTGAATGGGTTTGCTCCGGAGGCTGTTTTTTTCAACGCGGCAGCCAACGAAATGCTGATGCAGGATTCCTTTGGCAACCTGACGTCCTACAGGATAGCGGATGGCCGGCTGCAGCAGCATCCTGCCGTAGCTGCCGACAAGGGAGCGATTAGGACGGTACTTTTTTTTGACACCTATCAGATGTGGGGAACAAGCAGCGGCCTGTACTGCTACGATACGGAAAAGCGTACAGCTACTCGCGTTTTGCCTGCCATCCAGCTGCTGTCCCTCTGCAAAGGTACGCAGCAAATTATTTGGGTGGGCACCGATATGCAGGGCATTTATATGCTATCGCAGCCGCGCAGCAGCTTCTACGCCTGCACCTCCGGCAGCGCTCCGGGCTTTGGAAAGGACGCCGTGCGGTGCTTCCTCGAGAACGACCGCAAAGAGCTGTGGGTGGGAACTAAAGGCGGCGGCATATTTATTTTTGACAAAAGCGCCGGCGTATGCACCCGCTGCAAGCAGCGCATAACAACCGACGAAGGGTTGATAAACAACTCGGTTTTCGCCATTGTCCGGGGGCAGGGCGGCGAGTACTGGATTGGAACAGACGGGCATGGGCTGAGCTACTTTGACGTAAAAGCAAACCGGCTTGCCTCCCTCGCCATCTCTCAGGAGCAGCGGCGCGGCGTAAACCTCTCGTCGGTGTACGCCATCCTGCCGGCCGACAGCGCTACCCTGTGGGTGGGAACAAGCGGCTACGGGATGTACAAGCTGCGCATTAACCGCCGTACGCGTCCGTTTTCGGTGCTGTCGTACAGGCGCTACATGTTCGACGGCGGAAAGGACGAATCGCTGAGCAGCAACATCGTTTACTCCATCATTGCCGACGATAGCGCGCACCTCTGGATTGGCACGCGGGGAGGCGGGCTGAACCGCTTTGATACGCAAACCGAAACGTTTCGGGCGTATCGCTTCTCGAGCAGCCGGCCGAGCAGCATTAGCAGCGACGATATTCTGTGCCTCAAAAAAGACGGCGCGGGAGCGCTTTGGGTAGGGACAAGCATGGGGCTTAACAAGCTGGAGCGCTTCGAAAACGGAGCGCCCGTTTTTGCGCGCTTTACCGAAAAGGAGGGAATACCAAACAACACCATTCACGGCATCTTGGAGGACGCGGAGCGCAGCTTGTGGGTGAGCACCAACCGCGGTGTTGCCCGCCTGCTACCGCAGGAGCAGCAGTATCGCATCGTTTCCTACTTTCAGAAGGACGGGCTTCAGAATAATGAGTTTTCGGATGGCGCCTACTACAAAAGCCCTTTCTCCCCGGACCTGTACTTTGGCGGGATAAGCGGCTTCAACGTTTTCGACCCGCCGGCAGCAGCCGGCGACGCCTACATGCCGCCGATGATTTTGGACGCTTTTTACATACAGAACGTCGAAACAAACCTGTACGACTACGTCAAAACCCGCGGGCGCAAGGAAACGCTGGTGCTCAAGAGCAGCTACAGGCCGGTAAGCTTTAAGTTCGTTTTGCTCGACTACCTTTCGGGGGCAAAGTGCGAAATTGCCTACCGGCTGGAAAATTACGACAAGGGCTGGATACAGCTGGGCACTTCGTCGGCAATAGTGCTCAGCAACGTGCCTCCGGGAAGCTACACGCTGAGCGTGCGCGGGAGCAACTCGGATAAGGTATGGGGCGAGGGCTGCTTCTCCTTGCCCGTAACGATACTGCCGCCGTGGTGGGCAAGCATCTGGGCGTACATCGGCTATGCGGCGCTATGCGTTGGGGTAGCCGTGCTGGTCCGAAAGCAGCTGAAGTACCGGCTGGCGGTCAAGAATAGCATCAAGGCCAAAGAGTTTGAGCGCCAAAAAACGGAAGAAATTCATCAGGCTAAGCTGCGGTTCTTTACCAACATCGCCCACGAGTTCTCCAACTCCCTGACGCTTATCTATGCTCCCTGCGAGCAGCTTATGCAAATGACCGACAGCGGCGACGCCACGCGAAAGCACCTCAACACCATCAGAACAAACTCCCGGCGGATGCAGTCGCTCATTCAGCAGCTTATCGAATTTCGAAAGGCGGAGACCGGATTTCTAACGTTAAGCATAGAGCCGGTGGACATCATAGAGCTGGTACGCTTTGTAGTTGACCACTTTATTGAGGTGCTTGAGCAGCAAAAAATTGCGCTTGCCTGCACCTTCCCCTCGCAGCCGCTGGTGTGGAATACCGACCGCGATGGATTTGAAAAGGTTGTTTTCAACCTTATTTCAAATGCCGTAAAGTATACGTCGCCGGGCGAAAGCCTCGCCATCAGGGTAGAGGAAAGGCAGGGCAACCTGCTCTTTGAAATAACCAACACCGGCGTTGGCATACAAAATGCCGACAGAAAGGCTATTTTTGACCGCTTTAAGGTGCTGGAGCGATTTGAAATGCAAGTATCGGAGCGATTTGAAACCCGAAGCGGAATTGGGCTGGCGCTGTGCAAAAGTATTGTGGAGATGCTGAGCGGAACCATTGAGGCGCTGAGCGATGGCGAAACCTACACCACGTTTGTGGTTAGCCTGCCCCCAAAATCGGTAGCGCAGCAACCGGCGAGGCAGAGCCTGCCGCTTCCGGCTGCCCCGTTGCCCGTTGGCGTGGAGAAGCGCACGGCGGCTAACCCTGCGGACGAAGGCAAGGAGGGAGAAGGCAAGGGGGAGGCGGCGCAAAAAAACGGCCTGGTTTTAGCCATTGACGACGATAGGGAGATATGCGCGCTGCTGCGCAGCATTCTGTCGAAAAATTTTGAGGTGCTGGAGGCCGGCGACGGTAAGGAAGGCTTGGAAATTCTAAAAATCCGAACGCCGGCAATTGTAGTCTGCGATGTTATCATGCCCAACATGAATGGAGTAGAGTTTGTTAGGATAATGAAAAGCCAGGAGCAAACGCGGCACATTCCCGTCATACTGCTGTCGAGCAAAGGCTCCATCGAAAGCCAGATAGAGGGGATAGAAACGGGCGCCGACGCTTACCTGCCAAAGCCATTCCACCCCCGCCACCTGCAGGCGCTGGTCGAAAGCCTTACGCACCGCAATAAGGCGGTAACCGACTACAGCAAATCGCACTACGCCGGGCTGGAGCAGTTTCAGGGCAAGCTGATGCACAGGGAAGATAAAGATTTGCTGACCCGAATTAGCCTAATTGTCAAAAAGAATATGGCCGAAGAAACCTTGTCGCTGGAGTACGTTGCCAGCGAAACCGCCATCAGCAAAATGCAGCTGTACCGTAAAATCAAGGAGCTTACAGGCCAAACGCCCACCGAGTTTATTCGCGCTATACGCTTAGAGCACGCCGAGCGGCTGCTAAAAACAACCAACCAAACGGTGCAGGAAGTAATGTACTGCTGCGGGTTTAACAACAAAGCCTACTTCTACCGCGAGTTCTCAAAAAAGTATCAGCTTACACCCAAGGAGTACCGAAATAAAGCAGCATTTATCTAACAAAACAACCTCAGTAGCAGATTGTTGAATAAAATTCCCAACCTTTCATATAACTTAAACGCAACATCTTCTTTTACAGTTGCTTAACTTTTTGCGTTTAACATTTTTAAAGGTTTGCCATAGCAACACCTCCCAACCCTTGATTTAAGCCCCTTAA
>JAISAC010000195.1 GCA_031266935.1 Prevotellaceae bacterium
ACACACACACACACACACACACACACACACACACACACACACACACACACACACACACACACACTGCTCAGCGAGTTACGTAATTCTACGTGCGCGTATTATAGCAAATATTTTTCAAATTTCAAATACAACCGCAGCATTATTTCGGGTAATGCACGGTTTTTTTTGTGCATTTACCTGGTGGGCAAGGCAATGTGTCGAGTACGGCAGGTCACTTTCAACTCTTGATTCATAATTAATAACATTTTGCAAATAAACCAATATTGACAGCTATGATTTCAACAGGACATAAGACAAGATTTGCGGTAGCGCTGCTGCTACTGCTGCCGCTGTTTTTTGCGGGTGCAGCCTTTGCGCAGGAGGCAGCTGCGGTCTCCGGCGTGGTTACGGACAAGGCGGGCGAGCCGCTCATAGGCGTTACCATAAAGGTGGAAGGCCGAAGCGTTTTTGCAGTAACCGATATAAACGGAAAATATACGATTGCTGCCCGCGCCGGCGAGCAAGTAGGCTTTTCCTATATAGGGTTCAAGCCGGCGCTGCTGCCTGTAAACGGTGCGCTGCTGAATGTGGAGATGGAGGAAGATGCCATTATGCTGGAAGCGACGGTTGTTGTGGGCTACGGTACGCAAAAGGCCAAAGACCTCACCGCGCCTGTCTCCGTGCTGAAGGGGGCAGACCTCAACCGGCAAAGCTCCACCAACGTGGCGCAGGCGCTACAGGGAAAGGTGGCCGGCGTACAGGTAATTAACGGGGGCGCTCCGGGGGCGGGCGCTACCGTGAAAATACGGGGCGTAGGCTCCATTGGCGATTACGCAAAGCCGCTATACGTTGTTGACGGAACGTTTGTGGAGAATATCGACTTTTTGAGCACATCCGACATCGAAAGCACCACCATACTAAAGGATGCCTCGGCGGCGGCGATATACGGCGTACGGGCGGCAAACGGCGTGGTGATTATCACCACCAAAAAAGGCTTTACCGGAAAACCCGCCATCAGCTACGACGGCTACACGGGTGTGCAGGTACCCGTAAATATTGTGCCGTTAGCCAACAAAGACCAGTACATTGAGCTGCTTAACCGGACAAATGAAAATACGGACGGATACGTTCCCCGCAACGCCGCCGACTATAGCGGCAGCACCGACTGGTACCAAGAGCTGGTGCGCCCGGCGCTGACGCAAAGCCACAGCCTCGACGTATCGGGCGCTACGGAGGTAAGCAATTACTCCGTGGGGCTAAGCTACTTTGAGCAGGACGGCATTATGAACACGGACAACAGCTACGAGCGCTACAACCTGCGCGGGCGCTTTGAGCAGAAAGTGGCGGGCTGGCTAAAAATAGGCGCTACCACCATCTTGTCGAACTACAGCAAGCAAATAGCCAGCGAGAGCGCATGGAGCCAAGCTTACATAAACCCGCCGCTGTACCCGGTGTACAACGAGGCGAACGCAGAGGCATACCCCCAACCTTTCGATTCGCCTCAGCGCTACGGCTACAGCAACTCCTACGGCAACCCAATAGCGGCGGCCACCTACAGAAACAACAAGGAGAAAGGGCGAAAGCTGATTTACTCCCTCTTTGCCGAATTTTCCATTATTGAGGACAAGCTGACGCTCAAAACTTCGTACAATCAGGATTACACCTCGCTGCAGCGCAAAAATTACGAGCCGGAGAATTTTGTAGGCGGCTCGCAGGGTACCAACCGCTCGAACCTGACCGAAACCTTTGAGAACAGGTCTATGCAGATTATCGACAACGTGCTTACCTACACCGACAGGAAAGGCGCGCACAGCTACTCGCTGCTGCTCGGGCAGTCGACCCGTATGGAGCGGATGAGCAGCCTGTGGGGGTCGGCGGTGGACGTGCCCGGTATCGACGACCAGTCAATCTACCTGAAAACCGGCTCCTACAAAAGCCGCGAAACCGACGACGACGGCTACGCCTACAACGGCCTGTCGGCGTTCCTGCGGGGTACCTACGGCTACGACAACAAGTACCTGCTGTCGGCTACGTTCCGCGCCGACGCCAGCTCCAAGTATCAGGAAAAGTGGGGCTACTTTCCGTCCGTCGGGCTGGGATGGGTGCTGAGCGAAGAGGGATTTATGAAAGGCCAAAAAGCGCTTGGCTACCTCAAGCTGCGCGCCAGCTGGGGAATGCTGGGCAACGACAACATACCGGCCAACTCGTCCGTTACGCTCGGCCAGCGCAGCGTGGCTACTTCGGCCGTATTTAACGACGCGCTGGTTGACGGCGCAGGGGCGCAAACGGTGCTGCAAAACTACCTGAAGTGGGAAGTGGCCAACGAGTTCAACGTTGGCGTTGACTTGGCCTCCCTGAACAACCGACTCACCGCCGAAGCAGACTTCTACCACCGGACAACCAACAACGTGGTGTTCTACGCGCCGGTTGTCAGCGGCGGGGGCGTTACCGAGCTGCTGGCCAACAACGGAAAGGTGCTGAACGCCGGAGTGGAGCTAACCGTTGGGTGGGCAGATAAAATCAGCGACAAGCTCTCCTACCACGTAAACCTCAACGCCACCACCATACACAACGAGGTGCTGGAGCTCAACGGCCGCGAATTTATACCCGGCGCACAGGTGAACAGCAACTTTACCACCCGCACGGCCGTGGGGCATCCTATCGGAGCGTTCTACGGGTACGAGGTGGCGGGCGTATTGCAGTCAAAGAAAGAGGTGATAAACGAAGTCCTGTATGGCGTTCAGCCTCTAATAACGGAAGCCGGATATTTTAAATATGAAGATACCGACCACGACCGTAAAATTACAGAAAATGACAAGGTGTATCTGGGCAGCCCCATACCGTGGCTTATTGGCGGCATAGATGCCGGAGTCAACTATGGAAGTTGGGACTTCGGCATTACGTTCTACGGACAACTCGGCAACAAAATACTCAACGCAAAGCGCATGAACCGTGGCATCTACCCCGACGGAAACTATGACGCAGACTTCTACAGCAACGCATGGAGCGGCGAAGGCACCTCCGACACCTACCCCTCGCCGGAAGCCTACAACTCCAGCGCTACGCAGCAGGCCAACTCGTTTTTTGTGGAAGACGGGTCGTACATACGTATCCAAAACGTGCAGCTGGGATACACCACCAAAGCGATAAAATTCATACCCAGCCTGCGGGTATATGTATCGGCGCAGCGCCCGCTCACCCTGTTTGGCTACAACGGATTTACGCCCGAAGTAAGCGGGTCGCCCATTGCCACAGGCGTTGACAGCAACGTATATCCCATGCAGGCTATTTATTCCGTAGGGTTGAAGTTGAACTTTTAACCCGAACTTTTAACCTGAATTTTTAACCTGAACTTTTTAAATTCGTTTTAATCAATTGACAGCATCATGAAAAAGAAAATAGGATTTATCGCAATCAGCTTGCTGCTTACATTCTCGTGCAACGATTTCTTGAACATCCGCCCCGAAGGCACTACCGAAGCGGAAGGGACAGATTACAGCAAATCCGAAAACATATTTCTGCCGGTGAGCGCCGCTTACGCCTCTATGCGGGGTGCGCATGCTTTTGCCTACATCGGCGCTTTTGAAATTGCGAGCGACGACGCCGACAAGGGCAGCGAACCCAACGATGGCATAGCAATGAAAGCCATTGACGAGTTTGCGCATACCCCCGCCACCGAAACATTCAACGAGCTCTGGAATAACTTTTACGGAATAGCAAGCGCCGCCACCTACGCCATTACGCAGATGCCGCTGTTTGAAGCCGCGCAGCAGGACGAGGCCAACAAGCGGGAAGCCCGCGCCTGTCAAGCCGAGGCCAAAGTGATAAGGGCTTACGCCTACTTTAACCTCACGCGACTCTTTGGCAGGGTGTACATTGCGGACAAAATCTACACCGCCCAAGAGCTGGCGGCGCTCCCGCAGGTTAACAAGGAGGAGCTGTACGCCTTTATTGAAAAAGATTTGGAGGAAGCCATTCCGGCGCTCCCCGAATACTACTCCAAAGAGTGGGCGGGGCGCATTACCAAGTACACCGCTCTGGGTATTAAGGCCAAAGTGCATCTCTACCAAAGCGAATGGGATTCGGTAGCCGCCTGCGCGGGAAGCGTTATTGCGTCGGGGCGATACGGGTTGCTATCCGACTTTAGAACCGTGTTCCGCGCCGAAGGCGAAAACAGCCGCGAGTCGCTGTTTGAAATACAAAGCTCCACGCTGGGGCAGGAACGTGGCAGCGCTCCCTACATAGAGTACGCCTACGTACAGGGGCCGCGCGGCAACTCTCCCTTCAACATGCAGGGATGGGGCTTTTGCGTCCCCAGCCAGAAGCTGATTGACTTCCTTACCGACCGCGGCGACGACGAGCGCAAAGCCGTAACGCTGCTGCAGCGCGGCACAAAAACGCCCGAAGGCGACAGCATCATGACCAAGTGCACCAACCCGTGGTACAACGGAAAGGTATATACGCCTTCCGGCGAAAATAAGTGGAGCTACAACGGCTACGGGTTTGACTACAACGTGCGCATTTTGCGCTACTCCGACGTGCTGCTTATGTACGCCGAAGCGCTGGCGCGAGGCGCGGCGCAGCCCGCAGGCGTAAGCAAAACAGCTGCCGAAGCCCTCAACGAAGTGCGCAGCCGCGTGAAGCTGCCGGATGCAACAGCCACGCTCGACAATATCCTCGACGAGCGGCGCGCTGAGCTGGCGCTGGAGGAAGATCGCTTTTTTGATTTGGTGCGCACCGGAAAAGCCGCCGCCGAGCTGACAGGCTTTCAGCAGGGCAAGCACGAGGTGTACCCCATTCCGGCGGCGCAGCTGCAGCTCAACCTGAACTTAACGCAAAACAGCGGCTACTAACTAAACACTATTTCAAGCAGAGAAGCTACACAGTACGCTGATGAATAGCAAAAAATGCACAGATGACGTTGCGAAGCATCAGCCATTTTTAAACCCAATTACAAAATAATTAAAAAAACAGTATTATGAAAAAAGACATGAAGAAATTGAGCATGTGGCTACTTGCAGTAGTAGCCGGCGTAAGCATGAGCGCCGTGGTATCGTGCAGCGACGACGATAGCGACGACAACAACACAGATGTCGGTAAGACCGACCCTTCTACAATTGCCGCCGACAACCTGATTGCCTACTTCCCGTTTGAAGACAACGGCAATGACGCTAAGGGAGGGCTTAGCCCGGCAACTTCAACCGGCGTTTCTTATGTAACCGGTATGAAGGGCAAGGCATACCAGGGCAATGGAGAAAAGGGTTCTGGCGGTGACGTTACGGGAGACTCTTCCTACCTACATTACAAGTTGCCTGCCAGCAGCAAGCTGAGAGACCTGCAAGCGTTCTCCTTTTCTATGTGGATTAAATGCGTGGCAACTACCGACGGCGGACCCGAGCCTATGATTTTCCAGATTGACGGAACCACAGACTTTACTTGGGGTAACCTGTTCTTCCTGCAACAACGCAATGGGGCTGCTGCCGACAGCGCTGTGTTGACCACTTATTTCTGGAAAAATGATATTACTCCTGCCGATCCGGGGAAGCAAGGCCAGCGTGCCGGTGCGAAACTGGGGAATTTCTTCGGCAAATTCATACACGTAATATCGACCTATGACAATACGACTTCCAAATACGTCCTGTACGTAGACGGTGCAAAATTTGACGGAGGAACTGCATTAGAGAACAGGACACAAGGAACGGATGGACCTTCTTTGGGAAACCTCAAATTTAACGAAGCAGAAACCTTGACTATCGGTGCTTGGGCTGCCGTAGCAAAGGGCAACGAAACATGGCAATGGGCAGGCTTCTTCAAAGGCAACATTGATGAGTTTCGCATCTACGACCGGGCGCTTACCGCTGATGAAGCTGATGCGCTGTATAAAGCAGAATTTGTAGCTACAGCCGAGTAACAACCTTATTTTTGTGGAGGGAACTTCTAAAAACCTTCTCAATGAGGTAATAAGGTAGGTTGTGGAGAATAATCTATCGGCTACTGAGGTAGTTTTGTAATAAAAGTTAGGTTGGGAATGAGGTTCTTTTGAGGGCGCAACCTCATTTACTCACTTGTGTTTATTTTAAAGTGTTCGTGAACTCGCTACGCTCGGTTTTACCTAATTTTCTCAACAAAACAACCTCAGTAGCAGGGAGAGTAACGACGTGCATTAACCTCATTACCTCATTTGGAGAGTTTCTAGGAGTTCCTTTAACCTGTAATTAAATTGACTTAGGAATGACGAATAAACAAGATATAACAGTTAATAAAGTTGTCGTCCCTGTAGGATTGCCCGGACAAGCGAGCATCCGTGCATCTCCGCTCCGTATGCTAAAGCATACGGTTAATAAAGTGTCGTCCCTGCGGGACTGCCCGTTGTAGAGACGTGGCGCGCCGTGTCTCTACGCAGGTGTGCTGCAATCCGTATGCTGCAAACCCCGCAGGGGTGACACTCTATTAACCGTATGCTTCAGCATACGGAGACAAGCAGGAGGCTCCCGCTAAGTCCCGTATGCTAAAGCATACGGTTAATAAAGTGTCGTTCCTGCCTTCAGCATACGGAGACAAGCAGGAGGCTCCCGCTAAGCCCCGCAGGGACGACAACTTTATTAACTGTTAGATCTTGTTTATTCGTCATTCCTTAATTCGTAATTTCTAAATAAATTCTCGGACTTCGCCATTGGTTGGCTTTGATTTCGGTGCCGCATTGTCGAAGTCAGGAGAATTTATTCCTATCTCTTAGTTCTTAGTTCTTAGTTTTTAGTTCTTAGTTTTTAGTTTTTAGTTTTTAGTTTTTAGTTTTTCTCCCCGCAGTAGTTCGAGTCGCTGCCGCCGCCGGGCTTATGGTAGCAGTCGGAGTCGGGGTCGTTGATGTTCGGGATGCCGTCCTGATCGTCGTCGGCGCCCCCGCCACCCGGCTCGTTGTAGCCCGGGTAGCTCGGGCAGTTGATGTTCAGCACATCTTTTCCGCAGTACCCAACGTCGCCGCCGCCGCCGGGCTGGTGGTAGTTGTCCGAGTCGGGGTCGTTGATGTTCGGGATGCCGTCGCCGTCATCGTCGCAGCCGCCGCCGGGGCCAACGTTGTTCTTGTCGCAGCGGTGGTAGTCCGCGCTGTCGGGGTTGTTAAAGGCGGGGGC
>JAISAC010000023.1 GCA_031266935.1 Prevotellaceae bacterium
TTATTCGTCATTGCTAAACACTTCAACAAACAAATAAAACGATGAAAAAAAATCTAATCATTACATTCACCGCGGCGGCGGCGCTGATAAGCAGCTGCCAAAAGCACGACAATAGCCGCGTCCAGGACGAAAGCAGCTGCCAGCAGCTTGCGCCCAATGCTCCCAACGCCGTGCAGGAGGAAAATATGCTGCGGCGCACCGTAGCAACGCTCGCCCAGCGCCTCGGCGTTGACACGGCCGATAACGGCGAGCCTATGGTTAAGGCCAACAGCTACGACCCCGCCATCGTGATTAAGCCGGCCCTGTGCGACATGCATGACATCACCGGAGACGACATCTACGTGCGCGAAAAGGTAGCCCAAATGCTGGCGGACGCCAACGCAAGGCTCCGGCTCGCGGGTCTCAACCTCATCGTCGGCTACGGCTACCGGGCGCCTGCCGTGCAGGTGAAATACTGGAACACCGCCATAGATAGCGTCAGGCAGGAGCATCCCGGCTGGTCGCAAGAACAGATTGAGGAAGAAGCCGACCACCATGCAGCCGACCCGAAAGTCGCCGGCCACATCACCGGCGGCTGCGTGGACGTTACCATCGGGAAGGGCGAGCAGCCTTTGGATATGGGCGCCCGTCTCGACGACTTCACCGCTGAGGGTACGCTCATCAAGACCTTTGGCGAGGGCATCACCGCCGAGCAGGTGTCCAACCGGATGATCCTGTATCAGGTGATGACCGAGGCCGGCTTCATGCCGTTTTTTGCCGAGTACTGGCATTTCATGTACGGAGACCGCGAGTGGGCGTACTTTTCCGGGTTCGCCGCGTCGCTGTATAGCCCGCTGGACTTTAAGGTGCTCCCTCGCAATTAATAATTAGGGTCTGCTGAAAAACTCAATGGCGTCCATGTGTTATTGATATAATAGAGTTTACATTCAATTAGGGATGACATGTTGGTAGAAAAACAATGTGTCGTCCAACAGTTGCCTTTTCTACCGAGCGATTCATTCCTACGGAATGAGCAAAAGCGGCAATTTGAATTACACCCTTTGCCACACATCATAAAGCTGCTATATCTTGTTTATTTCGCATCTCTTAGGGATGCGAAATACCTCAGATTTAAAAGATAAACGCAGATAGGAGTTTATCTGTGAAAATCCTAAGAATCTGCGCCATCCGTGTGCTAAGGAAATCAATAAATCCGGCTAATGGATATTTTGGAATAACTCCTCAGCATTACCCCTTTTCTACCCCGCTCCACCATTGTGATTAACCTAATTTAAATATCATTTTTTATTATTGCTTAGCGATAATTGTAAATAATCCATGTACATTTGCGAAAAGAAGTAGCGTGTCCGAACACAAACTTTGTTGAGGTTACAAAATAAAGAAAGTATGTCAACCAATTCAAAAAAAAGGAGGTATTACGATGCGATAAAGTACGGTCAAACACCAAAAAAATGCGCTGTAAAGCGTACATTTTCACATTCTTAACGTTTCAAGAATTAATCAACTTTTTTAACAAAAAAAACTATGAGACATTTAAAGTTACTTTTCCGACAGAAAAAATATGCTATCTCATTGATTATCAGTATTTTAATGGGGGGGGGGGTAATTGCCCAATCAGCTCCCGTTACAGGTACCATTCGGGATAGTGAAGAAAGCAGCCCCATGGCTGGGGTTAGCGTCAGCGTAAAAGGCTCGGCTGTTGGCGCTCTGAGCAACGAAAGCGGCGCTTACAGCATCTCCGCGCCAAGCGACGCCACGCTGGTATTTTCTTTTGTAGGCTACGTTACGCAGGAAATTGCCGTGGCAGGGCGCGCTGTTGTTGACGTAAGCATGAGCACGGATGTTACCGAAATCAGCGAGGTAGTGGTGGTGGGCTACGGCGTTCAGCGGCGCAGCGACGTTACGGGGGCTACCGCTCTGATTACCTCCAAAGACCTCACCACAAAGCCCGTATCCAACCCCTTTGAGGCAATGCAGGGCAAGCTTGCCGGCGTGGACATTACGTCAACGCAGCGCCCGGGCGAAATAGGCGCCATTCGTGTGCGCGGCAACAGGTCGCTTACCGCCACCAACGATCCTCTGTACGTGGTGGACGGCGTAGTGCTCTCCGCGGGCGGCATAGAAGCCCTGAACCCGCGCGATATTGAGAGCATCAACGTCCTCAAGGATGCCTCCTCGACCGCCATCTACGGGTCGCGCGGCGCCAACGGCGTAGTGCTCGTTACCACCAAGCGCGGCGCACCGGGCAAGCTGCACCTGAGCTACTCGGGCACGGTAACCATCGAAAAGCTGGTTGACGTGGCGCCTGTAATGAGCGCTGCCGATTACGCCACCTGGCGGCGCTGGGCATACTACAACTCCAACCCCGACCTCTACACGCCCGGCGACCAACCTACCAAGCTACAAGACGAAAGCTACTTTAACGAAAACTCCTCGGCGCTGGCCAACGTGATGAAAGGCTGGGAAAGCGGCACGTGGAATCCCTCGGCCATGACCAACACCGACTGGGGCGACATGGTAACGCAAACCGGCATTACGCAGGAGCACACCGTGAGCGCTGCCGGCGGCAACGAGCACGCTTCATCGTTCATTTCGCTGGGCTACCTCAGCAGCAGCGGCACCCAAAAGGGGCAAGAGTTCAAGCGCTACAACCTGTCCTCCAGCACAGACCTGAAGCCTACGAAGTGGTTCAACATGGGCGCCGCCATCAACGCCGCGTGGAGCGAGCAGAGCTACGGGTTCTCCACCGAAGGGCAAGCTTCTACTACCGGCGCTGCCAACGATATCTACGGGCAGTCGCGCAAAATTCCCAACTTTATGGTACCCCTCGACGAAAACGGCGAAGTGATTAAAACTATGGGCGGCTCTCCATCCATATACACCGTTTACGAGGAGTGGAACAAGTCGAACGATAGCCGCCAGCGGCTGCGCGCGCTGGGCAGCTTCTACGGCTTGATAGACTTTGGCGGAATATGGGAGCCGCTGCAAGGCCTGAAGTTCAAGAGCAACTTTGGCCCCGATTTCAGCTACCTACGGCGGGGCGTGTTCATCCAAAGCGAGTCGTCGGCTCGCTCGGGCGGCACCAACCGCGCGCGCTGGATATACGAGCGCCACTTCTCGTGGGTGCTGGACAACATGCTTACCTACAGCAAAACCCTGCTCAACGACCACAAGGTTGACGTTACGCTGCTGCAATCGGCCTCCAAGTACGACTACGAGAACGCCAACATGCGCGAAGAAAACATCCCCAAGGACAGCTACCTGTGGAACAACATGGGCGCTGTTGACATTACCAACTCCAGCTCCGCCGCGTCGATGGGCACAGAGCTTACGCAGTCGGCAATGGCCTCGTACATGGGGCGCGTTAACTACTCGTTCAAAGATCGCTACCTGCTCACCGTATCGGGGCGGTACGACGGCTCGTCGGTGCTCTCCGAGGGGCACAAGTGGGCATTCTTTCCCAGCGCTGCGCTGGGCTGGCGCGTTGACCAGGAGCAGTTCATGCAGAACTTACGCTGGGTGTCGGCGCTGAAGCTGCGGCTGGGCGTGGGCGTAACGGGCAACTCTGCCATAGACCCCTACGCTACGCTGGGCAGCATCAGCTCGTACTACGTGCCCTTTGGCGGACAGCCAAACGCGCAGATGTACGTTACCAACGAGCCTTACTACACCCCCGACAGGGTAGATATGGCAAACCCTGCCCTGGCGTGGGAAAAAACAACGCAGTACAACTTCGGCGTTGACTTCAGCGTATTCAAGGGGCGCATTGGCGGAACGGTAGACCTCTACACGTCGAACACCAACGATTTGATAATGCCTATGAACATCCCCACGCTGACGGGCTACTCGCGCACGCTGGCAAACGTGGGCAAAACCAAGAACAAAGGCGTGGAGGTATCGCTCAACGTAACGCCCGTAAAGGTAAGCGGCTTTGAGTGGAGCTCTACGCTCAACGCGGCCTACCAAAAGGAGGAAATTGTGGAGCTGGCAAACGGCAAAAACGATATGCCCGACAACTCCTGGTTTATAGGTCAGCCCATAAGCGTTTACTACGGGTACGCCCACGCCGGCCTGTGGCAGGATGCCGATGCCGCCGCCATGGCCGGATTCAACGCCAAAGGCGAAAAGTTTACGCCGGGCAACGTGCACCCCGTTGACCAAAACGCCGATAGCGTTATCAACGCCGACGACCGCGTGGTGATAGGTCAGCGAAATCCTACGTGGACAATGGGGTGGACAAACACCTTTTCGTACAAAGGGATTGAGCTTTCTGTGGAGCTGTACGGGCGCATGGGCTACACCATATCCTCCGCCGAAGGACAAATGGGCTACGGACAGCAGCGGCAGGTTGACTACTGGCGCCCCGACAACACCGACGCCGAGTGGCAAAAACCCATCTACAGCCAATCGGGCGGCGACCCCTACGCGGGGCTACTCGGGTTTAAAAAGGCTTCGTTCCTGAAGGTGCGCACCATTTCGCTGGGCTATCTTCTCCCCTCGAGCATCTGCAAAACCGCAGGCATCGGCTCGCTAAAGGTGTACGTGCAGCTGCGCAATCCGGGCAACCTGTACTCTTCGGTTGATTTTCTGGACCTCGACGTAACTACGAATGGCAGCACCCCATTCAACGCAATGTACTACAACCGCGGCGTAACATTCGGGATTGAGCTTGGCTTTTAGCTTCTATTTAATTCAAATTTACAATACAATATTATACTATGAAACGGTACTTATACAGCTTGATTTGCGTAGCGGCGCTGCTGCCGGCTACGCTTGCGCTGCACTCGTGCAGCGACGACTTTCTCTACGAAGAGAACACCACTGCCTACACCACGCAGTATTTTGAAACGGAAGAAGGGCTACTTTCGCTGGCTACGGCGCTCTACGGCAACATTCGCTGGCACTCGGGCTACGAGTGGGCTTACGGCATCACCCTTTACGGCACCGACGAGTTCACCAGCGGACAGGACCTCACCAACGAGCCGTGGAATACCTACGACAACCGCCTGAATCCGGTACACGCCACGCCGGAAACCGGCGCTGCCAACAAAAACGTGAGCGGGCCGGAGGAGCTGTGGGATCAAATGTACTACGGCATATCGAGCGCCAACCTGATTATTGCCAAAAGCAGCAAAATTGCCAACGACGACGTGCGCGGCAAGTGCCTCGGCGAAGCCTACTTTTTGCGCGGCTACAACTACTACCGCCTTTTTGCGCAGTACGGAGGGGTAGTGCTCCAAACGCAGCCCGCCGAAGGCGTGGTGCGCAACTTTACGCGCGCCTCGGAAGAGGAAACGCTGAACCTGGTTATTGCCGACCTGCAGCAGGCCTACGACCTCTTGCCTGCCGACAGGTGGCGCGGCATAGGCACGTGGACGAAGTACACCGCCGCTCACTTCCTTGCCAAGGCGCTGCTCTTCCGCTGCTCGGAGCGCAACGCCGGCTGGAACGCGCAGTACATCGACGCCGATTTGGCGAAGTGCGTTACGCTCTGCGACGAAGTCATTGCCGCCTGCCCGCTTGCGCCCGACTACTGGGACTTGTATGCCCGCTGGACGGGCGTAGATTGCCCCAACGAAGGGCTGCCCGAAATCCTGATGTCCATACAGCACAACAGCGACGCCAGCACCACCGGGCGCTTCGGCAACCGAACCCACTCCTACTTCACGCCGCAGTTCAACACGTTCAGCGCCGGATGGGTGAGCAGAGGTGCATTTATTGGCGGCCAGGACTTCCAGCGCTGCCGCCCTACCGAGTATAACTACGCTACATACGATAACGAGAATGACTCCCGCCTGTGGAAATCATTCCGCACGGTGTACGGCGTAAACAACGTTCGAGATGCCACCAAAAACACGGCGCTGGGCGAAATAGGCATTATCTTTATTCTGAACAAGAAAAGCGACAGCCGCTTCAACAGCAAGCCCTACGGCGAGTTTGGGCTGCCTGCAAGCAGCACCTTTATTCACCCCACCACCAACAAGTGGATACCCTGCGCGTTCCCGCTGTTCCTGAACGGGCAGTACGTGCTTTACAATTACGGCTCGTCGGGCAGCACGGCGACCTCCAACGTGTTCTGCGGGTTGAACAAAACCCAGGTTGGCTCCCGCACCGCCGAAGGTGGAGACGGGCACCGCGACGTAACGCTGGCGCGCACCGGCGAAACCTTCCTGGTGAAGGCCGAGGCGCTGGCGCGGCAGCGCAAGTACGCCGACGCGCTGGCTACGGTCAACATCCTGCGCGCGCGCGGGGAGTGGAAGAGCGGCGAAGATCGCGAGCTGTACGTGGATGGATCAATTGGGTTCTTAGAAAATTCGCTGTACACAAGCAATGCTTCCTACAGCAAGAATAGCGGAACGTTTGGCTATCAGGACTGGTTTCGCAACTCACACCCCGGCTTTCCTTTGACGGATGCCGCCGGTAACCAGTATCTGTGCAAAAACAGCTACTACCTGTCCACCGGCATTGCTACCACCACAGCGGCGTCCAGCTTGCAGGTAGCGGCATCGGGAAGCTTGCCGACGGAGGACGAGGCTATCCTAACGACGCTTGGCGTATCGGGCGAGTACGATCGTATGCTCCACTTTATTCTCAACGAGCGTACCCGCGAGCTCAACGGCGAGTGGAACCGCTGGGAAGAGCTGAGCCGCACCGGAACGCTGATTAAGCGGACAAAAGCTTTCAACCCCGAGGCGGCTGTCAACATTGCCGAAAAGCACACGCTACGCCCTATTCCACAGACCTTCATCGACGGGCTAACGCAGGAAGACGGATCGCCGCTTACCCCAGCGCAAAAAGCAGCGCTGCAAAATCCCGGATACTAAGGGATACGAAATAAATAACATATAACGGATATAAAAGTGTCGTCCCTGTGGGACTGCCCGTTGTAGAGACGTGGTGCGCCGCGTCTCTACGCAGGTATGCTGCAATCCGTATGCTGAAATCCGTATGCTGGAATCCGTATGCTGAAGCATACGGTTAATAAAGTGTCGTCCCTGCGGGACTTGACGGGAGTGACACCCGCTTGCCCGTATGCTGCAAAACCCCGCAGGGGTGACACTCTATTAACCGTATGCTTTAGCATACGGTTAGGCGAGCATCCGCGTGTCTCTGCAAACCCCGCAGGGGTGACACTCTATTAACCGTATGCTTCAGCATACGGGGGTCGTCCCTGCGGGTAGGGTGTGCAAAAGATGCAAATTTTTTCTTTAAAAAATCAGCCTTTTTTGTCATCTAATATCCTATAAATAAATTTATTACAAATAAAATATAAGAAGAATTTTATTTTTTACAAAAATCTTGCTGAAATCTTATATTTTATGTACCGTATATCAGCGAATTATGCTTTTTTTGCAGCAAAAATCAGCAGCAGAAATTACGTAGGTTTGCACACCCTACCTTACGGGACACGCTTTGCGCTCCGCTTTTGCCGCTTTGATTATCCGCCTCTCCCCGTTGCGGAGGGTAGCCGCAAACAGGTAGGCGCTGCCGCCTTCTCCTATTTTGTACTTGCGGCGAATTTCGGCTACCGTGAGGGGAAAGTTGCGCACCGCTACGTTGGCGCTGCTGCCGGCTACCTGCAATTTAAACGCCTGCTCGCCGAGGCTAAAAACATGCTCCACCTCAAATGCGCGGCCGGGGAAATCGGGAAGCAGGCTGTCCGACGTGTAAAGGTGCGTATCGGGGTGCAGCTTCTCTACGCCCAGCCGCGCGCACGGCAGCTTGAATGCGCCGGCCTTGAGCAGGGTTACGTTAGGCTCGTAGAGGTAGCGCCGGAGCTTATCGGCATACCGGGCTGCCGCCGCCCGCTCCTCCGAGAGGCGAAAGTCGAGCTGCTGAACATGCCCGGGCAGGATGTTCGCGCAGCGAATAAGAGGCTCCGCCGATGCTTCTCTTCGGCAAACAAGCAGCAGCTCCTTGCAGTCGTTTTTCACCGCTACCACGTGCACCTCGCACACGCCGTGCAGCTCGCGCAGCGCCTGCGCAACGTCCAGCATGGGCGAGGCTTTCAGCAACAGCATATCGGCCCGCGACAGCAAAAAATCCTGATGCAGCAGAACGTCAGGCTCGCAATTTGCAAGCAGCGTCTGCCTACTCCGGTCGGCGCTCCGGCGGGAAGGGTCAACGCAAACAGCGTCAAAATGCCGCAAGCTGTCCTGCAAGAACCGAATCCCGTCTCCGCAGTGCACCTCAACATTTTTCACCCCCAAAGCCGAAAAGTTATGCCGCGCCAACGCGCACAACGCCTCGCTTTTCTCCACGTAGCACACGCTTGCGGCGCACCCGGCAGCGTAAAGCGCGTCGACGCCCAGGCCGCCGGTAACGTCCGCAACGGCCCTGCCGGCAAGTAGCCGGGCTTTGTAGCGGGCTGTGCTCTCGGAGGAGCACTGCTCCATGGCGAGCTTTGCAGGGAATATAAAATCGGGGTTGGCGGCGAGCGCGGGCAGCTTTTCGCGCGCTTTCTGCCGCCCCTCAATTTGCTGCGCGGCAAAGCGCACATCAACGCCCGGCGGTACGCTTTTGTGCAGCAGCAGCGCGTGCACGTCATCGTCTGCGTGCGCGCGAACAAAAGACCGGAAAGATACCGATAAGGCTTCCCGCCACAATGGCTGTAGCGTTGACAATAGTTCCAATTCCATACGTAGCAGCTTACTATTATTGTCCCCGTATGCTGAAGCATACGGAGCGGAGATGCGCGGACGCTCGCTTGTCCGGGCAGTCCCGCAGGGACGACACTTTATTAACCGTATGCTTTAGCATACGGGGGAGGAGAGGAGAGGGGGAGGAGAGGAGGAGAGGAGAGGGGAGTGGGCAAGCGAGCGCCACCCGGCAAGTCCCAATACCTTATTTGTATTTAAGGGCAACCTTAGTAGCAAAAAAAAAAATTAAACGAAATTCAAAATTCAAAATTCAAAATTAATATGAAAAAATCGCTGTTATTTTTGACTTCCGTAGCGCTGCTGGCCGGCGCGGCGGGCTGCAAGGAGGACGATAAGTACCTTTTTGGCGCAACCCCCGACGAGCGCATACAGGAGCAGCTGGAAGAATACCAAAGTATCCTGTGCTCCGCTCCCTGCGGGTGGTTAGTGACGGTAGGAACGCAGGACAGGGGCGAAGCCGGCGGAGCATACCGCTTCTGGATGAAGTTTGCGACGGACAACAGGGTTACCATGCTGGGCGATGTGGACGAAACAACCGCCACCGTTGCAAAGGAAAGCAGCTACCGCCTGAAGCAGATGCAGTACCCCACGCTGATGTTCGATACCTACACCTACATCCACCTGCCCGACGACCCGGGTATGGCGATACAGGGCGCTACCGATGGCGTTGGCCTGCTATCCGACTCCGACGTGAGCCTTAGCGGAGATATTAGCGGCAGCGAGTTCAGGGCGGTAGGGCGAAAGCGCCAGTGCCCCTTCATCTTTACCCGCGCCACGCCGGACGATACGGCGGCCATCTTCTCGCAGCAGGCCCTCACGGCCCTCAAGGATACGGCGGCAAAGCGATGGGAAGCTACAAAGTATCCTACCATTAACGCGAATGGCTTCTTTATGCAAATGGCTGTGGGAAAAAGGCTGGCCACATTTACCTACACAGACGAAAGTTCTGGAGAAGCAAGCACCGTCTTTGCGCCGGTATTTGCAGAGATGGACGCCAACATACGCCTCGTAGAGCCTTTCCGCCATGGAAATTTGGAGTTTGACAAAATTGTATGGGATGGTAAATATTACAGGGTTGGTGGGCACGATGGGTACATAGTTTTTGACTACACCAGACCTTCCTACGTCCTGCCGTTTGGCCCCAACAAAACCTACAACGCCATCACAACGGACAAATCGAAGCTCAATGTCGGTGGCGGGGCTACCTTGAGCGGGCCTTTCCTTGCCGTATATGACGAAATGCGCAGCGCGGCGGCCTCTTCCTCATTTTTCATACAGAGCCTCACTTTTATTTTTGAGATGAATGAGCGCTACGATGAGCAAATGCGCCTGAACGTTACCTACCACACTACGGCTAGTCCAACTTCCGGCGCCGTTGCCTCTATCGCCGAGGCCACTTTCAGGGTAAACAGGCGGCATGGGCAGCAGGACACGCTGTACTTCACCGGATACGATCAGGCAGCAACGCAGGTGAATATGGACAGGGTAGGCCCCCTGATTGCCAACAGCCTCCTGAGCTTCCTGCTGCACTCGGGAACCGCCGAAACGGGAACAGGTGCGACAAAGGTCGGCATTACGCCTTCGGGCAACGAGTTTACGGTAGATTGGGTGCTGAACAAAACGCCCGGCCTCACCAGCCCGGTAGGAGGGTTATACCTGACCTCCGACTCGCAGCAGACAACTTTTATTCCGGGAACGCTGACGTTTCAGTAGCAGTTTTATGGAGACCTCACCCCCGGCCCCTCTCCGAAGGAGAGGGGAGTCGGTACACGAGGGTAGCTGCTGTGGCGCTGCTCCCCTCTCCTTCGGAGAGGGGCCGGGGGTGAGGTCTCAACGGAAAAAAAACGGGAATAATCTGGCTACCAATATGCTGTCCCCCATCGGTTTACGCTCGGGTGGATAATGCCATTAAGCTAAGGGCTGAAAGCCCGAAATCAATAGCATAGGGCAACGCCCTATGAACAGGAAGATCGCCGCCGCATTCATTAAGCCCTGAAAGGGCGTAATCAAATGAAATCAATCGGCATAGCTTTGTGCAATGCATAAAAATAGTCCGTGAACAGTATGATTGAAGTTTATTTGTATTTAACAGCAACCTTAGTAGTAGAGCAATAATTTTTTTTTTTTAGACAAAACCCATTATGATGAGCATTAAAAAAACAGCGAAAAAAACAGCGAAAAAATACGTTACGCGCGCAGCCTTGCTTTGCATGGCGGCGCTGGCCGCCACCTGCGAGGAAAAGGAGCAGGCAACCTTGGCCATAGCCTCCTCTGCCGACTACATTCCGTCGGAAGGCGGGGAGATATCCCTCACCGTTCAGGCCTCCGGAAAGTGGACAATATCCAAAACAACCTCGTGGGTAAAAATTTCCGCCACCTCCGGCGAGGGCATGCAGGCCATAACCGTTACCGCCGACTCCAACATGGTGGCCAACGAGGACACGCCGGACAGGAAGGCGACCATCTACATCATTGCCGGCCCCAACACCGAAACGGTAAAGCTGGTGCAGCGGGGCTACCTGCAGCCAACCTCCTCCGCGCCAACGATTGGAAGGTATTATGAGGATGACTGCGAGGTAATACTCGCCATCAGGCCGGTGGAGTACGCGCTGACCTACAGGTGGTATCGGGACAGCGTAGAGGTGTTTACCGGCGCAGATACCCTGTACGCCGTAGCCGACGACGGAACGCACACCTACACCGTTACCGGAATTAACGTTACCGGAAATGAGGGAGCGTGGAGCGCGGGAGTGGAGGTTACGATGAGCACATGCCCGCCTCCCACGACGATTACCGAACCCATTACCGGCCTCGACGCCAATAGCTGCTCCGCAGCTACCGGCAAAGGTACCGTAACGCTCACCGCGCCGAGAATTGCCTTTGCGGATACCTATAAATGGTTTTTGAACGATACCGCCGTGGTGCAAGAGGGGACATCGAGCATATTGGTGGCCAAAAAGTCGGGTGCTTACACGGTGGAGGGCAGCAACGCCAAGGGGACAAGCGGACGAAGCCCGGCCAAAACGATTACAATTACTCCATGCCCGCTGACGATTGATGATTTGGTTGGCTTGTGGAAAGCGTCGGGCTACTACGCCAGAAGCGGCAATAACCCGATGTCGCATTCGGTAACTGTCACCAGAGCGACGGGCAATACCATTAAGCTCGAAAATCTGCTGGAGCTCAAGTCGCTGTGGAGCTCCGGCGTCAACGACTATGTAGCCACGGTGGATATAAGCAGCGATAGAGACAGCTCAACCATCACCATTCCGGTTTCAAGAGCAGGAGGTGCTATTTATGCGGGTAGCGCCGGCACTATTCTTGTTGGATTCTACAGCACAACTTCCTGCGAAAACTTTGAAATTCCGGTGGTTGCACATATTCTGCAAACCGAAGATGAGCTGATTTTGGACTTCAAATCGGGGGGAGAGAGAACTATCACTGAGAACGAGGAAGAAGGACCTATGCCGGCATGTACCATGCTCTTGGGCACTACAAACACAGGTATCTGCGCGGGAGGGGGAGGCTATTTCACCTACGGCCTTAAGCTCAGAAAAGCGTACTGATGACAATTAATAATTAATAATTAATAATTAATAATTAAGAATTAGGAGCAACCTCATTTTTACCTAATTTTTCTAACTAAACAACCTCAGTAGTAGAATGAGTTAATATACAGTAATGTACCTCATTACCTTATTAAAACGATGAAAATGGAATACGTGCATTTTGTTTTAAATCTTGCGTTGCTATCGCGGAAAAATGAGGTAATGAGGTTGGGATATATGCGCAATCTATTGCTACTGAGGTTATTTTGTTAGAAAAATTAGGTTGAAAATTAGGTTTCTCAAAAATCAAAAAATCAAATGTTTAATTTTTAAACATTATTATTCACCATTAAATCAAACAATTATTATGAAAACGAAAAGATTACTTTTAAGTTTAGGGCTGCTCGTCGCGGCCACGTTTATAGGATTGCAGCCGCTTTCTGCAAAAATTTGGTACGTAGGTACCGGAGACCAATGGGCGGGTAAATCGGATGTAAAGGCTTCTCCCAGTGAAGCCTATACTGCTGCTGCAGCAGGCGATGAAATTTGGATTGCCACAGGAACTTATGAGATTACTGGCTCATGGAACCTAACTAGTAAATTGGTATCATTTTATGGTGGCTTTGTCGGTACGGAAGTTTCCATAGGCGAGCGCCAAAAAGGGCAAACAGGAAAAGGTTGGGACTTTGTTTACCCGACAACGTTTAAGCAAACAGGAACTGCTGGTAATTATATGTTACAGTTCAGTAGCCCCAATTCAACAGTGACCAATGTTGCCATAGATGGATTGGTGCTGGAAGGAAGTCAATCAGGCCCCACCCGTGGAATTTTTTGGAATGCTGGAACGGTGTTACCTAATTTAAATGTTTCCATAAAAAATTGCATAGTACAAAAGTTTGGCAGTAGCTCAAGTACTGTTTCTGGCGGTGGAATTGCTCTGTCCGGAGCTAGTGCCTACGGCTCTTTTATTATTGACTCTTGCCTGATACAGAATAATACGGCGAGGTGTGGAGGAGGAATACAGCTGGAAGGTGCAAAAACTATTCGGAATTGTGAAATACGAAATAATGTTGCTACTGAGGGTACTGCTACTGCTACTAAACCTGAATCAAACGCAACAGCACCTATTGGCGCTGGTGGAGGCATATATGTGTACCAAGGTAACGCTCAAGCTGCAACTATTACTAATTGTTTGGTTGAAGGAAATACCGCTTACAGCGGTGGCGGAGTATCTATACGCTATAATGGAACTGCAGGTACCGCCGCCAGCTTGCATAACTGCATTGTGGTAAACAATACGGCAGAGTATGGTGGAGGCGTTTCGTTTTGCGGCGCAACCTCGGCTGCATCTTCTCACTTTTCTAACTTCACCGTGGCCTCCAACCGCGCAACCGAGCAAGGTGGAGGTGTTTATTTTGTTCATGCCAACCAACGGGCGTACAACTCCATTTTTTGGAACAACGTTAATGTAAAGTCAGGAGAGGAAGTAGTAGAGAACGTTTATGTTCACTCAAATGCAACAGGAACACCAAAGTTCTACAACAACATTATTGATAAGGACTATGACAAGTTGACCCCGATAAGCGGCGTAATAGCTTCCGATAGCGCCGCTATCTTTGGCGAAAATTGGGTTACATTGCCTACCTCACCGGGTGTTGACAAGGGAACTACCTCTGTAGGAGACAACCTTACCTTGCCTATCGTTGACTATGCCGGTAACCCCAGAATAACAAACGACGCCATAGACATTGGCCCCTACGAGTACATGCCCATTCCTGCCGGGCTTACCGGGCTAACCGGACAGGTAGCTAAAACGGGAGTTGAGCTTGCATGGGAAGCTTCGGAGGGCGCAGCAGGCTACAGGATTTACAAGGATGATGGAGAGCAAAGCGAGGCAACCACCCTGGTTGCTGCCGTACCCGGCCTCTCCTGTGTGGTAGAGGGCCTAACCGCAGCAACAGCTTACACCTTCTCTGTAGAGGCATTCAACGGAGGAGGGGCAACGCCCAAGGTAAGCCTCAAGCTTACCACGCTTGGCGCCGATGCGCCTGACCAACCTGTTAGCCTTGTCCCCAGCTCAGTAGCGGAAACTTCTCTGACCCTTTCGTGGAATGTGCAAGGTAATGATGCGTCAACGAAGTACATCATATATTGTGATGGCGTTGCAGTGGACAGCGTAGAAAATAGCAGCACTCTCAATATAGCCGGCCTGCAGGTATGGCGCGAGTACACCTTTACCGTAAGGGCAAAGAAAGTTGTAGGCGACCAAGCCTACTTTTCGCTTGCCTCTGCGCCCTTGAAGGTGCACACTGCCGACCTTACTCCGCCCGTTGCGCCCGCAAACCTCACGCTCACCAGCGCAAGCAAAAGCGCGTTGAGTTTGGAGTGGAACGCAAGTTCCGATAACGGAGTTTTGGCGGGCTACATTATTTCCGTCAGCGGCGCCGACACCACGTTTACCGACACGCTGAGGCTGGCCGGTATTTCTGATAAAATTCTTACCGGATTGAACGGGAAAATGCGCTACAGGGCAAGCGGCTTGGGAGCAAGCATTGACTACACCGTTGGGATAAAGGCTTTTGACGAGGCAAGCAACCTATCCGACGCAGCCAACAGCATTTTCTCCACCAACGCTGCCGACGAACCTTTTATATGGTACGTGGGAAGTTGGTTCGGGAAGCCTGCCGACCGCGTGAAGGACAGGGTAGATTCGGCGTTTGTTGCCGCCGCCGGAGTGCCGAACGCTCAGGTGTGGATACAGGGTGAGCATACCCTTACGTATCGAATAGCCATGGCTGACAAAAGTATCAACGGTTTTTCGTTCTACGGAGGATTTGCCGGCTACGAAAATAGCCCCGACGAGCGTATCAAGGTGGGCGAAAAAGGCTGGGAGTTTGCCCACCCTACAAAAATAAAAAGAAATGGCGACTATGCTATCCACAGTTCCAGCACTAATGCCCCTGAAGGAGACATCGTTATAGACGGCTTGGTGCTGGAGGGTAATAATTTTGGCAACTTTTCCGGAATTTATTGGAACAGCAGCTCACAAACTACGAATGTTTCCATCAGGAATTGCGTGGTACAAAACTTTGGCATCGAAGCTTCTACAGCTGAAGGGGGAGGAATAAGGCTTGGCGGAGAAGCGAGACATGAAAGTTTTGTTGTTGAGAATTGCCTGATACAGGGGAATAATGCACGAAATGGCGGCGGAATATCCATGGATGGGTACAGGACTATTCGGAATTGCGAAATCCGCAACAATACTGCTTCTACTGCTTCTAATGTTTCTCCTACCACTCCCGATTCGATTGCTGAGCCACGGGGTGCGGGCGGAGGTATCTACGTGTACCAGGCGCTTGGCGCTTCTAGCATTACGGGCTGCATAGTTGAAGGGAACACCGCTCACAGCGGCGGCGGGATATTCCTGCGCTATGTTGCCGACAGCGCAGGCGTACACAACAACATCATAGCGAACAATACAGCCGGCTACGGCGGCGGCCTTTCGTTCCGCGCCGTCGATGCGTCAAGAAATCCTGCCGGTATAGTAAGCAACCTGACCATAGCCTCCAACCGCGCAACGGTGCGGGGAGCCGGCGTGTACTTTGCCGACAGCGGCCAGCAGGTTTACAACACCATCTTCTGGAGCAACCTCAACACCAGCGGAGAGGCTCCGACGGTAGAGAACGTGTACGTTGCCGCCGGTATCCCTGCGCCTGTGTTCAGCCACAACATTATAGACAGGGTTGATTACGAAAACCTCACCGCCACCGCCTGCATTGCGGAGGCCGACAGCGCCGCCCTCTTTGGCGCGGGCTGGGTTACCCTGCTGCCGGGCGTAGCAGCGGATGCGGGTATTGGCATTGCCCCACCTGCCCCCGCCACGGCTGCTCCTGCAACGGATATGGCAGGGCTGCTCCGCGTAGTAGGCGGCGCTATTGATATTGGGCCATACGAGCTTCAGGCGGAAGCGGGAGCGCCCTCCACGCCTCAGAACTTTACCGGCGTAGCCCGGAATCTTACGGGTGTGCGGGGTGAAGGCGAGATTATACTTAGCTGGGTCGCTTCGACCCCTGCTGAAGGCGACGAGGTGGCATCCTACACGATTTACCTGGACGGCAATTCGGTGCAAACCGTACCGGCCTCGCGCACCGCCGATACGCTGAAAAACCTGAATGACGGTACCTACCTTGTTCAGCTGGCAGCGGTGAGCGCGTCCGGAAAAGTATCGCCCAAAACGCCAAACGACCTTATACTTGATATCCTTGCCGATTCTTACAGCGTTACCATTAATGAGAGCGCCGGAATAACCATTACCGCGCCTACAGGTACCAGCGGCAAGACCCACACGGTGCCTCTTGGCAGCTCGCTGGAGGTGAAGTTCACGGTAAATGCAGGGTATGAAAATCCGGTTGTTCTCTTGGACGGCGAGCCTGTTACGCCTGCGGTGAGCAATGGAGAGTACTCCCTTGTTGTTGAGTCGAGTGTTAGCGTAACGCTGAGCATATCGGTAACCCCCATTCCCGTTGTTACGATTGCTGCCGATAATGTGTCTATCAACGTGATTTCTCCATCCGGTAGCAGCCATCCAACGCCTGCCGGTAGCCAGCTTGTGATTCAGTTTGCCCCGAAAGTAGGGTACGAAAATCCAACGGTAACGGTAGGAAATGAAGTTGTTGCGCCGGTAGATAATGGCGGAACTTACACCGTCACCATTACCGTTACCGCCAGCGTAACCGTGACCATATCGGCAGCTCCCGTTACCTCCACCGGCATTGACGGTATTGAGCCTGGCGACTACGTGGTAGCAACCGTTTACTACAACCTGCAAGGCCAGGAGATCCGCAAGCCTGCCATCAGCGGTATTTACATCCTCAAGAAAACCTACGCCTCAAGAAAGGTGTTGGCAACCAAGAGGCTGGTAATTGTGAATGAATGAGTGAATGAATGAGTGATTGGTCAATCGAAAGGTTGATTGAGAGAAAGAATGGGGAAGGAGGAGGAGATTTTCTCCTCCTCCTTTTTGGTATGAAATGTCCATTTTAGCACACAGATGACACAGATTTAGGAATGACGAATAAACAAGATATAACAGTTAATAAAGTTGTCGTCCCCCTCGGCTACGCTCGGGGCAGGCTCTGCGGGACTTAGCGGGAGCCTCCTGCTTGTCCCCGTATGCTGAAGCATACGGTTAATAGCGTGTCACCCCTGCGGGGTTTGCAGCATACGGATTGCAGCA
>JAISAC010000046.1 GCA_031266935.1 Prevotellaceae bacterium
TTATTTTTTTATTATTTTTTTTATTTGAGCTCGATTTTTGTGTGTGTGTGTGTGTGTGTGTGTGTGTGTGTGTGTGTGTGTGTGTGTGTGTGTGTGTGTGTGTGTGTGTGTGTGTGTGTGTGTGTGTGTGTGTGTGTGTTATACATAGGTGTCAACGGACAGCTCGACAGAAGCAAGCTATCTACAGCCAAAATCGGTGAGCTGAGATTATGTTGAAGCAGGTGCATAAATTTTTTAATAACAATTTTCTCTATTGCAGATACCGTTAGCCCCTTCAGTTGAATTATTACCACGCGGCAAATGTATGAAATTTTATTTTCACTGCATATATTTTAATAGTTAAAAAAATAATTTTTTTGAACGACAATAGCAATATGGTGTGCCAATGCTTGTTATGTTGGCATACTGTAACAAGATTACCGGAATTTTTTTGGTAATTTTTTTTTTTTAGTGGTGTCCATGTTCTATTGATATCGCTTTCATCTCTTGATTCGCTAAACTATGCTGTACGCGGTATAGGAATGACGGATGAAGGAATGGGTGTGATGCACACCGAATGTCCCTAAATCAGGTATCCCCTCCCCTGCTGCTTTTACAGCTCAAAAATCGAAATCCGGAATTTTTCTTTTTCAGGCAAGCTTCATTTTATAATTATTTACGCATTATTTGTATCAAGTAGAAATCAAAATATGTACTTTTGCCGACAATTTGTACGATGAGATAAAAAACAGGGAAAAGTACTCCGGCAAGGCGGTACAGCTATACGCGCTAATGCTTACCTTTGCGCTGTTAAATGAAGCATGAATTGAATTGTTGAACCTTTGAATCTTGAACTAAAATGGCATTTGTAAACGAAAACTTTTTAAAGCTGCCCGGCAACTATCTGTTTGCGGAGATTGCAACAAGGGTTGCGGCCTATAAAACAAACCACCCGAGCGCCAGCGTTATCAGCTTGGGCATAGGCGATGTTACCCGCCCGCTGGCGCCGGCAGTGATAGCGGCAATGCAGAAAGCTACGGCCGAAATGGCCTCGGAAGGAACCATGAGGGGCTACTCGCCCGACAGGGGCTACCCCTTCCTGCTGGATGCAATCGTAAAAAATGACTTTGCCGCGCATGGCATTGACGTTACCCAGGACGAAATCTTTGTGAGCGACGGCGCTAAAAGCGATACCGGAAACTTTGGCGACATCCTGAGCGCCGACAACCTTGTGGCCGTTACCGACCCCGTTTACCCTGTGTACGTGGATACCAACGTCATGGGCGGGCGCGCGGGCGAGCTGAAAAACAGCGCATGGAGCTGCATACAGTACCTGCCCTGCACGGCGCAAAACAGCTTTACGCCGGCGCTGCCCACAAAGCGGGTGGACGTTATCTACCTGTGCTACCCCAACAACCCGACGGGGACAACCCTCTCCAGAGCCGAGCTGAAAAAGTGGGTGGACTACGCCCTGCAAAACGAAACGCTTATCCTGTTCGACGCTGCTTACGAGGCGTTCATCCGCGAGAGCGACGTCCCGCGCAGCATCTACGAGATAGCGGGCGCTAAGCAGGTGGCGGTGGAGTTCCGAAGTTTCTCCAAAACGGCGGGATTTACGGGTGTGCGCTGCGGGTATAACGTGGTGCCCAAAGAGCTGCTGGTAAAAACTGCATCCGGCGACAAGGTTGCGCTCAACAGCATTTGGAAGCGCCGTCAGGCCACCAAGTTCAACGGAGCGGCGTACGTTGTGCAGCGCGCAGCCGAGGCGGTTTATTCGCCCGAAGGAAAGCAGCAGGTGCAGGAGACCATTGACTACTACCTGCAGAACGCCGGCGTGATAAAAACAGGCTTAGAGTCGATAGGCATGAAAACCTACGGTGGGGTAAACGCTCCCTACATCTGGGTGCAAACGCCCAACAGCTACTCCTCGTGGGAGTTTTTTGACAGGATGCTCAACGAGCTGCAAATAGTAACCACCCCCGGCGCGGGCTTTGGCGCAAGCGGCGAAGGGTTTGTAAGGCTCACCGCCTTTGGAAAAAAGGCCGCCACCGTAGAGGCGGTAGAGCGCATAAAAAATTGGAAGCTGTAGCGCGCACTTCGGCGCAACTTTGCCAAATTATAGAGACCTCACCCCCGGCCCCTCTCCGAAGGAGAGGGGAGTTGGTACACGAGGGTAGCTGCGGCGGCGCTGCTCCCCTCTCCTTCGGAGAGGGGACGGGGGTGAGGTCTCAACGACGAACAGTATTCTTCAACCTTTGACTTGCATAGCTTATTAACCAACTTAACAAAACCAATAACCTGATGAAAAAAACAATCTACTGCTTGATGTACTCATGTGCTCAAAACCCCCTACAGGGGGGAATATAGCGCGCACAGAAACTAAGGGTTCATGCAGCCTTTGCTCTACTCCGCAGCTTTTCGGAGAAGCAGCTTCTTGCGAAAAGCAAAGGGGGCACCTCACTTGTTGCTCCCAAGAGCAGGCAAAATTAACTTAGGCTTTAACAGAGAGGGCTTTACTTAGCCCTCCAAGCACATGAGGAACATTACTATGAAAAAACAATTGATGAAAATTTGTGCGGTAGCGCTGTGCGCGCTGCCGTGCGCGGCGCGAGCGCAGGAAAGCGCCGAAAAAAAGAACGATGTGAACTTCTCGGTAGGCGTTGATATGGTTAGCTCCTACGTTTGGCGCGGAGCGTACCAGGCAGGAGTATCCGCGCAGCCAAGCGTTGGCGTGGAGCTTGCCGGCTTTTCCCTGTCGTCGTGGGGAAGCGTAGATGTTGACGCCGGCTTCAAGGAGGTTGACTTTACCCTGAGCTACTCCATTGCAGGGTTGGATGCTGCCGTAACCGACTACTGGTGGGGCGGCGAAGGCGCTTACGGCTACTTTTCGCGAGGTAACTCCTACGACCCGGCAGACCCCGATAAAAAGGTATCGGATCACCTGTTTGAGGCAACGCTGGCCTACACGCTTCCCATTGAGAAGCTCCCGCTAAAGCTGTCGTGGAGCACGTTCTTTGCCGGCAACGACTTCAAGTATGATGCCGCGGGCAAGGTGTCGCGGGCTTTCTCTACCTACATTGAGGCATCTTACCCTTTCACCGTGAAAGATGTTGCGCTGGATGTTGCGCTGGGGGTAAGGCCGTGGGAGTCGCCGGCATATCAACCGGCTTCAACGCTCGAAAGCCCCGCAGCGCCATCGTACTACAGCGCTGACTTTGCGGTGGTAAATATTTCGCTCAAGGCAACCAAAGAGCTGAAAATTACCGACAGCTTTACCCTGCCCGTATTTGGGCGGCTTATCTTCAACCCTAACACCGAAGATGTATTTTTGGTATGCGGGATTACCTTCTAACTTAATAAACCAAAAAAAACAGACAAACAATGAAAAAAATCGAAGCAATCATTAGAAAAACCAAGTTCGAAGACGTAAAGGATGCGCTGCTGGAGATAGACATCGAATGGTTTTCGTACTACGACGTGCGCGGCGTGGGCAAATCCCGTCAGGGGCGCATATACCGCGGCGTGGTTTACGACACGAGCAGCATTGAGCGGGTTCTGCTGAGCATAATTGTTCGCGACAAGAACGTTGAGAAAACGGTTGCGGCCATTCAGCAAGCAGCCCAAACCGGCGAAATCGGCGACGGCAGAATCTTTATCATTTCGGTAGATGACGCCGTGCGCATCCGCACGGGCGAGCGAGGCGATATTGCCCTCTACAACGCCGAGCAGGAGATTTTGTAATTTGTAATTTTGAATTATGAATTTTGAATTTTGAATTATCCTGACGGCGCAAGCCAATTCAAAATTCAGAATTCAAAATTCAAAATTTTCCCCTAACTATCTAACTAAAAAAAAACAAAAACAAATGAAAAAGCATATTTATAAAAATTTGAAGCGCATAGCAGCTGCGTTTTTCCTGCTGCTTGCCGCAGCAAAGCTGCACGCTCAGGAGGCCGTTGAGGCCGTGACGGAAGCGGTGGCGGAGGCGGCAAAAGTTGATACCGGCAACACGGCGTGGATTATTGTTGCCACAGTGCTGGTGCTGATGATGACCATTCCGGGGCTGGCGCTGTTCTACGGCGGGCTGGTGCGCCAAAAGAACCTGCTCAGCATTATCATGCAGTGCTTTGTGCTGGTGGGCGTCATTACCATTCTGTGGGTTGCCTTTGGGTACAGCTGGGTGTTTGGCTCCGGCTTCATGGAATCCGGAAGCCCCCTGGGGTTCTTCATTGGCGGGTTCGACAAGGCGTTTTTGCGCGGCGTTACCGTGGGTACGCTGCTGCAGGGCGCCAACATTCCGGAGGCCCTGTTTGCGCTCTTCCAGTGCATGTTTGCCATCATCACGCCGGCGCTGATTATCGGCGCGTTTGCCGAGCGGGTGAAATTTGGAGGCTACCTGCTGTTTATTGTTCTTTGGTCTATCGTAGTGTACAACCCGCTGGCGCACTGGGTGTGGGGCGGCGGATGGCTGGGCGAGCTGGGCGCCATTGACTTTGCCGGAGGCACGGTGGTGCACATCAACGCCGGCATTTCGGCGCTGGTGATGGCCATCATGCTGGGCAAGCGGAAGGGCTACCGGTACGGCAGGCCTACCGCGCCGCACAACGTTGCCTTTGTGTTCATTGGTGCAGCCTTTCTGTGGCTGGGGTGGTTTGGCTTCAACGCCGGCAGCGGCCTTGCCGCCGACGGGCTTGCCGCCAACGCCTTTCTGGTAACGCACCTCTCCACCGCCGCTGCCGCCGTTACGTGGATGGCCATAGACTGGATACGCAACGGAAAGCCAACCACCGTGGGCGCCTGCACGGGGGCGGTGGCCGGCCTGGTGGCCATCACCCCGGCGGCGGGAACGGTTGACGTGCTGGGAGCGTTTGTCATAGGCGCCGCGTCGTCCGCCGTTTGCTTCTTTATGGTGGCCGTGGTGAAGACAAGGCTCAAGTACGACGACTCGCTCGACGCCTTCGGCGTGCACGGCGTTGGCGGGATTATCGGGTCTATCCTCACCGGCGTTTTCGCAACGCAGCTCATTACGGGCGACGGCGGGCAGCAGGGCGCCCTGTACGGCGACTGGCATCAGCTGTGGGTGCAGACCGTTGCAACGGTGGCAACCATTGCGTACAGCGCAGTCCTCACCATCATCCTGTTCTACATCGTAGATAAGCTCGTGGGCATACGGGTTTCGGCACGGGTAGAGGAGGAAGGATTAGACGTTTACGAGCATGGCGAGGCAAGCTACGGATGATGCTAAAGAAAGAATATAGCATAACCGATTGAAAATCAATCTGAAGTTTTGCAAAATTAGGTAAGTACTTAATGTAACCTTACTAAATGTTGTTGAAGAAGAAAAGCCATCTTACATGTACGGATGGAGATGGCTTTTTTTTAGATTATTGAAAATGGGCTGCTTATGGCCAAGCAAAATTCAATATTTTTGTTTTACTTAATCATGATTACAATGCCTGTGGTTACCGTTGCGCAGCAAACGCAAACAGTCAGAGGGTGGGTATTGGACGAAGATACGCAGCAGCCCGTTGCAGGAGCAACGGTAGGGTTGGACAGCATGTATCGCAAATTCTGTACCACCGATAGCAGCGGAGCTTTTGTGCTGACGCGCGTTCCCATAGGTAAGCAATATTTATACGTGAAACACATTGCATACAATGCAGCAGATCATTACGAAGTGGCGCTATTGTCGGGCAAGGAAACAACGGCGACTATTGCTTTAAAAGAGGCTGTACGCTTAATTGACGAAGTTGTAGTAGCGTACGGTAAGCAAAAGCAAGAGGGCGGTGTTAGAGTTCTGCCGTCGGTAGTCAACCGCTATGCAGGCAATGTGCGTGACCCTTTGCGCATGTTGACCTCCGTAGTAGGAATTCAAAATTCGTCGGATGATAAAAATGATTTAATCGTAAGAGGTAACAGCCCTGCCGGAGTGCTTTGGATGCTGGAGGGATGTGAAATTCTGAACCCCAACCATTTTTCGGTGTCAGGCGGGACGGGCGGAACGGTGAGCGTGTTCAATCCGGATATGATGGGAGCTTCTACCATTTATACAGGCGCTTTTCCGGCAAAATTTGGAAACGTGCTGTCAGCAGTGTTCGACGCAAAGCTGCGCAGCGGGTCGGTGCACCGATTTGAGCATTATGCCCAGCTGAGCAGTGTTGACTTTAATGTTGGTTCGGAGGGATATTTGAAAAAAGGTGCAGCCTCCTATAACGTTGCATATCGGCAATCGTTAGCGGGTGTTATTGATAATGTGTCGAAAAAGTATAGAGATATGCTGGGTGCGACTCCCGACTTTAACGATTTTACGGCAAAATTACACTTCCGGCATAGACGGGGCACTGCGAAAGTCTGGGCCGTTGGAGGCGTAAGCCAAATTGAGGTAGAGGCGGGAAATGGCGTTAATAATACAAAGCTGGATATTGGAAATGAAACTAAAACGCTGTCGGCAGGCGTTGGCGAACTGCTGTTTTTGTCCGATAATGTGAGCCTGACGGCTAACCTTTACACCTCGCAGCTTAGCACGAAAAACGTGAAGCAAGACCACGACTATGCAGGACAAGGAGGGTTGCCTTCTACCATATTTACCGATACGGAGCAGCGGTACGGCCTTAACGCTACATTGACGGCAAAAATCAACGCAGGAAACGTGCTCAACGCGGGAGTTGCGGGAAATCTTTCATCCTCTTGCGTTATAAATGATGAAAGGCAATTTCCGACGGATACGCTCTTTTACTACGCTCTGGAAAAGCAGTACGGCACATTGAACGTTTTTGCGGAATGGAAATACCGCTTTGGGAGTAGCATGGAGAGTACGCTTGGGGTACATTACCTTTATTTGGGGTTAAACCATACGCAAAGCCTTGAACCTCGCGCTTCTTTGAGTTGGCAACCGGCAAAAAATCATAGCGTAATGATGGCTGCCGGAATGTATAGCCGGCAATACCCCATTGGGATATACTTAACCAAAGAACATGCTCCGGAAGGAGGATTTACGCAGCCTTATCTTTCCTTTAACTTTATGAAAAGCGCTCAGGTAACGCTAAGCTATTGGGCAACGCTACTGCCCCAATGGAGCATAAATGTAAACGGGTATTATCAGCATCACTACAATGTTGCGGTTGATCAGTATTCAGGCTCATACTCGGCGCTCAACCTTGCCTACTATTTTGACGATATTTATTTACTGCACCAAAAGTTGGAGGCTACGGGGATTGGGCGGTGCTATGGCGTGGAGGTTACCTCGCGCTTTGGGGAGTGGAAAGGTTACTATGCACAGCTCAACGGCAGCCTTTTTTCGGCAGAGGCAAGAGGATACGACAAGCAGTGGTACAACACTGCGTTTAATAGCGCTTATGCTTTAACGGCGCTTGCCGGCAAAGAAATACGCCTGTCGCCCAACCACAAATATGCGCTTACGGTAGATGTTTCCGCTATGCTATCCGGAGGGCGGCGCTATACCCCGCTTGATGTTGAGGCAAGTATTCGGCAAATGAAAATTATATACGACGAAGCCTTGCTGAATACCAAGCAATACGCCCCATATTCGCGGGTTGACGCAAAGGTGGGACTGCTGTATAATGCCAAAGCGGCAACACATATTTTATCCTTTGACTTTAGAAATGTGTTTGATACAAAAAATATTTATGAGCAGGTAGAGCTGCCTTTGAATGGGGAAGTGTTTACTTATTCGGTTTATCAGCTACGATTTTTTCCTGTTTTGTCATATAAAGTCTTGTTTTAATTCAAAATTCATAATTCATAATTCAAAATTTCAAAGTCATGAACCTGTTTTTACCCTCGGACTACCGGGCAACGCTTGCCCCCGAAACTATGGAGCAAGCCATAGAAAAGCTGAAGACGCTGTTCCCTGCGGAGCTCTCGGAGCAGCTGGGGCTACGGCGCGTAACCGCGCCGCTCTTTGTGCTCTCGGGCACCGGCATAAACGATAACCTGAACGGCGTGGAGCGCCCCGTGTCATTCAAAGTGAAGGATATGGGCGACGCAAAGGCGGAGGTGGTGCACTCGCTGGCCAAGTGGAAGCGCATGAAGCTGGCCGCCTACAAAATCCCCGCCGGCTACGGCCTCTACACCGACATGAACGCCATCCGCGCCGACGAGGAGCTCGACAACATACACTCGCTCTACGTTGACCAGTGGGATTGGGAAAGAACCATCACCACGGATGACCGGACGCTCGACTACCTCAAGCGCATAGTCGAAAAAATATACGCCGCGCTCAAGAGCGTTGAGGCGCACGTGTACAGGCTTTACCCCCACATCACGCCGTCGCTGCCCGACAAGATTACCTTTGTCCACTCGGAGGATTTGCTCAGGGACTACCCCTCGCTCCCGCCAAAGGAGCGCGAGGCGGAGGCAACGCGCCGGTACGGCGCCATATTCGTGATTGGCATTGGCGGCAAGCTGGCCAACGGCGAAAAGCACGACGGGCGCGCGCCCGACTACGACGACTGGTCAACGCCCACCGGCGACGGGCGACGGGGGCTGAACGGCGATATTTTGCTCTGGAACAGCGTGCTCGAGTCGGCCTTTGAAATATCGTCCATGGGCATCCGCGTGGACAAGGAGGCGCTCACCCGCCAGCTGGAGCTTGAGGGCTGCCCCGAGCGCAGAGACCTGCTCTTTCACCGCCTGCTGCTGGAGGACAGGATACCGCTCTCCATCGGCGGAGGCATAGGGCAGAGCCGGCTCTGCATGTTCCTGCTGCGCTGCGCCCACATCGGCGAAACGCAGGCATCCCTCTGGAGCGACGAGATGATTGATACCTGCAAGCAAAACAACATTTTCCTCAAATAAAAATTTTGAATTTTGAATTATGAATTTTGAATTATCCTGACGGCGTAAGCCAATTCAAAATTCATAATTCATAATTCAAAAAAAAACCGGCGCAAGCCAATTCAAAATTCATAATTCAAAATTCAAAATTCATTCACAATTCATAATTCAAAATTACAAAAAGAAATGAGTACACTAAGATTTAAGCTATTAGATGAGGCTTTCGGCAAGAAAGCCGTACAGGTTGAGGCTCCTTCAGGGAGGGCCTCCGACTACTTTGGCCAGAGCGTTTTCTCGTACGAGAAAATGAAGAACTATCTGTCCAAAACAACCTTCAAAACCCTCAGCGCCGAGGTAAAGGCCGGCGCTCCGCTCACGCACGACATTGCCGAGGAGGTGGCGCAGGGCATGAAGCAGTGGGCTATCGAAATGGGCGCCACCCACTACACCCACTGGTTTCAGCCCCTCACGGGCGGCACCGCCGAAAAGCACGACGCCTTTGCGGAGCTCAACAGCGAAAAGCAAGCTATAGAGGAGTTCTCGGGCAAGCTGCTCGTGCAGCAGGAGCCGGACGCGTCGAGCTTCCCCAGCGGCGGCATCCGCAACACCTTCGAGGCGCGCGGATACACGGCGTGGGACCCCGCGTCGCCGGCCTTTGTGGTGGGCGACACGCTCTGCATCCCCACCATCTTTATCTCCTACACGGGCGAGGCGCTGGACTACAAGGCGCCGCTGCTCAAGGCGCTCGCCGCCGTGGACAGGAGCGCGGTGAAGGTGTGCAAGCTCTTTGATGAAAGCGTGACCAAAGTATTCTCGTACCTTGGCTGGGAGCAGGAGTACTTTCTGGTTGACGGGTCGCTCTGGGCGGGTCGCCCGGACCTTATGCTCACCGGCCGCACCCTCATGGGGCACGACAGCGCCAAGAACCAGCAGCTCGAAGACCACTACTTTGGGCACATCCCCTCGCGCGTGCTGGCCTTCATGACCGAGCTCGAGGTAGAAGCCCACAAGCTCGGCATCCCCGTAAAAACGCGGCACAACGAGGTTGCCCCTAACCAGTTTGAGCTGGCGCCCATCTACGAGGAGACAAACCTTGCCGTTGACCACAACCTGCTGCTGATGTCGGTAATGCGCCGCGTAGCCCGCCGGCACAGCTTCAGGGTGATACTGCACGAAAAGCCGTTTAAGGGCGTCAACGGCTCCGGCAAGCACTGCAACTGGTCGCTCGGAACGGATACGGGCGTAAACCTCCTCGCGCCGGGCAAAGATGCCGTGAGCAACCTGCAGTTTGTAACCTTTGTTGCCAACGTGCTCAAGGCCGTCCACAAGCACAACGCCCTGCTGAAGGCCTCCATCAGCTCCGCCACCAACGCCCACCGGCTGGGCGCCAACGAGGCGCCGCCGGCCATCATATCGGTATTCCTCGGCAGCCAGATTTCGGCGGTGTTAGACAAGGTAGCAGCCTCCAAAACCGACGAGGCGATTGCCATCGACAAAAAGGCCGGCCTCAAGCTCGGCGTAGGGCAAATACCGGAGCTCTTTATCGACAACACCGACCGCAACCGCACGTCGCCCTTTGCGTTTACCGGCAACCGCTTTGAGTTCCGCGCCGTAGGCTCGTCCGAAAACTGCGGCGCGGCCATGATTGCCCTCAACGCCGCCGTTGCCCACCAGCTTGGCGAGTTTCTCGGAGCGGTAGAGGCGCTCATCGCCAAGGGAACGGCCAAGGAAAAGGCCATCTTTGAGGTGGTAAAAAGCTACATCAAGGAGAGCGCACCCATACGCTTCGACGGCAACGGCTACAGCGACGAGTGGAAGGCCGAAGCCGAAAAGCGCGGCCTGGACTGCGAAACCAGCGTACCGGTAATTTTTGACAGCTACCTCTCGGAGGCCAGCATAAAAATGTTTGAGGACGTGGGCGTTCTCAACCAGAAAGAGCTGCACTCGCGCTGCGAGGTGAAGTGGGAAACCTACACGAAGAAGATACAGATAGAGTCCCGCGTGCTGGGCGACCTGGCGCTTAACCACATCATTCCGGTGGCAACCGAGTACCAGTCGAGGCTGCTGGACAACGTATCGAAGGTAGCCGCCCTCTTCCCCGGAGACGCCGGCAAGGCGCTCTCGGCGCAGAACAGGCTCATCATTGAGCGCATTGCCAACCACACCAACGAAATCACGCTCGGCGTGGAGGATATGATTAACGAGCGCAAGGTTGCCAACAAAATCGAGAGCGAAAGGGAAAAAGCCTTAGCCTACCACGACAGCATTGTGCCGCGCATGGACGCCATTCGCTACCACATCGACAAGCTCGAGCTGATTGTTGACAACGAGATGTGGCCCCTGCCAAAGTACAGGGAGCTGCTGTTTGTGCGGTAGAAGTTTCGCTGCGTAATTGAATATAAACTCTATTAAACTGCGCAAAACAAGCAATAATTCTATCAATATGCCGCTTTCGCGAAGGCGGAAACCTCCCGTCAAGCGTACTGCGGGAGGTTGCCTTTTAACCTATCCCGTCAAGAGATGCAGGGTAAAGAGGCGGCGGCAGCAGCAGTGGCCTTAATTTTATTCTCTCGCGCTTGGAAATCGTAAAATTTTCATCTAATTTTACAGCATAAAAAATAGTTAGCATGAAAAATTTACCGATAGGCATACAGTCGTTTGAGAACTTGCGAAGCAACAATTATTTGTATGTGGATAAGACAGAGCACATCCACCGATTAGTTACGACAGGAGAGATTTATTTCCTTTCCCGCCCGCGCCGCTTCGGAAAATCAATGCTCATCAGTACGCTGGATGCGCTGTTCAGCGGGCGTAAGGAGTTGTTCGAAGGTCTTTACATTTACGATAAGTGGGACTGGTCGAAAAGCAATCCCGTTATCCGGATAGACTGGACGGCTGTCAAGCACGGAACGCCGGAAGAGATAGAAAAAAGCTTATCTGTTTGGTTAAAAATTGAAGCGCGCAGAAATGAAATTGCGCTGTTTTCCGAATACGCTTCAGATTCTTTCAGAGAGTTAATCATGGAGCTGCATCGCAAAACCGGCGAAAAAGTTGTCATTTTGATAGATGAATACGATGCGCCGATACTGGATGTAATGGGTAAATCGCCGACAGAGCTGAAAGCCATTCAGGAATCGCTTCAAGGCTTTTACAAGATACTGAAAGCGACCGACGAGCATTTGCAGTTTATCTTCCTGACCGGCGTTTCCAAGTTTGCCAAACTCTCGATTTTTTCAGCGCTGAACAGCCCCAAAGATATTACCATTGATGAGCGATACGCAACGCTGTGCGGATACACGCAGGAAGAGCTGGAGCATTATTTTTCGGAACACATTGATGCGATGGTCGCAAAAGAAGGCGACACCCGCGA
>JAISAC010000196.1 GCA_031266935.1 Prevotellaceae bacterium
ACGCCGCTCACCAAGCTCTTTGCCAGCGAGTACAGCAACCAGCTTACCTACGATTCCATTCAAATTCACGGCGGCAGCGGCTTCATGAAGGATTACCCCATTGAGCGCGCCTACCGCGACGCCCGTATTACCACCATCTACGAGGGAACCTCACAGCTGCAGGTGGTAGCGGCCATACGCGGCGTATCTACGGGCCTTGCGCTTGCTCAGATGCGCAAGTACGCGGCAGCGCCGGTAAAGCCGGAGCACGAATACCTGCGCCAAATGCTGGCGGAAATGACGACTTCCTACGCCGCCGCGCTGGAGCAGGTTACGGCGCTTGCCGAAGCCGATTGCACCGATTTTCACGCCCGCAGGCTGGTTGAGATGGCAGGGCACATCATCATGGGCTACCTGCTCCTGCTCGACGCGCAGCGCAGCGACGAGTACAGCCGCTCTGCCGAGGTTTTCATCAAGAGGGCAAAATCGTGGAACGCCGAGCGGGCATCGTATATAGCCGATTTCAAAAAGGAAGATTTGGACGCATACAAGGCTGTGCTGGAGGATAAGCCGGCGGCAGAGTAAAAAAATCAGGTGGGGCGTTGCTTAGGTGCAATGCTCCACCCGTTTTTTGCTGACTTCAGGATTTATAGATTATAGGAGAGTTCTCACGGCTTCTTTTTGTGCTTCGTCAGCTTTATTGTCCCGTCTTTGATTGGCTCAAACCCTTCGCCAAACACGCCCGTAACGCTGGCTGTAGAAACAAATGCCTCCTTGTCTATTTCGTTGATGATGCGGTAAACAGCGTTGATTTCGTACTTGCGCACTACCAGCAGCAGCACATTCCGCTCATGCTTGGTGTACCACCCCTTGGCGTAAAGCATGGTTACGCCTCGCCCCAGAACCTTGCAGACCTCGTCGGCAATGGCTTCGTACTGCTCCGAAAAGATGAGCACCTGCAGGCTTTGCTTCGAGCCTACCAGCAGCGCGTCGATCACGTAGGTAGATACCGTAACCATAATGCCGCCGTACAGCAGCGACAAAATGGTGCGGTCGGGCAAGAATATAGACGAGCCAATGATTACCACGTCGCAGTACAGCAGCGCCCGCCCCGGGTTGATGTGCTTAAACTTGTTGATGATAAGCGCAATGATATCCGTGCCTCCCGTATTTCCGCCGCGCGTAAAGGCAATGCCAATACCCACGCCTTCAAATACCCCTCCTACGAGCACCCACAGGAGCAGGTTTTGCTCCGATTTTACCTGCGCTATCAGCGTTTCGGGAATTATCTGCGGCAGGTAGTGGAACAGCGCCGAGCTGAGCAAAATGCCGTAGATAGTTTTTGCCCCAAAGTGGCGGCCTATAACCCGCATGCCGAGCAGCAGCAGCAAAGCATTTGCCAAGAGGTAGGAGTAGGAAATCTCAAAGCCGGTAGCGTAGTAAATCAGCGCGCCAATACCGCCAACGCCGCCGCCCACAATGCCGTTGGGGACGATGAATGTAACCCATGCAAAAACGTAGATGATCAGGCCAACAGAAATAACGGCGTAGTCTTTCAGTATGTTGAAGTATTTTTTTTGCATAAAACGAATGTCACAGTCTACCGTTTACACCTCGCCCTTTGCAGCTTGCTGCTCGCTCCTTGTGCTTCTTACGTAATCGCTCACCCGCAGGCGTATGCGCAGCACCTCCTTGCGCAGCCCGCTGATAACCAGCGTATCGTCGTCCTTCAGCTCCATTGTAATATCATCCTCAAACATAGTCAGCACGCGCCGCATGGGGCTGTATGCGCGAAAAACGAGCTTGGTGCTTTCGCTTTTCACCAGCTTGTAGTCGCTTCTTGACATTACCTCGCGCAGCGGATGCTCGTGCCTTTCCATGCCGCCCTCCGGCAGCGGCTCTTTTACCGACAGGAAGCCGATAAACGGGTAGCACACGCCCAGCAGCGCCAGCCCGATGAGCAGGCGCGGCGTGAAGAGCGTAGAGAAATCGGGCATGGTGGTGAGCGATTTGCCGCTCACCACGTGCAGGATAATGTACAGCAGCATGAAAAAAATGTAGAAATATGCTACCTGCTTAACCGCCCGTATGGGGTACCGCCGCCACTGCCTGTCGCTGACGAAGCGTAGCCCTACCGCCTGCTTGGCTGCTTTCAAATTTTGTGCCATACAAGCGCTGCCGCCCCAAGTACGGCGCCGTTTTTGTTGCAGAGGTGCGAGAGCAGCAGCTGCGTACTTGCCTCCTGCACAACCTGCCCCTGCTCGGTGCGCTTGCAGAAGTTTTTCAGCATATTTTTGTTCATCGACTTGCGCGTTGGGGTTAGCAGCAGGTCGCCGGAGTTGGCCAGGCCGCCGTACAAAAAGATGGCTTCGGGGCTGCTGAACGCAACGATGTTGGCCAAAGCCAGCCCCAGCATTTCTCCGGTTTTTTCAAACACCTCCAGCGCCATGCTGTCGCCCTGCTGCGCGGCGTCGGCAATGTACTTGGGCGTAATTTCGTTGAAGGAGGCCGCCTTGAGCAGGCTCTTCTCGGTGAAGTAGCGGCGCGACATCACCTCAAAAGCGGTTTGCTTTAGGCCCGTTGCCGACACGTACGTTTCAAGGCATCCCGCTCTGCCGCAGCCGCAGCGCCGTCCGTCCGGCGTCATGATGATGTGCCCTATTTCGCCTGCAAATCCGTCGCAGCCGTACACCAGCTCTCCACCAACAACAATGCCGCTGCCAAGGCCTGTGCCGAGCGTTATGGACACAAAATCCTTCATCTCCTTGGCGCCGCCGTACACCATTTCGCCGATGGCGGCAGCGTTGGCGTCGTTGGTTATCCGGATGGGAAGCTCCAGAAAGTATGCCTGCATAAGCTCAACGAAGGGCACTATTTCTTGCTGCCACGGGAGGTTGGCCGCAAACTCAATGGTTCCCTTGCTGTAGTTGGCGTTTGGCGCACCGATGCCAACGCCAACCAGCTCAACCGGAGTATTTGCCTGGTGCTGCAAAACAAATGCAGCCTCGCACAGCGACTTCACAAAATCGGCGGCGCTCACCCCCGAAGTGTTTACGGGGGTAGGGACGTTGCTTTCCGCCAAAATATTTCCGGCGTTATCTACCAGCCCAAGCTTGGCGCTCGTTGCGCCGATGTCAATACCTAAAACGACTTTTTTCATGTGTTTACATTAAAATATTAGATTTTGTCAACCTCCAAATACGATAGATGCCGCAAGAATGAGCTCGTCGCAGCGCTGTCATACCATAATTTCCTGCAAAAATTTCCTGCAAATTTACATGAAAATCCCCAAATTTACAAGCGTATGAATAAAAAGGGCTGTATGTAAGGTAAATGTTTTATCCGAAAAAGTTGCAAAGCCTGTGGCCAGCAAAGCATTTACTGTACAGCCGGACACGGGCTTACCGTTTGTCGGGAAAATACTTTTGGTTCCTGTAAATGGATATGGTTTCGTTTATGTTATGGCGCGGGTTCAGGAAAAACATCAGGTTATCAATCAGGCTGGGCTTTATTTGGGCTTCAAAAACCAGCTCGGGGAAGTGCCGCTTTAGCGCTTCAACTCGCGGAGCGGCGTTTTCGTCGTCGGTTACAAGCACAAAGCGGGGAGCGCTTCCGCTTTCCAGCAGGCGCTGCGCGCAGCCGTCTATGTCGTTGCGGTCTATGTCCGTAAGCGTCGTTGCCCACTCGCCAAGGTAAAAGAGCGGCAGGAACGGAATGTTGTCCATCTTGGCAAGGTGCTCTATGCCTTGGTAGCGCGACAGGTAGAGCATGGATTCTACCCTTGCCTTCTTGGAGTAGTGAACGCTGACAACGCACAGCAGCGCCGCGTTGGCCACCATAAAGAACTTCCAGCTTCCCCTTGCAAGCTTATTCAGCCACGTAACTTTAGAGTAGGATGCCAGCAGCTCGTGCCACCCTATCATGCCCAGAATGATAATAAACGGAACGATGGTGAAAATAAAGCGCTCCTGCTTGTTGCTGAAGATGCTGTGGAAAAGCAAAAAGATAAAGCTGGGTAAAAACAGCAGCAGGTACTTGCGCCACCTGACAAAGAAGCCGCCAAAAATAAAGATGCTCACGGGCGGAACGAGTATGCCTGCAATCAGCGCCACGTACTTTAGCGGCCCACCTCCCGGATAGTCGCCGGGCTGTACCACTATAAGGTTGTAGTGCAGGTACGCCATAAACTCAACGCAGGGTTTTCCCCAGAAGTAAAAATCAATACCGCCCTGTATCAGGAACATGCTAAGCAGCGCTCCCGCGCCCCACACGATTGCGTTCCGAAACTGCTTGAGGCACAGCAGCGCCAGCCCAAATCCCGCCAGCATGAAGATGGCCTGATAGCGGATAGAAAAGGCAACGCCCGCCACTAAGCCCGACAGCAGCGCCGTTTTCACGCCGGGGCTATCCCGCTTGATGTACATCCATACGCCCCACAGCAGAAACGGTATGCAGTGAACTTCCACCAAGTTCCGTACGCTCAGCCACGGCATAAACCAAAATGCAGCCAGCAGCCATCCTACCTGTGCAGCCGGCTTTTTGCCGGCGTACTTTTCTGCTATTTTGTACCCAAAGTAAACGATAGAAATTGAGTAAACGGCGTGTAAAATTCTCACAACGTACATTTGGGTATCGGGTGAGGTGAGGCCTATGGCGTTCAGGAGCACAAACAGGAGGTAGTGCAGCCCCATGTAGAAAAAATTTTGCCCTGTCGGACCTTCGTTATTAGGGGAACTTGGCAGCCATCCGGAAAAATCAAATCCGGCGGCAATAGAGGCAGGCGCTTCAATGACGAGGAAGTGGTCATCGAGCATGCCATAACCTCGGGCAAAAATGGCTGCTACCAACCGCAGCAGCAGCGCCACAGCAAGAATACAGGTCAGCGGATTGTGCGCATAGCACGCTTTGAAGTATCTGATAATGCTCATGTTTAGGAAATGTTTTGAATTTAGAAATTTTTTACATGTAATTTATTGAATTTCAATAGATTTATTACGATGAAGCGACCAAATGCAAGTTCTGAAATGGTAGGATTTTATGGTGTACAAGCGTAAGGGTAGCGCTATGCCGACGGGAATAAAAAAAATGAGTAGCCAAAATATTACTTGGCCACTCATCAAAATAAAAAAGTCGGAAAATATTGCAAAAGTCGAAAAAATTACATGCTGCGCATAAAGCCGCACCACGTAACTCGTTGAGCAGTGTGTGTGTGTGTGTGTGTGTGTGTGTGTGTGTGTGTGTGTGTGTGTGTGTGTGTGTGTGTGTGTGTGT
>JAISAC010000068.1 GCA_031266935.1 Prevotellaceae bacterium
CGCGTCTCTACGTAGGTATGCTGCAATCCGTATGCTGCAAACCCCGCAGGGGTGACACTTTATTAACCGTATGCTTCAGCATACGGGGACAAGCAGGAGGCTCCCGCTAAGTCCCGCAGGGACGACACTCTATTAACCGTATGCTTTAGCATACGGAGCGGAGATGCGCGGATGCTCGCTTGTCCGGGCAGTCCCGCAGGGACGGCACTTTATTAGCCGTATGCTTTAGCTTACGGTACGGTACGGTACGGTACGGTACGTTACGGTACGCTCAGCCGCACCACCACGCTCTCGTACTCGCTGTACATCCCAAACCGAAGCCCCACCGTCATCAGGTAGTCGCCGCTGAACGTTTTGCCCTCATACTCCGAAACCCGCGACCATTTATCCGATTCCCTGTTGATTTCCGTTATCCGGTATTTTTTATCGGCATCCAAACCTTTCAGCAGCACCGCCTCCCTGTCGCCGTTAATATTTTTTCTAACCAAAAAGTTGAACAATACCGCTTCGCTCTTATCCTCCGACACGTACATGTAGGAAGTGCGGTTGTGCGTGTAGGGCGAGAGCAACCGGTACAGGTCGCCGTAAAGAATCGTCGGGCGGATTTGCTTGTAAACGCTGATGGCGTTGCGCGAAAATGCTTTTTCCTCCTCCGTCATCTGCACCGGCTGCATGTCCATGCCCAGCTTGGCCGCCATTGCTATGTCAAACCGATACTTGAGCGGGGTGCTACGGCCGGAAATGTGGTTAGGAGAGGCCGAAACGTGGCTGGCCATACCAATGGCAGGAAAAAAATGTTGGCCGCCCCACTGCGTGAAAATGCGCTGTAGCGGGTCGTTGTTGTCGCTTATCCAAAACTCGTCGAAGTGCTTCATGCTGCCGTAGTCCATACGCCCACCGCCGCCGGAGCACGCCATGAAGCAAACGTTGGGGTACTTCGCGCTGACTTTTCCCATCACGCCCAAAATGCCGTTGGCGTTGTCAATCCACAGGTGCGATTGCCGGTCGGGTTTCAGGTACTGCGAGCCGGAGTTGGTGACGTAACGGTTGCAATCCCACTTTACGTAATCTATACCCGGATTTTCCGTCAAGATTTTATCGACAACACCAAACACAAACTCCTGCACCTTCGGGTTGCTCAAGTCCAGCAGCAGCTGGTTGCGCTGCAAGCTCTGCTCGCGGTGTGGCTGCGTGATTATCCAATCGGGATGCTTTTCGTACAGCTCGCTCTGCGGGTTGACCATCTCCGGCTCTACCCAAATGCCAAACTTCAAGCCACGCTTGTGCGCCTCCTCTATCAGGAACGGGAGGCCGTGCGGCAGCTTCTGCGTGTTGGTGTGCCAGTCGCCAAGGCCGGCGTTGTCGCTGTTGCGCGGGTACTTGCTCCCAAACCAGCCGTCGTCGAGCAGGAAAAGTTCAAAGCCCATCTTAGCTGCGTCGTCAATAATCTGCACCAGCTTGGCCTCGTCGAAGTCAAAGTAGGTGGCCTCCCAGTTGTTGAGCAAAATGCTGCGCTCGCCGCTGCCATTTTTTATTCCGTACTGCCGCCCCCACCGGTGAAACCTGCGGCTGACCTCACCCACGCCATTGCCGCTGTAGGTATATAGCAAAGCGGGAGTTTTGAAAACCTCACCCTTTTCCAGCGTGTAGCTCGAGGCGTAAGGGTTAATCCCCGACAGCACCCTGAGCCGCTTCTGCGGGTCAACCTCAAAGCAGAACTGGAAGCTGCCCGGCCACGCCAGCGTTGCGCCCACCACCTCGCCGTAATCCTCCGTTGCCGGATTGCCGAGCGATAGCAGAAAGCAGGGGTGAGTAAACTGGTTGCTGCGAACTCCCAGCTTGGAGTCGATTATTTTGATACCTTCATCTAAATGCTGTTGGCTCATATTCATTTCCTCCGCCCAGTTTCCGTGGAACTGCGTAACGTAGTAATCCGCTGCGCTAAACGACAGGTCGGACGAGGCAAAATTGTGCAGCGTTACGCCCTTCGCCTGATTGTTCGTTACCTCCACCCACTGCTCAATAATATTTTCCTTTTGGTAGGCCTGGTAGCACAGGTCAACGCTGAGCGCGTAGTAGGCATCCTTGAGCGAGATCACCGTCCGGACGATGTTGCCATCGCGCTTTTCCGTGCGGTGCGCAGCATACCGCAATTCGGTGGAGGTGTTGCCGTCGGACTGCACGGCGCGCAGCGCAGCCTCAAAGGTGTGGGTACCGCCAAACGTAGAGTAGGCGCTTGCGGCGGGCAGCGATGCTGCCTTCAACTCTTCATCGTTCTTTAGCCGGTTCCCGAAGTAAACTTGCTCCAGCTTTTTTGTGTCGGAAACTTTCAGCGCAAGGCTGATATTTTGCGTGCTCACGGTAATGTACTCCTGCGCCGCGAGGCTACCCGTCCCCAAAGTGGTCGATGACAGCAGGATGATAATTGCTTTTTTTTTCATTTTGTTTTGTTTTTATTTGTGATTAAACATGTTTAAACTCTATCATTTTTCCCGAAGCCGCAATCTTAACAACATGGAAAGGTTGAGTAAGAACGCTTGTCAAATCTCCGGTTTTCAAGCTGCGCACCGTTACGGTAATTTTGTCGGCGTACTCCGTAACATCCGTAATATCTATGCTCCACCCTCCATTGCCTTTGACTTCTTCAAAAACAGCAATTACGGCGTACTTCGTGAAGTCTACCTCCCTTTCGGCAAAGTCAACTCCGTATGGAGAGCTCATTGCCTCCAGCAGGCTTGCCCACTCCGCCGGAGTTGCTATGACAACATCTTGCTTGGGAATGTTTTCGCTTCCACCTCCATACATATTGCCTTGCGCTATTTGAACAGGCTGTATGGCTGTTGGCTGTTGTTCTTCTTCCTTGCACGACAAGCATGTCAGCACAAGCAACCCTGCAATCGAAATTTTACAACATTCAATGAATGGCTTTACTTTTGCTTTCATAGTTATTTGTTTTTTAGTGATTAAACATATTTGAACTTTACTGTCAAGAATTTAATTGAACTATCAAAAAAACGAACCTGCATTGCTCTTTCGGTACCTGCCTATCCATTGAGTTTGCCTTTGCCATGCATATCCGCAAGTTCGGCCTGCCCACCAAGTACGTGCCACCAAATTGAGCAAAAAACTTGTCCACAAAATCGTTCATGTACACGGTTTCATGCTTCCACTTCACAATGCTATCCCGTACTTCATAAACATCAGCGCCATCGCCCCTATACCTCCATGCCCTGCACGTTTCCAACCTCACCGATCTTGCAAAGGAATTCTCAACTATCATCTGCTCGTACTGGTAGAGGGTATCGTTGCGCGCTATGCTAAGGGTTACTTCGACCTTGTTACGCGCTGCCGCGTCCGCGCCGCTGCATGTTGCCTGCGCAGCATCGGTAATGCTCAGGATAGATATAGGGTACATCTCATCACGGTAGCACACCGTTTTTGTTTCTCCGTATGCCAATTCAAAAATTGCTACGATTTGCTCAATGCCTACAAGGTCTAACTTGGGCATCACGCCGTTACCGGATGATGGCGTAGCAGCCGCGCTGCTACGGGAGGCATTCGGATCATTAAATAAGTCGATTGCCACAACAGAGTCGCAAGAGGGTTGCGCATTAGGTTTTATAGCTGCCAGCTCAAATACATTAACTGACGCCAGCTTGACGTCGGGCTCAACGCATCCTCCTACTTCCGTGCAGCTGGTAATATCGCCGCTGATAAGAACGGGTAAATCCTCTACCCTGTATTCTTCCGGCATTTCGCTGCATGGGAAAAGGCCAAATACGTCATCGTGCCGGTTGGCCAAAACGAAGTAAAAGGCGTCCACACGGCCAATATGCTCGAAGCAACCCTTCCGGACGTATGCAGGTTCTTCGCTCAGGCTTTCGACTATCTCTTTTCCTGCGCACTGCGTACAAGCTCGCTCCGCTTGGGAAGTGTCTTCTTCGCAGCTTCCCAAGGAAATAACCATACAAAAGGCAGCAGAAATAATTTTATCAGCGTTCATCGCTATTTGTTTTTTAGGGATTAAGGGATAAAAAAAAATAAATAATATATAAATGTTCCATGTCGTCTTTGCATCCCAGCGGGATGCGTCGCTCGGTAGAAAACACGAATGGTGTCCTTCTTTGGCATCCCGTAAGGATGCATCCCTACGGGATGCCGGCAACCACCGGAACGTTGCCTTTTTCTACCGAGCGATTCATTCCTACGGAATGAGCAAAAGCGACAATTTGAATTACACCCTTTGCCACACATCATAAAACTGCTATATTTTGTTTATTTCGCA
>JAISAC010000110.1 GCA_031266935.1 Prevotellaceae bacterium
ATTTACCAAATGCTGGGCGGCCTGCGCGCCGGCATGTTCTACTGCGGAGCAAAGGATATAGCAGCGCTGAAGCAGGCAAAGTTTGTGCGCATTACCAACTCCGGCATGGCGGAAAGCCACCCTCACGACATTATGGTAACAAGCGAAGCTCCCAACTATAGCAGGTGAGTCGTGAAAATTTTTATCAATGAGAAATTCTATCAAAGTACTTTTGGGCTTACTCGCCGCAGCGCCGCTTTTTTCGTGCGACCGTATAAGCCAGACATGGCAGCAGCAACAGCAGCAGCAAGACTTGCTGGCCACGGTGGAAAACAAAAAGCTGTACATGGCGGATATGAAGGACAGATTTCCCCCAAACATCACGAAAACCGACAGCCTGGCCATACTGCACAGCTACGTGGATATGTGGGTAAAGCAGGCGCTGCTGCTGCACCTTGCCGAGGAAAATCTGAGCAGCAAGCAAAAAGATGTATCGTCGCTGCTGGAGGATTACCGCGCATCGCTGCTGGTATATCGCTACGAGCAAGAGTACGTTGAGCGCGTGGATACAGCGGTATCGGAGTCCGAATGTGAATCTTTTTACAACAAAAACCGGCAGCATTTTATCCTCAGCAAGCCGATAGCGCGCGTGCTGTTTATTAAGCTCCGAAAAAATTCTCCCTACTTAGAGCGCATCAAGAAAATATATACCTCAAGCAAGCCGGAAGATGCCACAACGCTGGAGGACTTATGCCTGCAAGCCGCGCTCAAGTTCGATCACTACGGCGACCGCTGGCTGACGCTGGACGAGCTGGCAAAAGAGCTCCCCGCCCGAAAGGGAGGATACGAAGACGTGGCGGCAAAAAAAAGGGTTATTGAGGTTGAGGATGGCGCGTACGCTTACCTCGTATCAATTCGCGACTTCAAGGAGCGCGACGCCATTGCTCCCATAGAGCATGAGTACGGCAACATCAAAGCGATGATTTTGAACCGGCGAAAAGATAGCATGATACAGAGCTTGGAGCAGCGCGTGCTGCAGGAAGCCAAGCAAAAGAGCGCTGTGAAAATATACTTGGAGAAAACGGAACGGAGTAACTAAAATTAAGCAACCAAAATTAGTCGTAACTAAATTACAACATGAAAAAGCTGAAAAAAATTATCCTGCTGGCGCTGTGCTTCGCTTTCAACGTAGTAGCCGGGCAGCAAAATGTGCTGGACAAAGTGCTGGCAGTAGTGGGCAACGAGGCGCTGCTGGAATCCGACGTAGAGGTGGAGCTGATGCAGCTCCGGGCGCAAGGGGAGCTGGTAGATGACGAGGTGCGATGCAGCGTTTTTGAGCATCTGCTGCTGCAAAAATTATTGCTGGCGCAGGCAAAGCTGGACAGCTTGACGGAAAACGAGATGGCGGTATCGCAGGAGGTGGAGCAGCGTATTCGATACTTCTCGACGCAGCTGGGAGGTACGCAGGAGCTGGAGAAGTACTTCGGAAAACCGCTGTTCCGCATCAAGGAAGAGCTGACGGAGCAGACGAAGGAGCGAAACCTCACGCAGCAAATGCAAATGAATATCGTATCGGCTGCGCAGCTTACCCCGCGCGATGTGGAAACTTACTACAAAACGCTGCCGCCCGACAGCTTCCCGATGATTCCCGACCAGTACGTCATACAGCAGATTGCAAGGTATCCGCCTTCGGGCAACGAGGTGCGCTTTCAGGTGCGCGAAAAGCTGCTGGAGCTGCGCGAGCGCGTCATGAACGGCGAAAAATTCCAAGCCCTTGCCGTAATGTACTCCGAAGACCCCAACTCTGCACGGCGCGGCGGCGAGCTGGGTATGCGCGTACGCGAGGAGCTGACCAAACCTTTTGCCGACGCTGCATTTGCGCTCAAGCCCGGACAGGTTTCGCAAATTGTAGAAACAGAGTTTGGCTTCCACATCATACAAATGATTGAAAAAAAAGACGAGATGGCCAACCTGCGCCACATCCTTATCCGCCCCAAGTTCTCCTCCGAAACGCAGCAGGAGGCAGCGCACCTGCTGGACAGCGTAGCCGCGCTGATACGCGCCGACAGCATATCGTTTGAGTACGGAGTAGCGCGGTACTCCGAGGACAAAAATACGCGCATGAACGGCGGATACGTGGTAAACCCGCAAACCCTGGCCACGCGCTTCGAAAAAGACCAGCTTATCCCCAACGATTACTACGTGCTGCGCGATATGAAAAAAGGAGAAATATCGGCCCCCTTCGAATCGAAAGATAACACCGGCAACGATATTTTCAAGATAATAAAGCTCAAGGAGTTTATCCCCTCACACCGCGCCAACTTTGAGCAAGACTACATGGTGATACACGACATTGCCAAAAGCAAAAAGCAGCAAGCAACGCTCGACGCCTGGATAGCCAAGCGGATACAGTCAACGTATATTTTCATCGAACCCGATATGCGCAGCTGCCGCTTTAGCCGTGAAGGATGGGTCAAGTAGCGTCAAATATCATCCGCTACGGCCTTGCGATACTTTTTGCCGGTACTGCAGCTTATACCTTTGCCGAAAAGCGAAAGGTGGAAATTAAGCATGCCGACTTTTGGCGCAGCCTGAAAAGCGGCGATGAAACCATCAACCGGCTTATAGGAAACGTGCGGCTGCTGCACAACGGCACAACCATGACCTGCGACAGCGCATACGTTTACCCGGACAACCGCTTCGAGGCTTTTGGCCATGTGGTGGTAAACAAAGATACTACGTGGCTCTTTGGCGACTACATGGACTACCAAAGCAGCATTGATGTCGGAAAGGTGCGCGGACGGTTAGTTACGCTGCTCGACGGGCAAACGCGCCTGCGTACGCAATTTCTGGACTTCAATACGGCAACCAACGTCGCATTCTTCACCAAAGGCGGCGTTGTTGATAACGGGAAAAACTTGCTGGAGAGCAACGAGGGTAACTACTACTCCAACCAAAAGCTCGCCATCTTCAACGGCAAAGTCGAAATGAAAAACGAGGAGTACCGCATCAAATCGGATTCGCTGCACTACCTCACCGAGCAGGACGTGGCTACGTTCTTTAAGCAAACCTACATCTGGCACGAAGATGTGTTTCTGTCGTTTCTGCAGGGCTACTACGACAAACCCGGCGACCACTTTTTTATGTCTAACCACGTTTACATGATGAGCGAAAAGCAGGAATCGTGGAGCGACAGCGCCCACTACTACCGCTCGCAAAAGGAAGGAGAAATGTTTGGCAACGTGCAGCTCTACGACTCTGCGCAGCACGCCATGTCGCTTGGCGACTACGCAAAGCTGTACGAAGACCGCGATTTGGCGTACATCACAAAAGAGCCGGCAGGCGTACTCTTCTCCGACGACCCAAAGGATGATACCATGTTCATAAAGGGCGATACGCTGCTGGTGCGGCGCATTGTCAACACCGACTCGGCAACCATGACGATAGACAGCACGCGAAAGTACATGCATGCATTCTTCGGCGTAAAATTTTACCACCCCGACATACAGGGCGTTTGCGACTCTATGGTATACAGCGCCATCGATTCGCTGGCCGAAATGTTTTACAGCCCCATCCTGTGGAATAAGGAAAACCAGCTGAGCGCCGACAAAATGGAGATTTACCAAAAAAACAACCAGCTGCACCGGCTTGACATGATCGACGCGGGGTTTATCGCCTCGCAGGACGATAGCGTCAAATCGTACTACAACCAGATAAAAGGAAAGCTTATTGTGGCGCATTTTGAGCAAAACGACCTCTACAAGGTGGACGTCTTTGGCAACGGACAAACGGTATATTACCTGCGCGACAGCCTGAAGCTGAGCGGTACGCTTAACGCCAGCAGCGTTGATATTTTCTTCTACATCAAAAACCGAACTATTCAAAAAATCAGCTACGTTTCGGGTTCGGAATCGAAAGTAGTGCCGCCAAAAGACATTAACGTCAAAGACCTCACGCTAAAAGGCTTCTCGTGGCAGCAGGACCTCCGCCCGCGCTCGCGCTACGATATTACGCACCGCGCCATGCAGCCATCCCGCAGGCAGCAATCGCTTGCTATCGAGCAGCCAACGTACATGATAACAAGCCGCATAAGCAAAATAAAAAATGCCTTTTTCCCGCCGGATGACCTCAGAAAGTAAACGCGCCGACAGGCCGAACAGGCTGCCGCTTTTTACAGAGAGGGGGGCACTTTTCAGCTTTTCATCATACTTTTTGCACCTCACCCAAGCTTACGTACCATACGTAACCCTCTACGCTGCTGTAGCCCATTTGCCGGAGCGCTGCAACATACTCCTCAACCTGGCGCACGTAGCTTGTGTCGGTTTTAGACCCAAATTTGTAGTCCACCACCACGGCGAGGCCGTCGCGCACCATTACCCTGTCGGGGCGCTTAACCGGCGCCTTGCCGGATACCTCCTTGCCAGATGCCTTGTCGGGCGCAGGCAGCAGTATTTCGGCTTCGGCGTAAATCCGCCAGCTGCCGTCAAACCAGGCCCGCGCCTGTGGGTGCTCAAGGGCAAGTTCCACCTCGCGCCGCAAAGCTTCGGCGTCGCTACGCGCTGCCCAACCCTCCGTCATAAGGCGCTCAATAGCTGCCGGTATGTCGTCCGGTGTGCGCAGGCGCTCAAAAATTTTATGCTTCAGCAGCCCGAAAGTGCGCTGCCCCGGGCCTGACTGCTCGAACAGCTCACGCGCCTCGTAGCGCAGGCGAAGCTTGGGAGTAAACGAAGTTGACGGATATTCGTCAAGCGGGATGTTCATATTTTCCTTATCCTTATCCCGTGAGGCTTCACCTGCGGCATGTGCAGCCGCTACAGCCTCAGAGCAGCCAAACTCCCAAATCAAGTCCGACACTCTCCTTCCGGCGGCAGCGCCAAAATTTACGCTTTCGCCATCCGGCAAATCGGTAAAAATGCCGACCATGACTTCCGCCATATTTTTTGCCCGCTTGCGCTCATCGTTGCGGTTTTTGAGCGGAGCGAATATATACAGCTGCTCCTCTGCCCGCGTCAGGGCAACGTACAGCAGGTTCAGGCTATCAACGCAGGCTTGCGCTTTCTCCTCGCTCTGCTGCTCGCTGAAAATAGTTTGGCGCAGCAATTTATCCGAGTACGATAGCGGAACGCACGGCAGCTCGTCAAACGGTGCTGAGGTGGGCGTCATCCACACCGTGCTGCCGATTTTCGTATCAAGCTCCCAGCTGGCAAACGGAACAATCACCACCTTATACTGCAAGCCTTTCGATTTGTGAATGGTGGCAATGGTAATGGCGTTCTGCTTATCGGGGCTATACAGCGGCTTTGATTTTCCGCTCTCGTCCCACCATGCAAGAAAGGCGGCAGCGTCGGAGAGCTTGCGGTTGGAAAAGCCGACAATCAAATCGTGCAAGCCTTGCAGAAACGGCAAATCTTCCCGCAGCTCGTTCAGCTTGTAGCGCTGTATAATGGCTTCAAAGGCTTCCGGCAGCGACTTGAGCGTGAGATTTTCCAAAAAGGCATGCTCGTCTTTGCTAATCCTGTCAAAAAAAATGGTGTGCATATTGGCAGGCATATCGGCAGGCATGTCGCTATCGGCGTGCTGCGATAATTCGTTGCTCAGGAACGCTTCATTAATGGTATTTTGCTGCCCTGCCGCAATGCGCAGCAACGCTATGGCCATCCTTACCGCCGGCGAGGCGTTCAGAAACAGCGAGTCCTGCGATACGACGTCGAAGCAACGCGTTGTATCGCCCGACGCGCAGCGGTAGCGAATGAGCGCGTCGGCTACCATTTGCCCTTGTCTGTTGTTGCGCGTGAGAATGGCTATATCGCTGGCGCTGTAACCGCTATCTTGCAGCGCTGCCACTTGCAGCGGCAGGCGCTCAAGTATGGCGTCGGCTGCCCGCTTTTCCTCGTTCTCCTCAACAAATTCAACGCGCACGTAGCCTTTGTCGCCCGTTTTTTGCGGAAGCTGCCTGCAGTCTTTGTAGGCGTTGGTAAGCATCTTCGATAGCCTTTCGCGAGTTCCGTCGGGTAAGGCTTCGTCAAGGTCTGCGTTCAGCGCTGCCTGCAAGCGCGTCGAAAGCAGGCGAAAAAGCTCATTGTTGAACTCCACCACCTGCGGCAAGCTGCGAAAATTTCTGTTCAACGGCTTGCGGTTGATCTCGCCAAACTCCTTTAAATCTTCATCAATTCCGTAAGCCAAAATACGCCAGTCGCCGTTGCGCCAACGGTAAATGCTTTGCTTTACATCGCCCACCACCATGTTCGGGTTGCCCTCGGCGAGGCTGTTGCTTACCAGCGGGCAGAAGTTACGCCACTGCCCTGCCGAGGTATCCTGAAATTCGTCTATCATAAAAGTACGGTAAGTAGCTCCTGCCTTTTCGTATATAAAAGGCGCATCGCTACCGTCTATCAAGCTGTGGATAAGGTGCACCGAATCGCTTATAGGCATCAGGTTGTCTTCGTTGGCAATGCTGCGCATTTGCTTTGCAATGTCGGTGAGCAGGCCAAGCACCATAAAATTTTTGAGAATTACCCCTGCTGTTTGGTAATCCCTGCTGTCCCACAGCCGGCAAGCCCGCGCCAGCAAAGGATTAAGGTACTCGTATGCAGCAGCCGCTTGCGCGCTGTCTGTGTTTTTTGAAGCCCACTCTTCAATACAGTCCACCGCTTTGCGGGTAGAAACATTTGGCTCGTAGTCTCCCCGCGCTATTTTTTTGAAGTACGCTATAAAACCTCTTGATTTTCCTTTAAAGTTTTCCTCTGTGAGCTGCTGCGCGGCAAGGTACGACTGCGCTTGGGCGGCAATGCTCTGCATTTCGTCGTCTATACTTTTTTGCAGCGCGCGCAGCTTTTGCAGGTAGCGCTGCAAAAAAGTTTTATCGTTAAGGTGCTCATGTACGGTCTTGCTCAAGCGCCCAAACGCCTCCTTAAAAATCTCCCTCCCCAGCGCCAGCAGCTCCTTCTTCATGTCCCACGATTTACCGTCGTCGATGCGCTGCTGTACCAGCTGCATTAGCCAGCCCATTTGCTGCTCGTTGCTTCCGGCATTTTCCATCATGCTGCTCACCGCCTCCTCCAGCAGGCGATCGGTATCGAGCTCTACGGCAAATCCCGGATGCAAGCCCGCCTCATTAACAAAGGCATGCAGCACCTTTTGGAAAAATTTATCAATGGTGAAAACCGAAAAGCGGGAGTAGTCGTGCAGCAGGTTGCTCCGCACCTCAAGAGCTCGCCGCTGCAGCTCGCCGGGATGTACGGAAGTTCCTTCGCCGGCAAGCTCTTCACAAAAGCTTTGAAGCTTAGCCTCGTCGCTGCCTGCCAGCTCGTTGAGCGCAGCAACAATGCGCCCTTTCATCTCCTCGGTAGCCTTGTTGGTAAACGTTACAGCCAGAATGTTGCGGTACATCCTTGCCGCGTCGGGGCGCTCAAGCAGCAGCTTCAGGTACTCGCGCGTAATCCTGAACGTTTTGCCGGAGCCTGCCGAAGCCGAGTATGCCGTGAGCGCAGATGTCCGTGAGGGGTTATCATTTACCATTTTTTCATTTGCCATTTATATAGAGAATTTTTACGTTCATTTTTCTAAAAAATAATTCATTTTTGTTTGATATACCATGTAGTAACCTTGAAACATCAATGATAATCATATTATTTTGTGATTTTTACATCATTTCGGGGCACGAACGATTTTTAACATTCATTTTGTTTGACGGAGAGAAGGATGATGTCCATACGGAACGGAACGAACAACAAGTAGGGAGCGCAAATTAAAAAAATGTATCCCGATTTTTTACGCCCCACAAACCCGCAGGGTTGAACGTGATTAACCCCCAATGAAGCGAAGCGATTGGGGGGAGAGGAAAGGGCGAAAAATGAGGGTTTTAATCCGTGCAAATCAGTCTTATTTGTGCTTTATCCGCGGCTATTGCGCCAGGAACTCTAACGCTACTTCTTATGTTCTTGCAAGATAGCTTGCACTTGCTCTACAGAAAGCTGCGTCAGGCCGGCTATTTTTTTAAGAGACATTCCATCTGTGGCGCAGCTAAAAACAAAAGCAGCATAGGCCTGTCCTATTCCTCTGGCCATTCCTTTAGCCATTCCTATAGCTATTCCCCTTTTTTCGCCTCTTTTTTCGCCTCGCGCTTCGCTTTGCTTTCGCTCAAAGCTGAGGGCGTCAACAATGTCGTCGTACTCTAATACGCTTTTTTGATATACTTCCATTTCTTGAGGTGTTAACTTTTCTAACATTGCTAATTCAAATAATCTATCGAATAT
>JAISAC010000200.1 GCA_031266935.1 Prevotellaceae bacterium
CTTTATTAACCGTATGCTTTAGCATACGGAGCGGAGATGTGCGGATGCTCGCTTGTCCGGGCAGTCCCGCAGGGACGACAACTTTATTAACTGTTATATCTTGTTTATTCGTCATTCCTTAGATGGAAGAGCTAACTTTGTGTGTACCCTAAAAACAACGGGCAAGTTGCCAATTGGATTGATGAGAGGTTGTTAGAATACGTCAATAAACAAAGAATGGTTGAATGGTTCTCTAAACAGCGGTCCAATTCCGCTGAGGTTAGAAAACTATTCAACCATGCTGCAAAGGTAGTACAAGATTTTGAAAATCCAAAATTTTCGGAAGAAAAATCGAATATACCCCAAAGCAACTCCAATGATTAGTAGTCAATCTTTTCTTCGATAATCGCGCCGTCGGATTTGACCAGCAGCTTCACCTCCGTTTCGCCGCGCTCCATTTCGATTTTGTAAAAGACCTCTGTGCCGCGCTGTATTTTGTCAATATCCTCAAAGCTATACTTTGGGTATTTACTTTCGGCTGCATTCTTAGCAACGGCGGGCAGCTCCGAGCGGTAAATTTCCTCCGCAATCATCAGCAAATCTCCCGCTGAGCTGTAGAAAGCCTTAAAATCGCGAAATTTTACCACAAGTTTCACCTCAAACTCTACCTCGTAAATGTCGCCGGCTGCTTCCCACTCCACGTCGCGAGCCTTTGGAAAATCCGCCTGAAACTTTTGCTGTAGGTTGGCCGGCGGGATGGCGTCGCGCGAATGGGACGCCTTGTACGTTTTGATGGCCTGGGCAATTTCTTCGTTGGAGTATCGGGTAGAAATTACCGGATTTTGCGCAGCAGCAGCCTGTACGAAAAGCAGGCTTGCCGTCATGCCTAAGATTTTTAGTCGCTTCATTTTTTTACCTCCTGTTTTGTTAGATCTTGTTAGATTTAGTTAGATTTAGTATGAACTTCGGTAGCAAAGTTACAGCGCAATTCTGGAAAGAATTGGGAAAAAGCGTCGGGAGGGGGCTGGTTACTTCAGCCTGAGCGTGAAGATGTGCATTTTGTCGTAGCGGTAGGTAATTTCAATCCGGTAAAGGTCGGCAACGGATTTGGCAATGGAAAGCCCCAGCCCGGAAGATTTAGCATCGGTGGCGTCGTGCCGGTAGCGGCCAAAAGCGTACGGGGCGGCTTTGCTGCCGCTGTTGGCAATGGCGATGCTGCCGGACGCGTACCGGATGATGATTTTCCCGCCTTGCTGGTTGTGCAAAATTGCATTTTTTACCAGGTTGGTAAGTAAAACATGCGCCAAATCTTTGTTCATTGTCCGCACCGGCGCAAAATCGCCCTGCTTTTCTACCGTAATTTTCTTATAGGCAATAAACTCTGCCAGCTCTTCCAGCGCCGACTCCAGGACGTGCCGCAGGTTAACCGGCGAGGTTTCGGGAAATTGCCCGTTTTTGATTTTAGACAGCAGCAGGAGGTTGGTGTTTAGCCGCTTCATTCGGGCAAGAATGCTCAAAATGCCGGCAGCTTCCTCCGTAAGGTTTTTGTTGTCCTGATATTTTTCGAGCAGCACCTCCAGCTTGGCAACTGCAACGGCCAGCGGCGTTTGCAATTCGTGCGAGGTGTTCTCAATAAATATTTTTTGCTCGGTAAATATGCTGATGTTTTTTTCGAGCAGCTTTTTTACCGATTGATTTAGCTGCCTGTACTCCTTGACGTTCGTTTCCTCAAAATCAACCATTTTGCTGCTGTCCAAGCGAAATTTTCCGAGCTCGTCCAGCAGCTTATAAAACGGCCTGTTGGCTTTGGCAATGATTATCTTCCCAACGACAAGCACGGTGAACGAAAGCGCTATCCAAAGCCCCAGCAAAAGGTAAAGCATGTTCCGTATCAAATCGTCGCTTTCGACCGTAGAGGTAAAAAGCTGCAAGCGGTAGTACTTGCCGTTCTGCTCGCAGCGAAAAGCGGTTGTGAGCATGCGCACCTCTTCTTTTTCCAGCTCGGTGGCGAAGTAAATGTGGGTGGTGGCAAAACTTTCCACAGCGCCCTCAACCTCTGCACGGGATATTTCTTGAACGATGATGTTGAGCGGGTTAAAGTTTTCCAGCTGCTCCACAAAATCGGGTATTTTGTTGGCTTTGTCAATAAATTCCTGCTTCAGGTTGGTCAACCCTTCGTCGTTGCCGTCGTGTATTTCCTTCATTTGCAAAAAGAAGTAAACGCCCGACCACAGCAGCATTACCGCTGTGAAAAACAATGTGATGCGAAAAATGAGGTGGTTTATCAGCTTCATGTTGTCATTTTGTAGCCAACGCCGTAAATATTTTCTATTGCTACATCCGAATTGTTGTCTTTCAGTTTTTTGCGTAGATTTTTTACCTGCGAATAGACAAAGTCGAAGCTGTCCGCCAAGTCCGAGCTGTCTCCCCAAACGTGCTCGGCCAGGGTTTCTTTGGTGATAAGGCGATTTTTGTTGGTTACAAAGAACGTCAGCATGTCAAATTCTTTGCGATTGAGCTTCAGCAGCCGGTGCTCTACAAATGCCTGCCGCCCGGCAAAATCAACCGATAGGTTTCCCAGCTGCAGGACTTGCTTACCGTCCATTTGCTTGCGCCGCAAAACCGCCTTAATTCGGGCGTGAAGCTCCGGCAAGTAAAAGGGTTTGGCCAGGTAATCGTCGGCGCCCAAATTGAGCCCCATGATTTTATCTTCGAGCGAATCTTTGGCGGAAATGATAATGATGTTACTTGATTTTTCCGCCTTCTTCATTTCTTCGAGGATTTTCAGCCCGCTGCCGTCGGGCAGCGAAATGTCCAGCAAGATGCAGTCGTAGCCGTAAACCATCGCTTTCTCTACGGCAGCGTGGTAGGTGGTGGCTTTTTCTACGACGTATTTTTCCGATAGCAGGAATGTTTCCATCGCTTTCAGCAGCCGATATTCATCTTCCACAACAAGAATTTTCACGAATTGATATTTTAAAGCATTGATACTCAATATTTACGTTATTCCATGCTGGTGTATTTTGTTGTAAAGCGTTTTGCGGTCAATTTGCAGGAGCTGCGCGGCGCGGCTTTTGTTTCCCTGGGCTTTCTTGAGGGCTTCTTCTATGTGCTGGCGCTCGTTGGGGTTGCGCAGCGCAAGGCCGTGCGCCTCGTCTGCCGGCTTTTGGGATGTGGAGAGGATGGGCAGGTGCTCCGGGAGGATTTTGCCGGCCTGGGCAAAGAGCACAGCCCGACGAACTACATTCCGCAGCTCGCGCAGGTTGCCGCTCCAGCGGTGGGCCTTGAGCATTTGCAGCGTTTCTGCGGCCAGGCCTTTCACCTGCTTGCCGAGCTCTCGGTTGGCCTCCTCCAGAAAGTGCGCCGCAAAGAGGGCAATGTCGTTTGCCCTTTCCCTCAGCGGCGGGACGGCGATTACAAATTCGTTGAGGCGATGGTACAGGTCTTCCCTGAAAGCTCCCCGGGCGATGGCATTTTCGAGGTTTTCGTTGGTAGCAACAACGAGGCGCACGTCGACGCTTATGTCGGTTGCCGAGCCAACCGGTCGCACTTTTCGCTCCTGCAGCGCGCGCAGGAGCTGCACCTGAACATCGTAGGGAAGGTTGCCCACCTCGTCGAAAAAAACGGTGCCTCCCTTGGCCTGCTCAAAAACGCCCTTTTTGTCGGCTATGGCAGAGGTAAAGGCTCCCTTCAGGTGGCCGAACAATTCGCTGGGCGCCAATTCTTTTGAAAGGCTTCCGCAGTCCACCGCGAGGAATGGCGCTCCGCTTCGGCTGCTGTGCTCGTGTATAGTTCGCGCAATGTGCTCTTTGCCCGTACCGCTTTCGCCAATAATCATTACCGACATTTGCGTAGGCGCAACAAGGCGTACATGCTCAAGCATCTGCAGGGCGGCGGGGCTTTCGCCGGTTATGAAAGCTTGCCTTGGAGGGTTGATTTTTACGGTGGCAGCCTGCTTTTTTTGCTGGGTAGCGCTGAGCAGCGCCTGCTCCGTTTTTTGCTTCAGGGTATTCGGGTTAATCGGCTTTTCGAGAAAATCAAACGCGCCCAGCTTTATGGCCAGCACGGCGCTTTGCACCTCGGCATAGCTGGTCATGACGATAACCGGCGCGCTGCACTTTTGCTCCTTAATCCACGCGAGCAGCATGATGCCGTCTCCGTCGGGGAGGCGCAAGTCGGAGAGGATAATATCGAACACATGCAGGGCAATTTCTCTCTTTGCCTGCTCCACGCGCGAGCACAAAGTCGGGGTAAAGCCGTTTTTTTTAAACCAGCCTTGCAGCATGACACCAAAAGAGGCGTCATCTTCGATAATTAGAATGTTTTGGGGCATTTTGGGGCACATTTTGGAGCAATTTTGGGGCGCATTTTGGAATATTACCTTGCGCTTCAAAATACAAAGATACGGTTTTTTGAATTTATTTTTTTATTTCTCTCAATAATTACTACCTTTATCCGGCTAACGAGCCGCCTTTTAAGGCTGCTAATTAGCACCTTATAGATAGTTGGACGAATTGTAAATTAATAAAATACTGCCTTGTCGCCGTACATGGAGCAATATATTTTCACCTTTTCGCAGCTGGGATTTCTCATTGAGGGATTTTTGCAGCACCTTGGGCTTACGCGCGGCATCAAGGATGACTTTTTTGCGGCCATTCGGCAGAGCGTCGAGGGCAACATGTGGTTTACCGAAGGCAGCATCCGGCAATCGCTGACGGCCATTTCGGCAGATATGCTCTCGCCTGCGCGGATGGAGGAGTGGCTTTCGCGCTACGATATCTCCGAGGGTAAGCCGTCCGGAAGCGTTGGGATTATCATGGCGGGCAACATTCCGCTGGTGGGGTTTCACGATTTGCTGTGCGTGCTTGCCTCCGGGCGCTGCGCAGTAGTCAAGCTGTCGGCCAAAGATGCGCACCTGCTGCCCATGCTGGCGAAGTTTTTGCGCCAAATTGACCACCGCTTTGCGCCGCGGGTAACCTTTGCCGACGACCTCCGCGGCGTTGACGCTGTAATCGCCACCGGAAGCAACAACTCATTGCGCTACTTTGAGCTTTACTACGGGCGCCTGCCGCACATTTTCCGCAAGAGCCGCACCAGCGTAGCGGTGGTTTCGGGCAGCGAGAGCGACGAGCACTTGCGCCTGCTGGCGCACGACGCGCTCGGCTACTTTGGCCTGGGATGCCGCAGCGTTGGCAAGATTTTTATCCCCGAAGGCTACGATGCGCTGCGCCTTCGGGAGGCTTTTGCGCCGCTTGCCTGCCTGCGCGAGCATAAGGCTTACGACGACTGCTGCCGCTACGCAAAGGCGCTGCTGCAAATGCACCGGCGCGATTTTTTTGACCTCGGCGGCTGCATCGCAACCTTTAGCAACGAGCTGCACTCCCCCGTGGGGACGCTGTTCTTGGAGCGCTACCAGTCGGCAGCGGAGCTGCAAAGCCGGCTGCTGCTGCTCGAAGGCGAGCTGCAGTGCGTTGCCGCCACCGCGCCGGTGGCAGGGCTTGCGCCGCGCTGCGTACCCTTTGGCCAAACGCAGCGCCCGCGCCTGACCGACTACTCCGACGGGGTAGATACGCTGCAATTTTTGCTGTCGCTACCCTAAGAGCAAGCGATGCCTAATTTTGAACCGGAAAGGGTACATTCAAATTGCCGCACCGGTGCAATGGCTCGTTCTCCCACCCCCCGACGTTGCACGTCGGGCTACCAGGATTAAATCCGTTCCGGATTTCGCCCGCTCTTTACCGGCTAAATCTTTTTTTGAGGTGCTACGAAAATTTCATTTTGAACTGCTACGCAGCTCAGCGAGCGTGGGTATCGCCTTTATCCCCGTGCTGCGCTACGCTTGCATAAGGTTAATGGAGCAGATGAGCGGAAAAAAAGATTTGATGAGCGTGTTTGGGCATATTGAAAATGACTTTATGTTTGAGCGAAATTTAAAAATCTTGCACTAACGTTGATAGCATTGCTTTATCTTTCATCCTATCGAAATACATCTTTGCCTTTTTCCTGTCTAAACGCATCAAAAAAAGCAGCCCCAGCTGATAGCATATTGAGTCATGAGCTTCATCTGGATATTTCTGGTATAACCCTTTTACGCTATTAGCCTCTTCTTGGCTTGTAATGTTGAATCGCCTTAACTCTCCTTTGCTCGGATTGTAGTCAAATATTGTTTCTATTTTTCCCATATCAGCTCATTTTTATGCGCAAAGTTACAAAAAAAATCGCGCCGTTCCGCTACCGCGCCTTCTTTATTTTCAGCGGTTCCCTCGTTATCGTGCATTTCCGACCAATGTAGGGGTTGGCCTCCGTTATCTTCACGTTCCACAGTCGCGTAACCCTGCATCCAACTTCCTGCGGCGAAAACGCCTCGTAAATGGCCGACAGCGAGCCAAAAAAGTAGTCTGTTTTCCCGCCAACAGGCGCTTTGAATGAGAGCCGGTAAATACGCTTTTTCCCCGCCATTGCTTCTTAATGTTTATTTGGCTATTAATAGTTAATAGTACTTTTGAAAAAGGTGCTGTAGCTAAAGCGGAGAGTTTAGCACAACTTTTTTTGTCCAGCCGGAGCTTCCGCGCACAATCAAGAGCTGAGGAGGTAGCCCTGCCAAGCTGATTTTGCTGACGCCGCCCTGCTTTTTAGCGCCGCCTATTTTACTGCCTGAGGCAGAGTACACCTCTACCGCTTCGGCGAGAGGGCTGTTCACCACGAGGATTCCATTTTCTGCATACACCCAAACAGCAGAGGCGTTCGGGGAGGGAGGTAACGGCTTAACGGCTGTTTTTGCATTTTCAACTACCCGTACCTCGCAAACGGCTGTTTTTCCGCCGTCTTCCGTAGCTGCCGTGATGGCGGCGACGCCCACCGCCAGCGCCGTTACCAAGCCTGTATCTACCGAGGCTACCGACGGTTTATCGGAGCTCCACTCTACGTTCTTGTTTGCCGCATTGTCCGGGGCAACAAGCGCAACCAGCAGGAAAACTTCACCAACCTCCAACTCACAGCGGGTTTCGCTGAGCGATACCCCCTCTACCTCTACCGCAGGCGGAGGCGGAAGCAAAGCCGCAATATCCTGAGCGCTGAGCGCCTTGCTGTATATCCTAAAATCGTCGTAGGTATGGCTACCGTAAGGGTCGCTTGACCACTGCGATTTCCCCAGGTAGTTCTGCGACGTTTGCCCCAAATCGGAAGGTTTTACCGCGTTGGCGTTTACCTCCGTGCCCACGAGGATGCCGTTCAGGTATAGCGTAAACACAGTATCTTCCTGCGTGATGGCAATATGCACCCACTCATCCCTTGGAATATCACACTCAAACTCGGCAGCAAAAGTTTTGTTTGCATTGCTGTTGTCGGCAGTAATCTTATAGCGAACTTTCCCGGACAGGTAGGGGGTTAGCATCATAAAGCTTTCCGTACCGTTGCCGAAGTCAAAAACGCGGGTGTTACTTTCCAAGTTTTGGGGAAGCTTGAGCCAAACGGCAATGGTAAAATCGTCCAAGTCGCTAACCACGCCATCGTCCAGCTGCACGTACGACCTGCTGCCGGCGCTGAGCGTAACCGCCGATGTATTTTTACCGGCTGTCCACGCTGCGCTGCTTTTGAGCGTGGCATGGAAGCCTCCCCAAGCGTCGTAGGCAACGTCGCCCGAATTTTCGTCGAAATCAACGTGCAAGTGCTGTCCCACCGTGGGAGTGACAAGCTGCACGGTATTATCATTTTTTGCTCCGGAGGAGTCCGCTATTTTGTAGTAGTAAGTTTGCCCGTTGGCTACGGTGGTATCTACGTAGCGCGACACGCTCAATCGCTCTGCAATTACCTCATACTCGCCGTCGGCAGCTGTTGAACGCATCAGGTTGCAGCCGGCGTAGGCAGCAAAATCCCACGTCAGGGTAACTTTTCCGCTGCCGGAGGAGGCAAGGAACGGGGCGGTATCCCGCCCTACGGGGTTTAGCCTGTAGCTCAGGGAGCTGAACTTGGGCAAATTTTCGTCAACAAAAGAGATGGTAACCTGCCTGTCGGTGGCGCTTCCGGCTGCATAGCCCGCCACTTCAAAAGCGGCGCTGTCAATGCTCCGCTCAACGATGTACCCTCGCCCCGTTTCGCCGTTCAAATCAGCCCACCTGAGCGTGGCTTTGGTATTTCCGGCGGAGAGGGAGTAGGTTGCAGGCGGCGCCACCAGCTTCCACTCATGCCTGTACTCTTCGTCGAACGCCAGCTGCGACGGGTTGTCGGCGTAGTACTCTCCGGCGAGCGTCAATTTGTTGCTGAGGACAATAGCTCTGGCGTCCTGCACCCAGTTGTAAATAGAGTAACGCTCAATGAAGCCGACAGTATCCAGCACCTGCAGGATGGCTTGTATGTCGGTGAGCTGCTTTTGGGCGTTGGCGGCGGTGTAAGATTTGTCGCTATCCGGCCATCCTCCCTCGGTAGTCCAGTTTGCACCGTTATTCCACTCGGTAAGCCAGATTTTACGGCCTGTTCGGTTATGAATCGCCTTAATATCGTTATACCAATTTTGGGGAGATTTTCCACCCCAATAGGCGTGATAGGCAACGTAGTCCACGCGGTAGTTGCGCCTGTCGCACTCGTCAATAAAGCTGTAGAGCCACGAGTTGTTGGTAACGGCAGGAGAACCTAAGCGCATCCCCGATTTCATCATGTCCGGCCACTGCTCAATAGCTGTTTCTACGGAAACGTTAGACTGCTCGGTATGGTCGGGTTCGTTGTAGCCCAGCAGGTGCGTAACGTTCTTTTTACCGTATATTTCGCTAAAGCCCGGCCAGCTGGAAGTTTGCCGAATAGGAACATACTCCTGATTGATGGCCGAATTTTGGTCGGCGCTCCAGCTGTAAAACCACGTTCCGTTAACGAAATCGGTGACTCCCTGCGAGCTCCCACCGGTCTGGCACCAACCTTTTTTAGATGCCCATTCCCACTTGAATACGCGAATGTAGGAAATGGTAGCGTCCAAGCCTTTGGGCATAGCGCTCAGCGCTATATCGTCCTTGTCGGCAATGAATACGCGGCTATAGCCTGTTCCGTCGGTGTTGTTGGCAAAGGTAGCCATGTAGCCGCGCTTGAGCTTGAACGAGCGTATTGCGTTGTTGAACTCTCCCAAGCCTGTATTGTAAGTGTTGACCCCGTACTGCGCGCTGCTCCCCCCGAAGCTTTTTTCCGTGAAGACCTCCAGCGCACCGGAGGATGTCGGGGCTACGCCGCCGGGTATGACCACCGCGCCTGCACCGTAAATGGCAACGCGCACATTTTGGTTGCTTGCAGCAGCCTCGCCGTTTACGCGCACCTTGCTCAGCCAGCTGCCGACAACCAGCGAAGGCTTGATGTTGTCGAAAAACAGCCATGAGCTGTCGGAGGCAAGGTCAACGCTGCTGCCGATAAGCGGGTTGCTGCCCGTCAGGTGGAGGTCGGTTTTGCCGGATACGGTTACGTTGAGGTTGAAGAAAGAAGCATACTCCACCACGCCGGCGTTGTCTATGCGCCTTTCGGCCGGCAGGTTATCGCTCTTGGCAGCGGGCGCAAAGGCTCCCGAAGCGTCAAACGAAGCTGAGGTAACCTCCATGCTGACGCTGCCTGCCGCATAATTCTTACCAAAAATAAAGTGCGGCGCTGCCGTAACCTTGTGCAGCTGCAACCCGGCAATGCTGTAAAGCCCCCACGCACCGCCAAGGGCAAGGTAGTACTGCCCTGCCTCGGTGGTGGTAAAGGTAAAGCTGGCACGGTGCAGAACCCCTGCGTCGGTAGAGGTAAAGGTTTGCGAAGCGATGGGGTTAGCGGCGTCGCTGCTTTGGCTCACGCTCATGGTCATTGTCTTGCTGCCCGTTGTGTTTGACCAGTAGGCGTGAAGCATGGAGTACGTGTAGGTAGCGTTGGCCTCGAGCGCTACAGGGTAGGTATATTTTGCCGCGCTATACCCGCTTCCGTCCCAGCGGACAAACATTATCCGGCCGTTGTACTTCTCGCCGTCCAGCGTATATCTGTCATCAACATGCCCCTCATAGACGTCAATGTAGCGTACGCCCGACGTCCCGTTTGCCACGCTGAAAGGCGGAGCGCCTCCCGTTGCCGCCCAGCCGTAATCTGTAGGAGCGCCGCTGCTGCTGCTTTCCGTTCCCGCCCAGCCCTCAATGATGTTGGCTTCGCTGCTCTCAAAAGACGCAACCTCCACGCCGTTCACCACATCGTAAATGGGCGCCAAATTTTTGGTGGCAATGTAGTAACCATTCTGGTAGATGTGCACCACGCCGCCGGCCACGGCATAGCGGAATGTTTGCTCAGCGCTGTTGTCGGCTTGAGAAAGCGGCGTTATGGCGCTCAAGGGAGCGCTCCACGCGAGCTCACCGGCGGCAGCGGAAGTTCTGAATCCAACGCCTTGGGCGTTGCGGGCTTCCACATCCAGCCCCCGCCCTTGGGCAGAGGCTACCCACCCCTTGACCTCAAGCGTGTAGCTGCCGGTATCGGGCGGCGCTACGGCGGTTATTTTTTCAACGTCTGTCGCCAGCGAGTCGGTGAAAGACCTCGGCGAGGCAATCAGCGCTGTTGGCAGCAGCTCCTTTTGCGCCAGCGAAGGCTCCTGCGCCGCCGCCGCCAAAAACAAGCTGCTGCAGAATGTTGCAGCAGCCATCATAGTCGTAAATCGTAAGCTGTAGTTCATGATGGTTAATTAACAATTAACAATTAATAATTAATAATTATGAATAGCGAGTTGGCGGCGGCTTCGCCGCCGCCAACTCATCTCCCTTTACTTTTTGAGCGTTCCGCGTATGCGGTACCTTGCCTGCTTGTCCATGTAGTCGTACCAGAAGGTGAAAGCGCCGTTGGCGTAGGTGCACCGGCCTGCGTCTGCTATGTCCAGGGCAAGAGGTTTCCATGCTCCGATGGCAAACAGATCTCCCTCAAGGAGCGTGAAGGTAACGCAGGCAGAGTCAATGGCGGCAAAGTAGGCTTCGTTTGATTCGTAGCCTTCTCTGGTTTCGGCTTTTGCTTCATTAAAAAACCTCACCTTGTGCTCGCCGGTAGCAGTAAGCGCTCGCGGCGCGTTGAGCGCTATGGGCAGGGTTTCTTTCCACTCGCCGGTAGCCGGCGCTGCTGCGGTATCCTCGAGCGCATACTTCACCGCGCTCAGCTGGTAGCTGCCCGAGTAGCTGTTGAGCAGGTTGAAGTTGAGGATAAGCATTGTGTCCACAGCCGCTACCGTGTAGTCGGACGCCGAGGCAATCTCAAAGGCAAGGGCGTAGAGCGAATCGCAGTGCAGCCCTCCCGTGTTCACCGTGAAGGGTAGCCTTGCGTAGGTTTTGCCTGCCTTGATGGTAGTGGTCATCGAGGGTATGCTGTAGAGCGATGCGTCCAGCGCCTGATACCTGGCGGGCTGGTTCCACATGTACTTGTTGTTGTACCACTCAATGGCGCTGCTGTTGTGAGCAAGGGTAACCGACACATCGTGGTCAACGTTGAGCGAGCCGCCAATGGCAACCGAAATGTAGGCGCTTTGCGGAGCAGCGCTATACTGTATATCGAACTTGGTAACTATTTGCGTATGGTGCGAACCTACGATGTATAGCTGCTTAAAGTACTGCTCTTCGTCTATCGGGTTTCGGTCTTCGCACGAAAGCGTACCCGTGGCGATTAGCAGCAGCATTACGAATAATTTTTTTGTCATTGCTGTTTAGTTATTAATTGTTAAATATTAATTATTAATTACCATCCGGGGTTTTGCACCAGATTTGCATTTTTGTTGATAGCCGTTCTGGGGATTGGGCAAAAGTAGTTTTTGTGCTGAAACTGTCGCCTCGTCAGGACGTTGTTTATCACTATTGGCGAGTAAAAGTTTTCGGCGGGGTCTCCCTTTCGCGCTTTAACGTTCATGCCCCTTATCGGCGCGTTGTAGGCGGTAAGCGCGTCTTCTCCCCAGCGCCTCAGGTCGTGGTAGCGCCGTCCTTCGCACATAAATTCAACCTGCCGCTCGCGCTTAATCAGCCGTCTCATTTCGTCCTGTCCCGGGTAGGTAGCCACGCCGGGTATTCCGCTGCGGTAGCGAATTATGTTGAAGTGCTTGAGGATTTCGGCGGGGTCGAAGCTTACCGTAATACCGCTAACCGTATCGGTGTAGGAGCCGCCCAGCTCGTTGAGCGCTTCGGCGTAGTTGAGCAGGATTTCGGCGTAGCGAAATATGGGATAAATTTTGGGGCGCACCGACGACGAAGCCCTCATGTTGTCCTCGGGGTGGATGTACTTTCTGCACGTGTAGCCCGTGCGGTTATAGTCTTCGGGGTAGTCCACGCTGTTGGTACCGCTGTTGCCGTCGGAGTAGTAGGTTATGGCGAGGTTGGTGTAGCTGGCAGCGTTGTCGCCGGTGTAGGTTGTTCCCTGCCAGTAGCTGTAGTTAAACCCTACCGTGGCGTAAAATCGCGGCTCTCTGTTGAGGTACATTTTCACCACCTCCGGCTGCAAGGTGTAGTCGGAAAAGGTAGCTGCTTTCCCGCCGGGGGCATACGCCTCGCTCCCGACAGGGTAGAGGGGCGATCCGTTTATCTCTTTTCCGTCGGCCATGCGGTAGGCGTCCACCATATCCTGCGTCAGGTTAAGCCCGTTTCCGCCGCTCATGATTTTGGGCGAAGCAATCCACAGGGGCGAATCGCCCTGGTGGGCAGGGGTGCAGGAGTAGATAATTTCCTTGTTCAGCGCGCGCGTTGCCTCTCCGTTGAAGATGTAGGTGTACGACTTGTAGGGGTCTATGCCGCCTGCGCCGTTCGGGAAATTTTGGAGAAAGTTGGGGTCTGCCGCCAACATTTCGGGGTACTGCGCAGCAAAGGAGTCAACGTCGTACGAGCCGCTCTCCTTCATCACGTAGTAAAGCTCGTACTTGTTTCCACCCTCCAGCTCCATCACCCTTTTTGCGGCGGCGGCAGCCCTTCCCCACTTGCTGTTTTCGTTGACGGGGTTGATAAACGGCGTTCCGTCCTTTTTGTTCCAGCCTCCGTAGAGGGTTGCATTTCCGTTGTACTGCGGGCTGGCGGCGTAGAGCAGGATGCGCGACATGACGGCAAGCGGTACGCCGTAGTCCGGCATGTTTGCCTCGGTGAGCGTTCTCTCCTGCGGCAAAAATTCGTGCGCCAGCTCCATGTTGCGGCAGATGTACGCTATGCACTCGTCGTACGAGCTGCGCTCCAGCGAAAGGGTTTCCACGTCGGCATCCACGGCAAACGGCTCGTCGGGGACAATCGGCACAGGGCCGTACTGCAGCAGCAGCAGGTAGGTGTAGTAGCCCTTTAGAAAGTAGCAAAGCCCCATGTAGTCGCGCAGCGCATCCGTTTCGAGGTCGGTAACTTCGTGTATGCGCAACAGCACCATGTTGGCCTTGCGTATTCCCTGGTAGTAGTTGGGGTAGTTGTTGAAGTAGGTGCTGAACGGGGTAACCTCGTCCAGCAGGTACTTCATGCCGGCGTGGCGGTTGTCGTTCCACGAGGTGAAGCACTCGTCCGAGGCCAGGCCGAATGGGTTTGGCGAGCTCGTAAAGAGGTTTCCCTCGTTGGGGAGGTAGCTTGCGGCTCCGCGTATGTACTGAATGAGGAGCTCTTTGCGCTGGAAGATGGAGTCGAGCTGCGTAGTTTCGAGAAAGTACTCGTCAACGTTCAGGTAGCTGTTGCACGAAGGGGCGCACAGGTATAGCGTACAGGCAAGCAGCGCGCAGGCAGCTTTGCCGATACGGTATTTGATTTTGCTTATCATTTTTTATCTACTTAATTGTTAATTATTAATTGTTAATTATTAATTGAAAATGGCTAATTCGCTAAAATGTCACGTAGAGCTGGGCGGTAAAGGTACGCTGCAGGGGGTACACGCCGCCGTTGGACGACGCTTGCGCCGGGTCCCAGAGCTTTATCCTGTCCCACACGTGCAGGTTGTCGCCCACAAGGCTGACGGTGGCCGACTCAATCCCGATGCTTCTCATCCACGAGGTGGGGAGGGTGTAGGATACCTCCACGTTTTTGAGGCGGAAGTACCGCCCGTCGGCAAGCCAAAAGGTGGAGGCGCGGTTGTTGTTGGCGTTATCGCCGTAGGTGAGCCGCGGGAAGCGGGCGTTGGGGTTTTCGGTGTCTCGGGTACCCGAATAGGAGGCCGGCGTCCAGCGGCTGCTTTGGTCAACTGCTATTTGCAGCAGGTTTCCCCTCGATTCCCATGCGTAGGGAAAATATCCGCTGCCGCCGCTGGCGCCGCTGCTTTGCCCGTCGTAGCTGTCGCCAAAGAAGTACTGCACCTCGCCTACTCCCTCAAAGAGGACGCTCACCTTGAAATTTTTATAGCTGAACTCGCCGGCAAAGCCGTACTGTACGCGGGGCACGTTGGAGTACGAGAGCGGCACCACGTCGTCCTGGTCAACGATGCCGTCGCCGTTTACGTCCTTGTACTTTATGTCGCCGGGCAGCACGTTGTTCATAAAAGTTTGCCTGGGGCTGCTGCGCACGTCGTCCTCATCCTCAAACAGCCCCAGGGCAATCAGGCCCCGCATCACGCCGTAGGGTACGCCGGAGTACGACTGGTAGGGGTAAACAATGCCCGACTGCTCCCAGTAGTCCACCTTGTTGCGCGAAAGGGTGTAGTTGCCGCGCACCGTAAAGCTCATATCCTCGCCTATGGGCTGGATGTAGGCAAGCGTTCCGTCGGTGCCCCACGAGGTCATGGAGCCGATGTTGGTGTAGGGTAGCATGGCGGTCATACCGCCCTCCTCGGGGATGTTGGCGCGCCGCTGGAAGATACCCGTTGTTTTGTTCCTGAACACATCAACCACCAAGTCTATGCGGTCGTTAAAAAGCTTGGCGTCCAGCCCAAGGTTGTACTTGGTGGTAGTTTCCCACTCCATGTCCACCGCGCCAATCTGGGTTTCGCCAAGCCCCGTTCCGCCCCACGTTCCGGAGCCGCTGCTGCCCACAATGTTGAGGTAGGGAAAGCGAATATCGTTGCCGTTCTCCTTGAGCCTATCGTTGCCCACCTGCCCGTAGGACGCTCTTACCTTGAAGAAGTTCAAAAAGGGGAGGTTGTCCTTGACGAGCTGGTACTGCGACGGCGTCCAGCCCAGCGCAATGGACGGGAAAAGCCCCCAGCGGCGCTCCTCGTTAAAGTTTTCCGAGCCGGTGTACCCCACGTTGCCCTCCACGAGGTAGGTATCCTTGTAGGAGTACGTTGCCCTGCCCGACAGCGCTTCGTAGCGGCGCGGGATGACGGAGAATACGCCGTTGCCCCAGTTGCTGTTTTTGCTCCCTTGCAGGTAAAAGTGCACCAGGCCCGTTACGCGGTGGTCGCTGTCGAACACCCGGTTGTAGCTGGCCGTTGTTTCAAAGTAGATTTCCCTGTCGGAGATAGATGCCTGCGAAGTAGTCAAATCCTGCCTTGTTACCTTGCGCGTTGTCCGGAGGCTGCCGTCGAGGTTGCGGCCGGTTTTGGTATCGGCGTAGTACAGGTCGGGGTTCATTATTCGGGCAATGGTGTGGTACCCGTTGGTGGATAGCGAGAACAGCGCCGCCAGCTTTAGGCCCTCCGTAATCATGCCCAAATCCTGCGTTATCCCCAGGTTTGATTTGGTAGAGTAGCGCTCTGTGGCAAACGAGCCGGTGTAGTTGAGCTGCACGTAGGGCGACATCTCGTCGGCGTTGGTGCCGTACGAGGGCAGCTGGCCGTTGGAGTAGCGCACGGGCACCAGCGTAGGCGGCATGTTCGACTGCGCGTTCCACAGCGCCCGGTTGCGGTTGCTGTTCGTGGGGTCCATACCGCCAAAGCCCGGCGCATTTTGGGTTACGAACACCGTCTCGAGGTTGAGCGAAAGCTCGGTGGTGCTGGTCAGGTTGGCGTCGATGTTGCCGCGAAAGTTATACTTGTTGTAGCTAACGTTGGAGCTGTACTTCTTGACCGATTCGTCCTGCTTAAAAATGCCCTCGTTGTTATTTATGCCCAGGCTGAGGTAAAACCGCGAATTTTCGCCGCCGCCCGAAACGCTGAGGTGCGACTGGTTGTTCCAAACGTAGTCCTTGAGTATCACGTCGCGCCAGCTCACGTCGGGGTAGAGGTCGGGGTCAAGCCCCGTTTTGAAGAGCTCCAGCTCGGCGTCTGTGTAGATAGGGCTGTTGCCCCGCACCACCTGCGCCTCGTTGGCAAGCCTTGCGTAGTCGTAGGAGTGGGCGTACTCCGGCATACGGGGAGAGTACGAGTAGGTGGCGTTGGTTTTGAAGTTCACCCTGAGCTTGCCGGCCTTGCCGCGCTTGGTGGTTACCACCACCACCCCGTTGGCACCGCGAACGCCGTACACCGCCGTTGCCGACGCATCTTTCAGGATGGAGAAGCTCTCGATGTCGTCGGGGTCGAGGTCGTTGATGCTGCCCTCAATGCCGTCTATGAGCACCAGCGCGCTTTGGCTCGCGCCAAACGTGCTGATGCCGCGTATCCAAAACTCCGAAAAGTTGTTGCCAGGCTCCCCGCTGCGGGTTACGGAGATGATGCCGGGCACCCTGCCGCCGAGCATGTTGCTCACCGACGTGGCCGGAACGCGCAAATCCTCCGCAGCTATGCTGGTGATGGCGCCAACAACCGAAACCTTCCGCTGCGACCCGCGACCCGTTACCACAACCTCCTCCATCTCGTTGATGGACTCTTTAAGGCCCACCCGCTCGCGCTCGCGCGAAGCGTTGTACTGCATCTTCTGCGTTTCGTAGCCCAAAAAGGAGTACACCAGAACAGCGCGCGCCGGAATATTTTCCAGCCTGAATTTTCCGTCAATGTCGGTCATCGTGCCCATAGCGGAGCCTTCAACGCTAATGGAAACCCCTACAAGCGGCTTACCCGATTCGTCCAGCACCGTGCCGGCTACTTTAATGGTGCTTTGCGCCATCAGGCCAGCGGACAGAAAAAGGAATGATAGCAGTAGCAAATACTTGTTTTTCATAATTTAGCAAATTAAGATTAATGATTATAGCTGCAATGTTCTGCCGTTAGCTACTCAACGGCGTATTTTCGTACGGCAGCCCCCCAGGCTTCTACAATCCAGTAGTTGCCCTCGCCGTCGTTGGCAATATCGTAGGGGCTGCAAAACCTCGCCACGTCGGGCAGGCCGTCTTTTTGGTCGCCGTTGCCGCTGGTAACCTTTCCGGCAACGGTCGAAACGTAGCCGTCAACCACCGAAATTTTGCGCAGCACGCTCACCGCGAATCCCTCCACGATGAAGATGTTGCCGAGGTCATCTACGGTCAGGCCGTTGGGCTGCACAAACTGGCAGTCGTCTAAGTAGCCGTCCACCACGCCGCCCGACTTGAAGCCCGCGTAGGTTATCATCTCCGCCACCGCCGGCTTGCCGTTCTCGTCAAACTCCAGCTTCATCCTGTAAATACCGCCGCTGTTGCCCTGCGTAGAGATGTAAAAGTATCCGTCAAAGCTGTTGTATATCATGTAGTAGCCTTGGTCGTGCAGCGCCATGGTCAGGTTGCTTTCCGTATCCTTCAGCGGGTTTTGAATTACCTCCACAGGGTCTTCCCCCATTTTTGCATTAAGCGCATAGCGTCCAAGCTTTCCGCTGGCGTCAAGAAAGTAGAGGTAATCTTCGTTGTCGCCGCAGAAGCACACCGACCTTATCCTGCCGCTAAAGCCCGCTATTTGCCCTATTCGCTGCGGGCTCCAGCCCGAGCTCCGGGAGTAGCTGTAGATGGCGTGCGGCGTAAGCCACTGCGTAGCGTACACCGTGTTCTTGTCCTTGGTTACGGCCGGCTTGCCGCCCTGAAAACCCTTGTGGACGGTGATAACCCTGTCCTCGGGCACCGAAACGTAGCGCACCGACGCGTTGTCGCGCTGAAATACGAGCATCGCCTCGCTGCCGATAGCGCCAACCCCAAACATGTAGCTGAACTTGGCCTCGGCGAGCGTCCCGTCGTCGGTACCGCTGCTGGTGGTGCTGCCCGATATGGTCGTTACGTTCTCGGCCTGCGAGTAGGCAAAGGCGCGGCCGTCGGGGAACTCCACCACATTATCGGCGCTCCCGTAAGACGTTACCACCTTGATTCTGTTTCGCCCCGGCTCCTGACGCGGCGCAAGGCAGTAGATGGTGCTGTTGTCTATCCCTATAACGGTAGCCTTTCGGTCAACCAGGCCATCGTTAAAGTAAACGGCAATCTTCGACTTGTCATTCCCAAAGTTGGAGCCTTTGATGATGACCTTCTCCCGGATACGCCCCGAATCGGGCATAAAGTCAGAGAGCGTTACGGGGCTGTTGGGGTCGTAGGCCGCCTGCGCGCCTGTACCCTCATCCTCGCCGCTCTTGTCGTTGCAGCCCATAAGCAGCATTACGCAGCATACGGCCACAGCTTTTAGTGAGCATTTTGTTTTCATAAGCATTTTTTTAATTAATTAATTGAACATTTGAAAGCCGCCGCAGCGCAGCTGCGCTGCGGTTTTATTTATGATAATCAATAATTTGCGTATGCATAGTGTTATGTCATTCATTAAATAACGGATAAAGTTAGGCGCTCAACCTGCAGGGTTGAATATGATTAACCCCCAATGAAGCGAAGCGATTGGGGCTATTCATATTCAACCTTGCGGGTTCAACGCCCGGTTTTTTCCGGCATTTGAGGTATGCTTTTTAACCTTGAAATCGGGTTGAGCGCCGACGTAAGTGCGGCGCTCAACCTTTTTTCGGATCTCTCAGCATTTAGTGGCAATGCTCAGCTTTCTTCACGTCATTTACTCAGCACCTTTTTTACCCAGCCGGAGCTGCCTTTTACGATAAGCACCTGAAGCGGCAGGTGGGCAATGCTAATTCTGTCTAATCCGGCTTGCTTGCTTCTGCTCAACAGCTTGACGCTGGTCATGGAGTAAACCTCCACCCGCTCGGCCTCAGGGCTGATTACAAAGAGCTCTCCGCCGGCGATGTAGGCGCTAACGCTGTTGCTGCCCAAATCGTCGATACCGGTAGGAGGTTCCTGGCTACCGGAGCGCACCAGCAGCTGGCAAATTGCCGTCTTGCCGCCGTCAGCGGTGGTAACGGTGATGTTGGCAGTGCCAACCGCCAGGGCAATAACCATTGCCGAGGTATCGCTGACCGCCCTTACCGAAGCTACGGAGCTGCTGTTTGACGCCCACGCAATGCTCTTGTTGGTAGCGTCGTCGGGGTTTACGGTGGCTACCAGCAGCAGCGTGTCGCAAACAAGCATGTCCCTTGAGGCTACGCTGAGCGCCACCTCCGTTACGGGCACCGGCTTGATGACCAGCGCGCGCGCTACGGGCGCAGCGGCGGCGTAAACATCCCCTCCGGCTTCTCCTCCGTCCTGCGTGGCGGTGATGTTCACCGTGCCAAGGCCGGCAAAGGTAACAAGGCCGGTGGAGGTAACCGTTGCCACAGCGTCGTTGTCGCCGGCAAAGACAACCGGCAGGCCGGACGTTGCCGTTGCCGCCAGCTGCAGCGTACCGGTGGAGAGGAACTGTTCGGGTATCTCCTCAAAGGCGATGGTCTGCGGCAGCATGGAGGAGATGACCAGCCGGCGCGCTACCGGAGCAACGCTGCTGTACAGCGGGCTGGCGCCGGTTACGCTTGCGGTGATGGTCAGCTCGCCAACGGCTACAAACGTTACCAGGCCCTCCGGAGTTACCGTTGCAACGCTGTTGTCGCTTCCGGCGTACTCCAGCTGCAACCTTGAGGTTGCTATTGCCTCCGTCAGCCGGTAGGTTTCGTTTACAAAATACTGCGCCGGTATCGAGTCAAAGAGAATGTCCTGACCTGTTACAACAGGCGCTGTGCCCTCAACCGGAGCAAACGCCCCGCTCGCATCAACGGTGATGTAGCGCACCTGCACGTCGGCAGCACCTGCGGCGTAATTCTTACCCACGAGCACGCCAACGGGGGATTGCCCCACCTCTGCCAAGTTCTGGTAGGTAATGGCAAAAATTTTGTCGCCGGAGTGCTCCATTTTTGCGAAGCTCAGGTAGAACGTATCCACGGCATTTGCCGATGCGGGAGTGGTGAAGCGCAGCGTTTGCCTTGCCCCTCTTGACCCCGACGCGGCGGTGGTGGTTATGGTATCGAGGGCTATCACCCCGTTGTTGCCAACTTCCGAAACGGAGTAGGTTATGGTTGTTGTTCCCTCTACCTCGTCGATGGATTCCGTGTAGCTTACCGTTCCGTCTCTCTTGTCCGATACCACGAGGAAGTAACTTTGGTTTACCCTCGCCGATCCCCACGCAAGCAAATCAAACGAATACTCGTAGGCGGTTTCGGGCTTCAGGGCTACCGGACAGGAGTATGACTTCGGCACCAGCTGGTCGCGGTCGAAGCGGAGCATAAGAGCTTTTGTTCCTTCCGGATATGCTCCCAACTCGGCGGAGCCTACCTGTACGCGCGGAAGAGGCGAGATGTCCAATGGGACGTCGCTTATCCAGCCTTCGGGCCATGCGTCAACCTCTGTTTCGGCAAAGTCGGGGTTGGCAATCAGGTTTAGCGGGTTGGAAGTACCCAAAGCCGTCTCCGCCGTTCCGTCCGGGTTCATGCTCCCTAACGCTTGACGGGAGAACGTCCTCACAAAGTTGTTGTTGAAGAATACGTGCACGTTATCGCCCTTCACGGCGTAGCGCAGCAGCTGCTCGCCCGTTGCGGCGTCGGCCATCCAGTCCTTAGCGCTGAACGGAGCGGCATACGCCAGCTCGTCGGTGTTCAGGCTTGTACGGAAGCCGTAGCCTGCGGCGTCGTGCATCTCAACGTCCATGCCGCGCCCTTCGGAGGTTTCGGCAATGGTTGCGGCAACCTCCACGGTGTAGTCGCCCGAAGCGGGGAACCACAGCTTTTGGGTTGCCTTGCTTCCGTCGTCGCCAACCAAAATCAGGTCGCGCTGCGCAGGAGTACCCACGAGCGTATCGCTCAGGTATGCCTTTGCCGGGAGCGCTTCCGTGAGCTGCTCTTTGCCGGGAGCCCACGCCCTGTCCTCGTAGGATACCTCCTTAACGCTGATGCTGGCGGCGCCGTCGCAATGCTTTGCCAGCGTAAGCTTGGGCGAAATGGAGAACATCTTTTGGACGGCAGGCGCGGTGATAATGCACAGCGGGCCGTTGTTGCCTCCCTGCGGCGCCGTTATCAGAATGTAGTACTGCCCTGCGGTGTCGGTTGTAAACGTCAGGCTGTCGAGCTGCAGCGCTTTCGATGTGTTGGTTAGTGCAACCTCTTTTGTAGCGCGCGCGTCGGCTATCTGGCCTGTTCTGGTATCATCGGTTACGCTTCGCGAACCGCCTACTCCAATAAACATGTTTGCAAAGGAGTTGCTGTTGTAGGCGCACAGCAGCGACAGCTTGTAGGTGGTGCCTGCCTCCAGCTGTTCGGCAATGGGGAAGCTCCATACTGTACCGATAAGGTCGCCGGCATCCCAGCGAATGTACATGTAGCGGTCGTCGTGGCCTTCTACCTGGTCGTAGGCAACGTCGTTATACTTCAGAGTCTGCACATCCGTCATAATACGCATTCCACCGCCTGCGTCAACAGCGTTCCAGCCGCTGTACGAAGCGTTGGAGTTATCCCATCCGTAGTCCTTTTGGGTACCGGGGCCATCGCAGCCGTCCCAGCAGCCCACGTTCACCGGCGTAGGCTCCGGCTCCGGAAATACCTCTTCGCCGTTTTCAACATCGCCGATATCGGCAGCATCTTTTGTGGCAATGTAGTCTTCGCCCTTGTAGATGTGCACCTGCTCGCCCTGCACCACAAAGCGCAAGGCAACGTCTTCGGCAGCGGTGGCGTCGGCCAGCTTTTCCGGCGAGGCCAGCGGAGCTGCCCACTTGAGCTCGCTCTCGCTTAGCGATACGCGGAAGCCCTTACCCGTGGCGGTGCGCGCTTCAATGTTCAGCCCGCAGTTCGCAGAGGAGGTTACCGTTGCCTTTACCTCCACGCTGTAGTCGCCCTTGGGGTTAAACGGGGTAACGGGGATTTCCGTTTTTTCGGTAATGCTCGCTTCCGTGCCAAGCAGAACGGTAGAGAGCAGCTCCTTCTTCACCAGCGAGGGCGTAACCCTTACGTTGAGGGTTGCCGTAGCCGCCGAGTGGTTGGCTACAATCCCGCTATCGGTTGCGGATACCGTAATAACAGCCTCACCGGCAATGCGGGCGGTGAGCAAGCCTTCGCTGCTAACGCTTACCACGTCGGGGTCGCTCGAAGTCCACTCAAGCTGCGCCACGGTGGGGTTGGCCGGCGTGAGGGTTGGGGTCAGCTGCAGGGAGGTGCCCTGCCGAAGGTCAACGTTGCTCTCATCAAAGGCAATAGCGGTTAACGGGCTGACGATAATCAGCTGCCGCGTTACCGGCGGGGCAACGTCGTAGTCAACAGTGCCATTTTCGTCGTTGACAGTACCGCCTGCCTGAGCTGCCGTAATGTTCACCGTATCGGCGGAGGCAAAGGTTACAAGCCCGTCGACGCTTACCGTTGCCACGGCGTCGTTGTCGCTGCTAAACGTAACGGGCAGCCCCGAAGTAGCCGTTGCCGACAGCTGGAGAGTACCGGCTGTAAAATCCTGCACGGCGATAGAGTCGAAGGTGATGGTCTGGGGGACGTTGCTCGATACGGTAAGCGTTCTGGCGCTGTCCTGCGCCGCGCTGTAGCGGTCGCTGCCGGCCTGGCTGGCGGTAATGGTGAGCGTACCTGCGCCAACAAAGGTTACAAGCCCTTCGGGGGTTACCGTTGCCACAGCGTCGTCGCTGCCGGCGTAGGTTACAGGCAACCCCGAAGATGCCGTTGCCTCCGTCAGCCGGTACGTTTGCGCCGACTGGTACTGCACCGGTATGCTGTCAAAGGCAATAATCTGATTGGTTTTTACAACCGTTCCTGCAACGGGGGCGTATGCTCCTGTTGCGTCAACAGCCACGTAGCGTACGCGGAGGCTTGCCGTGTCGGCGGTGTAGTTTTTACCCACAAGTACGCCGGCAATGCTGTAGTTCTTGGTCAGGCAAAGGTCGGTAATGCCAATGGCGCCTGCATTGTTGTTGTCTTTTTCCGCAAAAATCAGGTAGTACGTGTCCGCAGCTGTCGTCTGGAAGCGCACGGCTTCTCTCCGCACCGCTGCTGCCGTAGTTGGCGCTGTAACGGATCTTGTGGCAATCACGCCGCTTGCTCCATCTGCCGCAGTGGCCACCACCACGTTGAATGTTCTGCCACTATTGGCTCCCCATCCTACCGCGTCAAAGGAATACTCATACCACGTGTTGGCCTCCAGCGTTACGCCGTAAGAAAAATAGTGATCATACCCATCGCCATCATACCTGATAACGAATGCCTTTTTATCTGCTACACCGTAGTGATCCAGCTGTCCACCCGGGTAAGTTTGCGTTTGTACGCGCGCATTTGAACCGCCACCCATTGTACCGTCGGTTGTCCATCCCGCAGGCGCTCCGCCGTTATTTGTTTCTGCAAATTCGGGGTTTGTAATCAGGTTGTCCGCAACAGGATAGGTGACGCTTGGCGGCACAGAGGTCTCTGCCGTTCCGTCGGCGTTCATTTCTCCCAGCTCGCGGGTGGCAAAAGTGCGCACAAAGTTGCTGTTGAGGAACACATGCACGTTGTCTCCCTTCACGGCGTAGCGCACCACCTGCTCGCTGCCGGCGGCGGCGGCGGCAATATTTTCGAGGGGCAGGCTGTAGGGCGACGCTGCGGCGAGGTTGCCGCTGCCCAGCGCCGTCCTGAATCCGGCGCCAACAGGGTTGCCGCGCACTTCAATATCCATACCGCGCCCTGTGGTAACGGGGGCTACGGTGGCGGCCACCTCCACGGTGTACTCGCCGGCAAGGCTGGGGGCAAAGGTTTGCACGGCCTTGCTGCCGGGGCCTCCGGCAAGCGCAAGGTCATACTCGGTCAGGAGGTTATCGAGCGTAGCCTTTGGGGTCAACGTCTCCTGTATCACCTCCGCGCCCGGCGCGTAAGCCCAATCGTCGTAGTCCACAGCGCTAACGCTAATATCGGCTGCGCCGTCGCAGTACTTGGCAAGGGTGAGGCCGGGGTTGTTTCCTGTTTCTACGTCGTAGCCGGCAGGAATTTTTGTCAGGGTCAGCGCAGTGATAATGTGAAGCGGCCCGTTGGCATTTCCCGTTGGAGAGGTTATCAGGATATAGTACTGTCCGGCGGTGTCGGTCGTAAAGGTTACGCTCTCACGCTGCAACGCTTTCGAGTTCCCTAAGGTGATTTCTTTTGTAGCAAGCGCATCAGCTATCTGCCCGGTTTTGGTTGCGTCGGTTGCGCTACGTGAGCCGCCAACCCCAATAATCATGTTTTGCTTGGTGTTGCTATTGAAGGCGCACAGCAGCGCAAATTCGTAAGTAGCGTCAGGCTCCAGCTTTTCGCTAATGGGGAAGCTCCACACCGTACCTTGAATGTCGCTGGCATCCCAGCGAATGTACATGTAGCGGTCGTCGTGACCATCCACATTATCGTAGGCAACACCGTTATAGTTCAGCGTATTCACATCCGTCATTATACGCATCCCGCCGCCGCCATTTACGTCAGCCCAACCACTGTAAGAGGTGTTTGAGTTGTCCCATCCGAAGCTCTTTTGAGTAGAGCCTGTGCCCGTGACGTCGCAACCGTCCCAGCATCCTACAGGTACCGACGTAAAAACAAACGCTGCTCCGTTCTCATCCAGCGGCTCAACGTCAACTATCGCTTTGGAGGTAACGTAGTCCGCTCCTTTATAAATGTGTACCTCCGCTCCCTGCACCACAAAGCGCAGGGTAACTTCGCCTGTGGCAGCGGTCAGCTGTTCCGGAGAGGCCAGCGGAGCGGCCCACTTCAGGTCGGCAGCGTCCAGCAGGACGCGAAATCCTTTTCCTCCGGCGGCTTTGGCTTCTATGCTCAGCCCGCAATTTGCGGTGGAGGTTACCGTTGCTTTCACCTCAAGGCTGTAGTCGCCTTTGGGATCAAACGGGGTAAGGGGAATACTTTCCTTGCCGGTAATGCTCGCAGCGCCGCTCAGCAGCTGCGCTGCAAGGCGCTCTTTTTTTACAAGCTCCGGGGCAGCAGCCCATGCCTGTACGCTTACGCCCAACATGCAGGCAGCAAGCAAAAAACTCATCGTTTTTCTCATAATTGCATAATTTTTTTAAGTGAATGAATTGGGAAACAGGTTGTAAGGTGAGATATGAAATAAAAATGCTACCCCTCGGCAAGCCCAAAAGAAGCCGGAGGCAGCATAAAAAGAAAACGTAGGAATTATTGCAGGTGAAAAAAAGTTGGCGTATATTACATACGCGCGCGAATAATGGTGTGTGTGTGTGTGTGTGTGTGTGTGTGTGTGTGTGTGTGTGTGTGTGTGTGTGTGTGTGTGTGTGTGTGTGTGTGTGTGTGT
>JAISAC010000002.1 GCA_031266935.1 Prevotellaceae bacterium
CACACACACACACACACACACACACACACACACACACACACACACACACACACACACACACACACACACACACACACACACACACACACACACACACACACTGCTCAGCACGTTACGTAATCGCGTGCGCGCACGTGCGCGTAATTTACTCTTTTTTTTGGAAAATCCCGCATCCTTGCAGCCTATTTTTGCAGGGGTTGCGGCTTTTTTTTGTATCCTCTCGCTGCACAAACAAAAATTCACACCTTAACATCACACCTTAAATTTTTTTACTGTTATGAAAACAAAATACATGATCATTGGGCTTGCCGCAGCGCTGCTGGCGAGCGTGGGCGCTAAGGCGCAAGCACCTATTCTTTCCGAAACCTTTGAAGGAGGTTCGGGTACAACGCTCACGGGCTGGACTTTTGCCAACGGCAGCCAAACCAACAAGTGGTACGTGGGTGCTGCCGCCGGCAACGGCCCTACTGCAACGGGCAGCAAAGCTGCCTACATCTCCAACGATGGGGGAAGCTACAGCTACGCTATCGACAACTCAAGTGTAGTGCATCTCTACCGGGATGTCACCTTGTCTGCTTCACCCGTCATTCTTAACTTTGATTGGCAAGGAAACGGCGAAAATAGTTACGATTATTTGCAGGTGTTTTTGGTAGAAACCACCGTTACGCCAACGGCAGGGACACAGCTTGACAACTCTTTGGTTACCTGCAGCAGCTCCGGCAGCTGGCAGCGGGCAGGCGCCGTGCTTCCTGCCTCGGGGAGCGCCAAGCGGTTGGTGTTCAGCTGGTACAATGACCAGATTCTTGGGAACCAACCTCCCGTGGCCATTGATAACATTACTATCTCCGGCATAACTCCGATAGATTTTATGGCTGTAAGCCTTACCGCTGCCGGAACGCTCCAGGGTGTAGCCAACATAGCAGGTGTGCAGAAGCTAACCCTTACGGGCACTGTTGACGCCCGCGACGTGAAGTTTATACGCGACAACATGCCCTTCCTTACAGAGCTGGACTTGAGCGGAGCTAACGTGGCGGCCTACTCGGGAGAGGGCGGGACGTATCCGTCTTCTTATTATTCTTACCCTGCCAATACAATGCCGGTGTATTCGTTTTACAATACCTCGAATGGCACAGCAAAAATATCCCTCACTTCGGTGAAGCTGCCGACAGGCTTAACCTCCATTGGCAGCGATGCATTTAGAGATTGCAGCGGCTTGAACGGCAACCTGACTTTGCCGACAGGGTTAACCAGCATTGGCAGTGAAGCGTTTTCCAATTGCAGCGGCTTGAGCGGCAACCTGACTTTGCCGACCGGCTTAACCTCTATTGGCTACAATGCGTTTTACAATTGCAGCGGTTTGACCTCTGTTACCAACCTGAATCTTATTCCGCAGAGCATAGACTACGGCACATTTTCCAACACAGGAAGTATTACCCTGACCGTTCCCACCTCATCGCTTAACCTCTACCAAAACATGTGGAGTTACTATTTTAATTACGGTAACATCACCGGCGGAGGAGTGCTGCTGAGCGTAAAAGCCAACGCCGCCGCTTTGGGCAGCATTACGGGGACGCTCAGCGGGCTGCATCCTGCCAATACGCCTGTGAGCATAACCGCCACTCCCGCTTCGGGCTACTCTCTTTTGAGCTGGACGAGCGGCGGAGCAAGCTTGGGAGCCGCTTCTTCCCTCTCCTTTGCCCTTGCGCGGGATACCGTAATTACCGCCAACTTTGGCAAGGCAGGTAGTCACGACCTTGCTGTAGCAGGTACGCTAAAGGATGTAAGCGGCATCAAAACGGTAACCCACCTTACGCTTACGGGCGCCGTTGACGCCCGCGACGTGAAGTTTATGCGCGACAGCATGCCCTTCCTCATGGAGCTGGATTTGAGCGGATCCGCTGTGGTAGCCTACTCGGGAGAAGAGGGGACGTCGCCATGGGATAATTCATCTTACCCTGCCAACGAAATGCCGCAGCATTCGTTTTATAATAACTCTAACAATGCAGGTAAAACATCTCTCATCGCGCTAAAGCTGCCGGCTGGCTTAACCTCCATTGGCGGCAATGCATTTTCCGATTGTTCCAACTTGACCGGCACGCTGACCTTGCCGGCAGGCTTAACCTCCATTGGCGATAATGCCTTTTCCAATTGTTCCAACTTGAGCGGCACGCTGACTCTACCGGCAGGCTTAACTTCCATTGGCTACTATGCATTTGCCAATTGCAGCGGATTAAGCGGCAGCCTTACCTTGCCAACAGGATTAACCTCTATCGAAAGCGGTACGTTTAACAATTGCAGCGGTTTGAGCGGCAACCTGACTCTGCCGGCCGGCTTAACCTCTATTGGCTACAATGCCTTTTACAACTGTAATGGTTTTACCTCGGTTACCAACCTGAGCCTTACTCCACAGAACATAAACTACAGCACATTTTCCAACACAGGAAGTATTACCCTGACCGTTCCCACCTCGTCGCTTAGCCTCTACAAAAATGCTAACGGGTGGAGTGATTTTAATAACAATGACATCACCGGCGGAGGGGTGCTGCTGAGCGTAAAGATCAACAATGCCGCTCTGGGCAGCGTTACGGGAACGCTCAGCGGGCTGTATTCTGCCAATGCTTCCGTTGAGTTAGCTGCCAACCCCGCCTCGGGCTACTCTTTTTTTGGCTGGACAAGCGGCGGGGCAAGCTTGGGAACCGCTTCTCTCCTCTCCTTTGTCCTCCAGAAGGATACGGCTATCACTGCCAACTTCGGCAAGGTAAGCACCTACAACCTTGCCGCCGCAGGTACGCTAAAGAATATAAGCGGCATCGAAACGGTGAGCCACCTTACGCTTACGGGCGTCATTGACGCCCGCGACGTGAAGTTTATGCGCGACAACATGCCGGTACTCACCGAGCTGGACTTGAGCGGAGCCACCGTGACGGCCTACTCGGGAGAGGATGGAACTACATTCGGGTCGTATTCCTATCCTGCCAACGAAATGCCGCAGTATTCGTTTTACAACGGATCTAACGGGACAGCAAAAACATCCCTTACCGAGGTAAAGCTGCCGGCAGGCTTAACCTCCATTGGCAGATCTGCGTTTTACAATTGCCGCAACTTGACCGGCAACCTGGCTTTACCAACAGAATTAACCTCTATTGGCAGCGCTGCATTTTACAATTGCAGCAAATTGACCGGCACGCTGACCTTGCCGGCAGGCTTAACTTCCATTGGCAATTCTGCATTTTACAGTTGCAGCGGGTTGAGCGGCAGCCTGACCTTGCCGGCAAGATTAACCTCCATTGGCAGCGCTGCATTTTACAGCTGCAGCGGTTTGAGCGGCAGCCTGACCTTGCCGGCTGGGGTAACCTCCATTGGCAACTCTGCATTTTACAGCTGCAGCGGGTTGAGCGGCAGCCTGACTCTGCCGGCAGGATTAACCAACATTGGCAGCGCTGCATTTTACAATTGCAGCGGCTTGAGCGGTAGCCTGACCTTGCCGGCTGGGGTAACCTCCATTGGCGACCAAGCATTTTACAGCTGCACCGGCTTTACCTCTGTTACCAACCTGAACCTTACCCCGCAGAGCATTGGCTACGTATTTCAAGGTGTAACCATAGGAAATATCACCCTGACTGTTCCTACTTCCGCTGCTACCCTCTACGGCAACGCTAACGTATGGAAAGATTTTGGCAGCGTCTCCAACGGAGGAGTGCTGCTGAGCGTAAAAGCCAACAACGCCGCCCTGGGCAGCGTTTCGGGGACGGTTAGCGGGCTGCATCCTGACAATACTTCCGTTGTGCTAACTGCCACCCCCGCCTCGGGCTATTCTTTTTTTGGCTGGACAAGCGGCGGGGCAAGCTTGGGAACCGCTTCTCTCCTCTCCTTTACCCTCACGAAGGATACGGTTATCACCGCTAACTTCGGCAAGGTAAGCACCCACAACCTTACTGCCGCAGGTACGCTAAAGAATATAAGCGGTATCGAAACGGTGAGCCATCTTACGCTTACGGGCGTAATTGACGCCCGCGATGTGAAGTTTATGCGCGACAACATGCCGGTACTCACCGAGCTGGACTTGAGCGGAGCCGTCGTGACGGCCTACTCGGGAGAAGATGGGACTATATTCGAGTCGTATTCCTATCCTGCCAACGAAATGCCGCCGTATTCGTTTTACAATTCTTCGAACGGTACGGCTAAAGCATCTCTCGCTGCAGTAAAGCTGCCGGCAGGCTTAACCTCCATTGGCAGCGCTGCATTTGCCAATTGCAGCGGGTTGAGCGGTAACCTGACCTTGCCGACAGGATTAACCTCCATTGGCAACAGTGCATTTTCCAATTGCAGCGGGTTGAGCGGCAACCTGACCTTGCCGATCGGGTTAACCAACATTGGCGGTGAAGCGTTTTACAATTGCAGCGGGTTGAGCGGCAGCCTGACTATTCCGGACGGCCTGACCTTTATCAGCTACTATACATTCTACGGCTGCAGCGGCTTGAGCAGCCTGACCTTGCCGGCCGGTTTAGCTTCCATCAGCAACCTGGCATTTTACAGCTGCAGCGGCCTGACCTCCATTACCAACCTTAACCCCGTGCCGCAGAGCATCTACGACGACGTATTTTATAACGCCAACGTAAACAGCGTTGCGCTGAGAGTGCCTGCTGCCTCGCTCGCCGACTATCAAAATGCGCAGGTATGGAGAAATTTCTACAGCATCATCGGCGGGGCAACGCTAAGGACAACGGTAAACAACAGCGCGTGGGGCAGCGTAACGGGCGCCGACAACGGCTGGCTGCCTGACAGCGCTACCGTAACCCTCACTGCGGCCTCTGCACAGGGATACGAATTTGGCAGCTGGACAAGCGGCAGCGCAACCTTGGGCGCAAGCACCTCGATCAGCTTTACCCTTACGCAGGATACGGTGATAACGGCCAACTTCAAGCCTCTCGGAAACGTCGCCATTTACACGGTAACCTTCAACATTAACGGCGGCGGCAGCAGCGTTGACCCGCTAACCGTTGCCTCGGGCGACCGCGTTACCAAGCCTGCCAACCCCACCCGCAGCGGCTACACCTTTGCCGGATGGTACAGCAACGCTGAGCTTACCGGCAGCGCATGGAACTTTGAAACCGGTACAGTAACCGCCAATACTACGCTTTACGCCAAGTGGGCAGAAGTTACCTACACCGTAACCTTCGAGGTCAACGGCGGCAGCAGAATTACCCCGCAGACGGTGGCGCAGGGCGACACCGTCGTTAAGCCCGCCGACCCCACCCGCAGCGGCTACACCTTTGCCGGATGGTACCAAAATTCAACGCTTACCAGCGCATGGAGCTTTGCATACGATGTAGCTGCCGACATTACGCTCTACGCAAGATGGACGCCTGTTACCTGTACGGTAACCTTTAACGCCACCGGCGGCAGCGGCATTGGCCAGCAGCAGGTAACGCCGGGCAGCACAATCGTTGAGCCTGCCAAGCCCGCCCGCAGCGGCTACGTCTTTATCGGATGGTACAAGGATGCAGCGCTTGCAGGCGTATGGAATTTTGCAAGCGATGTGGTAACCGCCAGCCTTACCCTCTACGCCAAGTGGGCTGACGAAAATGCGACCATCTACACCGTAACCTTTAACGCCGACGGCGGCAGCGCAGTTAGCCCGCAGCAGGTGGAGTCAGGCGGCAAGGTGGCGCAGGTTACCCCTCCCACCCGCGCCGGCTACACCTTTGGCGGCTGGTACAGCGACGCGGCGCTTACCTCCCTCTGGGATGTCAACACCGCCGTAACAGGAAACATGACGCTCTACGCCAGGTGGAGCAGCAACCAGCCCTCCACCGACGTAGAAAGCCATACGCTGGGCGTGGTCAAAGTATATCCCAACCCCACCTCCGGCATGGTAACCGTAGAGAGCGATGGCGCAGAGGTGCGGCTGTACAGCCTGCAGGGCACCCTGCTCAAGCGCACGTCCGGCAACAACCTCAATTTATCGGGCTACCCGAGCGGCGTTTACGTGCTGAAAGCAGGCAGCAAAACCGCAAGGATTGTGAAGCAGTAGAAACGTCTCCTAATCCTAATAGAGAGAGAAAAGAGCGAAGAACGGCACGAGGCGGTCTTTGCTCTTTTTTATAACCCTTCACACCACCACACGCACGGTCATTCCCGCGAAAGCAGGAATGACCGTGAGGGGCGAGGGGGAGGGGATTTAAACTAATTTAAGCATTATTTAATATAAAAATAGCGCTGTTTTTATTGATTTGAAGCAAAAGAGATATATCTTTGTCGGCGTTACCCCAACGTTTTGGGCGTTGAGCCGTAAGCTGTTTTTTCAAAGCAAAATTTGTAACCACTTATAGATAGTGTATTTACATTCCTACATAAGCCCTATTGCCGTGCGCAAACCAGCCGACGTTAGCTCTGCTCGGAATTGCTCGCGCGGTGCTTATTTTTTAGGAGTTCGTAACCTCGCTTTGCTCGGCTCTGAATTTATTGGCATTTCGGCATCAGTCCAATTCAGAATTCATTCGGCGTTAGCCCAATTCAAAATTCAAAATTCAGAATTCAAAATTTTCCAAGCACACACACACACACACACACACACACACACACACACACACACACACACACACACACACACACACACACACACACACACACACACACAGTACTCAGCAAGTTAGCCTCTATAACAATTTTTTCCATATATACAAATGTCCCGAACAAAATAGCGCAGCAATGCCGTGCTGTTTTGTTCGGGAATTTTCTGCTCGCCACTCAAGTAAAGGCCTCGTTTGCAGGCGCTATATTCTCTCAAAAATCGCTCTCAAGTTTTCACTCTTAAAAAAAATTAAACAACAATGAAAAAAACAGTACTATTCTCTTTTTTAATCCTTGCGGCGCACGTTCAGCAAGGGTTTTCGGCCAACACAGCCGCCGCTCCGACGCTAAAAGCGGCCAGCGGGTGGTTAGAATCGGCCTACGTAACGTGGGAGGCCGTTGCCGACGCCGATGGCTACAACGTTTACTACAGCGGCCAGGACGTTACGGATAAAAAAATCGACGCCCAGCTCATCCGCAGCTACGGCGCCTACTACCGCGCCGACGTGCTCGGCCTGGCTGCCGGCAGCTACACCCTCAAAGTGGCGCCGGTGTTTGCGGGCACGGAGGGAACGGGCAGCCTCACTACCGACGCCCTGACGGTGCTGCCGCACGACCGCAGCGGATTTGCCTTCTCCTCCAAATCGCCCCTGAAAACCTCATCGGGGGCGTACAACGACAACGGTACGCTGCGCGCCGGTGCGCAGGTGCTCTACCTCACCGCGCAAACGGCAAAAACCCTAACCCTAAACGTGATTACGAACGACAAGAAAGGGACAACAGCCTGCACCGGCATTGGCGCTGTGGTGGCGGCGCGGCAAAAAGGCTACGATATGACTCCGCTGGCCATCCGCATAGTGGGCAAGGTAACCGCTACCGACATGGCGGGGCAGGTTAACTCGCTGAGCTTGCTCGAGGTGAAAGGAAGATCATCCCATACGGAGGTCAACATTACCGTAGAGGGCGTGGGCAACGACGCTACGGCCTTTGGGTGGGGCATTTTGCTGCGCAACTGCGTGAACGCCGAGGTGCGAAACATCGGATTTATGATGTTCCCCGACGACGGCGTGTCGCTTGACACCGACAACCGAAACATCTGGGTGCACAACAACGACTTTTTCTACGGCAAAAACGGCGGCGGTGACAAGAACAAGGGCGACGGCTCGTTGGACAGCAAAAAATCGGGCTACGCAACCTTTTCCTACAACCACTTTTGGGACGCGGGGAAGTGCAACCTGCTGAGCAACGGCGGCGAAACCCCCGAATACCTCACCTACCACCACAACTGGTACGACCACTCCGACAGCCGACACCCCCGCGTGCGCGACCACACCGTGCACGTATACAACAACTACTACGACGGCAACTCGAAGTACGGCATAGGCGCCGCAAAGGGCGGCCCCTCCATTTTTGCCGAGGCAAACTACTTCCGCAAGTGCAAGTACCCCATGCTGATTTCCATGCAGGGTTCGGATGTGGCCAACGGGAACAAGGGAACCTTCTCGAGCGAGGATGGCGGCATCATTAAGGCATACAACAACCATATTGAGGGCGCTACCCGCTTTATTCCCTACAACGCAGCCAACCCCACCACTGACTTCGACGCGGTAGTGGTAGCCAGCCGGGATGAAAAGATTGGCGCCGAAGTCAAAACGGTGAAGGGCAGCAACATCTACAACAACTTTGATACCGACGCCAGCATTATGTACGCCTACACCCCCGACTCGCCGGAGGAGGCAAAGGAAAAGGTGATGCAGTACGCAGGACGGGTAGAGGGCGGCGACCTGAAGTTCACCTTCTCTGCCGCCGAAGATGCCAACTCCGAAATTATCCCCGCGCTGGAAACCGCCGTCAAAAATTACACGCCGAAAGTGCAGGAAATACAGGGCGGCGGCAGCGGTAATGGTGAAGAAGGCGCCGGCGGAAACGATGAAGGCGGAAACAATGGCGGCGGCGGCGATGGCGGAAACAATGGCGGCAGCGGCGATGGCGGAAACAACGGCGGCGGAAGCGTAACTGTTGCCGGCAACTTGTGCGAACTGAAGGACAAAGGCTCAATGTTCACCATTACCGGAAGTACTTCAAAGGAGAAGGGGTCGGTTACCGTAGACGGCGTTACATATAGCTGCTGCCTAAAGATGGAAAGTCCACCTAAAACTCTGATTTCCTTCACCATTTCCTCGCCGGCAACGCTTACGCTTGTATTTTTGGAGAGCGGCAAAAAGGTGAAAATAGACGGCACGAACTACACCACAGACGCGCAGGGGCGATTGACGGTGCAGCTGGAAGCCGGTAAGCACGAAATTACAAAGGGCGATGCCATCAACCTCTTCTACATCTCGCTGGAAGGCGAAGGCGAGGAGGAGGAAGAGGAGCCTGTACCGGCCAACTACCCCGCGCTAACCATTACCTCGCCGGCCAACAACGCCGAATTTGACGAGCCGGCCTCCGTTACCCTTACCGCCACCGCCACAGACAGCGACGGCAGCATCGAAAAGGTGGAGTTCTACAACGGTGCTACGCTGGTAGAAACCTTTACCGCCCCGCCCTACACCAAAACGTTTGCCAACCTCGGCGAAAATACCTACACCTTTAGGGTAAAAGCCTACGACAACGACGGCAACGTAACCGAAAGGGAGGTAGACGTAACGGTGAACGCCGTTGGCGACAACTTTTTGGTGGGCGATACGCCGGGCGGATACTTCTGGTTTAACGAGGAAAACGCCGATAAGGTGAACGAAATGCTCGCCGACGGCACCATCCTGGGCGACACCATCGGCTTTGACCCCGCCAAGGCGGTTACGTTCTCCGGTCAAACGGAAACGTATCCAACAGGCGCTATCTCCGTAAAGAAAAACGGCTGCTACATTATCTTCCACCTGCCGAGCTGCAGCGAATTTAAAGCCTACATCACGCGCACGGGAGACATTAAGGGCGAGGTGTACGTGAGCGGCGACGGCGAAGCGTGGGGTAGCTCGGTGCAAACGCTGTCGGCAAAAAAAGGCAAGCTCGAGCTGGATTTAACCGAAGAGGCCGCAAGCGCATCGGACGTTTACATCAAAATTGTGAACACCTCATCGGGAGATTTGAACCTGCACGGGGTAAAAATTATCCTTGCCCTGCCGTCGGATGATGACCCCGGCGAGCAACCCGAACAGCCCGAACAGCCCGAACAGCCCGAACAGCCCGAACAGCCCGAACAACCCGAACAGCCCGAACAGCCCGAACAGCCCGAACAACCCGAACAACCCGGCGACGATTTTTTGGTGGGCGATACGCCGGAAGGATACTTCTGGTTTAACGAGGAAAACGCCGAAAGGGTGAACGAAATGCTCGCCGACGGCACCATCCTGGGCGACACCATCGGCTTTAACCCCGCCAAGGAGGTTACGTTCTCCGGTCAGCCGGAAACGTATCCAATAGGCGCTATCTCCGTAAAGAAAAACGGCTGCTACATTATTTTCCACCTGCCGAGCTGCAGCGAATTTAAAGCCTACATCACGCGCACGGGAGACATTAAGGGCGAGGTGTACGTGAGCGGCGACGGCGAGGCATGGGGAAGCTCGGTGCAAACGCTGTCGGCAAAAAAAGGCAAGTTCGAGCTGGATTTAACCGAAAAGGCCGCAAGCGCATCGGACGTTTACATCAAAATTGTGAACACCTCAACGGGAGGTGATTTGAACCTGCACGGGGTAAGAATTATCCTTGCCGCTGATCCGGATGAATCCGAAGAAGGGACTTCCGAAGAAGGAACCTCCGAAGAAGGAACCTCCGAAGAAGGAACTTCCGAAGAAGGAACTTCCGAAGACGGAACTTCCGAAGACGGAACTTCCGAAGACGGAACTTCCGAAGACGGAACCACCTCGGTAGGGCAAACGAGCGCGGCGGGGGTAGCGATTTACCCAAATCCCGCAAAGAGCACGCTCTACATAGTAAACAGCGGCGGCTACACCTCGGCGCAAATACTTAGCGTGAGCGGCAGCCCGCTGTACGCGCGCCCCATTGCCGCCGGAATAACTCCTGTGAACGTGAGCTTCCTAAAGGCCGGCGTATACTTCGTGCGCCTTGCGGGGCCGCAGGGTAAAGTCGGCACGGTGAAGGTGCTCATAAAGTAAAGAGGCTATGCTATGCGAATTAAGGGTAGGAACCTCACCCCCGGCCCCTCTCCGAAGGAGAGGGGAGCAGCGCCGCCACAGCTACCCTCGTGTACCGGCTCCCCTCTCCTTCGGAGAGGGGCCGGGGGTGAGGTCTCCCCTTGATTCGCATTTGCCAAAAATTTTTCTCAATTTTTTTATTGAATATATTGTATGATTTTTAAAACTAATGAATTATGAAAACTAATAAATTTTTTATCATGCTGCTGACTTTCGCAGCGGTAGCAACGGGTAGGGTTTGGGCGGATAACCCGATCATAACTTTTAAAGATAAGGCTACTAGTGCGAACTATTATAACGCCACCAGTGGAGGCTATTATTTGGCAGGGTGGGGCACCATGTATAAACAGGCTTCGGGTGGACAGATGGATGATGGAAATTCCAGTTGTGAAGAAAACAAAGGGCTTAAAACATCTGGATCTACTATTATTTTTTCTCCAGCCATTGTAATTACCGGCATAAAGGTGGTGTCGAACGGCGACAACAACAGAAGTGTAAGTGAAGTAAAGAAAGGTAATACACTTAACAGCATTTCGACTACACTCACCCTGATTAATAATCCAATGTGGAGCAGAAGTGATTGTATTCCTAAAGAAATTCTGTTTGAAAATACGATAAATGCAGAGGAATTTGTATCAATTAAGTTCTCTGGAAATATGGGCATAGTTTCCATTGAACTTATTCCCCCACCGCCTCCCACCCTCAACGCCTCCCCCAAAGCCATTTCTTTAACAACTCCGGTGGATCTTACAATAGATGACGCAAGCAAGCGCACTGTTACCGTTACGGGTGATCACCTCATAGAGAATGTATCCTTGAGCATAACACCCGACGAAAACGGAGGAGGTAAGTTTACGATAGCCGGTGGCACAAGCAGCCTTACTCAATCAGAGGGCTCTGTGAACGCGCCTGTTGAATTAGAGGTAAATGTTGACATCGAAGGCACATATAGCGATACCTTGGTTATCAGCAGTAGCGAGTTAACGGTAAAAGTTCCGTTAGACCTCACCGTAACACCTGCCGATGAGACTCCTCCGGTGGTGGCTACCTACTTTCCTGTTGAAAATGCTACCGATGTGCCGCTAATCAACGAGGTGTACGTTATTTTCAATGAAGATGTTGTGCGCGGTGCGGGAGATGTTACCATTAACAATGGCATTACGGTGAACTCTGCCCTTGTTGTGGATGACAACAAGCTGGTAATTACCACTACAGAAAGCTTGGTAAAAGCTACCAACTACACCGTTACCTTGGCGGAAGATGTGGTAAAAGACCTGTCGAACAATAGTAACGTACAGGTATCATGGAGTTTTGCTACCGACGGCATTCCGCCAACCATCATCAGCAAGGAGCCGGAAAATCCGGAAGGAGAAGGAGATGCGCCCATTAAGCCCATTAAAATCACCTTTAGCGAAGATGTAAAGATAGTCAATGCCACCAAAATTCTGGTGGGTGACGAGGCTGCTGTAGATCCGTCGGTAACCGGCAACGTACTTACCTTGAAGAATGCCATCGCACCTGAGACTGGATACACAGTCCAGCTGGAGGTGGGCGCTATTACCGACATGGCCGGCAATGAGTTTGCAGGCGTAACATGGACGTTTACTACTACGGATGATCATATTGAATTCCCTTATCACCCAACGTTTGACATAAACTATCAGCCTCCGAGCTGGATGTACGGAACCATCAACTACAGGCCAGAGGATGCAAGTTGCACATCCATTCCGGCAGGCGGGTATGTTTTATCTGTTCAAGACCCAAACCAAAAAGATACTTTGTTTATTGACTTGCCTAAATGCGGTACGTTCACGGCAAAAGTAGCCTACACGGGCAGCAGCAGTAGATCATTACGTTTGTTTAGATTAGGCGATGACGATTTTGTTGCCTCCGTAACCCCATCCAATTCTAATGATTGCCACACGTTGACGTACAATTTCAACACCTTTGAGCCGCTAACGCTATACATCACGAACACGGGTAACGGTGGACGTATTTGGGATTTGGAAATTACCGCTCCCGTAGCCACCGCTCCTGAGGTAACATCCGTTTCGCCTGCCGATAATGCGGAAAATGTACTCTTAGACGCGCCGCTCTACGTGGTGTACGACCAAGCCATAGAAATTGCCAATGCAGACGGAGTGAGCATTAACGATGTTCCTGCGACTATTACGGCAAGCAACGATACGCTGTATATTACCCCTGCCTCACCCTTGATAAACGACGTAGCCTACACGGTATCCGTTACCGAAGGCACTGTGAGAGAGGTACATACCCATACCGAGGCAAACGCCGTCCACAGCTGGAACTTCACCACCGTAAAGCCTGCTCCAACCAAGGTAGAAATCACCCATAACGCTTCGGGTACGGACACCCTGCGCTTGGGCGCCACGTGGCAGCTGTCGGCAGACGTTACGCCAAGCAACGCCCTCTCCACAGCCCTTACGTGGAGCGTGGTGAGCGGCGATGTACAAGTCACCGAAAGTGGGCTGCTGAGCACCACCGGTAGCGCCGTGGGCGCAGCGCAAGTTGCTGTTGCCGTAGCGGGCTATCCGGAAATTACGGATTCTTTGGACGTTACGCTGATTGCCGTACCCACGCAGGTAACGCTCGCGCCGCCGGCTCAAGCTACGGCTGTTGCGGTGGCAGCGCCGGTGTACGTAGCGTATAGCCACCCCATACAGCTGCTGACGAGTGCAGGCATTACCATAGACAAGGACATAAGCGCAACCTTGAGCGTGAACGGCGACACGCTGTTCATTACGCCGAGCACAGCGCTGAGCAACGAAACCAAATATACGGTAACCGTGCCCGCCAACGCCGTTGCCGACGCCGCCTACCCCAACCTGGTGGTAGCCGAGCTGCTTTCGTGGTCGTTCACCACGGCAGCGGCAGGCTACATTGCCCCCGACAGCGTGGTGATAAGCGGAGGCAACAGCGCGGTGCGCCCGGGCGAGCCTTTACTGCTGATCGCAGCGGTTTGGAAAGGGGGATATACCATTACTGAAGACGACGAGGATTACGAGGTAACTTGGTCGGTAGCGGCAGGTGACGAAAGGGTAGAGGTGAGCGACAATGGCCTGGTAAGCGTTAAGCCGGAGGCTACCGTTGGCGCCGCCACCATTCGCGCTACGGTGAAAGCTTCAACAGCTTACTCTGCCGATAAGGAGATATCCGTAGAAATTACCCCCGATACGGTAGCCGATGCCTTCGTTCCCGCGCACGGCGCAGCGGACGTGGCGCCGGACGCTGTCATTTCGGTTACGTTCAACCAAAGCGTGGAGGTGGCAAACGCTACCCTCATCACGGTGAACGGCAACCCCGTGCAGAGCGCAGCTGCCGCAGGCAGCGTTGTTACCATCACCGCAGCCCTGCTCAACGACTTGGACTATACGGTAGCGGTAGGCGTGGGGGCTATCCAAGCCGCCACCTCGTCGCTCACCAACACCAACGAATATGCATGGACGTTCCACACCGTGCAGCCCACACCGGCAGAAGTGAAAATTAGCGGCCTTGCCAAGCTCGCCGAGGGCGAATCCACAACGCTCACGGCGGAGGTGCTGCCCGCAAACGCCATCGCCAAGGAGGTAACGTGGTCTGTCAAGAGCGGAACCGCCGTTACCATCGACGCGAGCGGCAACGTCAAGGCAGTATCGTCGGGAACCGCCACCGTGCAGGCCACCGTGAACGGCTACGAAAGCGTTTACGGTACGCTGGACGTGCTCGTTACCAAGGCGCTGCTGTCGCCACCCGACGGCACGTACTTCGTTTTCCACGAAACATTCGACAATGCCGTAGAGGGTTCGCTATTAGGCGCAGCTGACGGCACGGACGAAACGGGCTACGTGATAGGCGCCAATGACGGAACCACAATCAGCAGCGGGGTGCTCACCATGCTCGGTACGCGCTGGAAAACCAAAAATATGGATTTGACGGGCGAGGATGTAACCTTGCTGGTAAAAGTAAGGCAAAACGTAGCTATTCCCGCCTCAGGCAAGAGATTCCAGCTGGCCTTGGATACCGCCGGTTCAAGCGGAGTTAGCAATTTGGGTAACTACACCATCGTCAGCGCTTTACCTGCATCCAGCGCACCTTTCTTAATTTTGAATAGACCGATTACTTCGGGCACCACAAGCTCATTTATTCACTTCCGCACCGAGAGCGAGAGCAGCGTGGATATTGAAGAAATAGCCATCTACAAGAAAGGAGAAGCGCCCGTCGTTGTGGAACCCAGCGGCGTAGCAATCGCCCATAACGCTTCGGGTACGGACACCCTGCGCTTGGGCGCCACGTGGCAGCTGTCGGCAACCGTAACGCCAGGCAACGCCACCTCCACAGACTTGACGTGGAGCGTAGTGAGCGGCGATGTCGAAATCACCGCTGGCGGGCTGCTGAGCGCCACCGGTAGCGCCGTAGGCTCAGCGCGCGTTGCTGTTGCCGTAACGGGCTATCCGAACATTACGGACTTTTTGGACGTTACGCTGGTTGCCGTACCCGCGCAGGTGAAGCTCGCGCCGCCGGCTCAAGCTACGGCCGTTCCGGTAGCAGCGCCGGTGTACGCGACGTACAGCCACCCCATACAGCTGCTGACGGATGCAGGCATTACCGTAAGCGGCGGCGTGGATGCGAATGTGGCCGTAACCGTGTCCGCGAACGGCGACACGCTGTTCATTACGCCGAGCGCAGCGCTGGATAACGCAACCGCATATACGGTAACCGTGCCCGCCGGCGCCGTTGCCGACGCCGCCTACCCCAACCTGGCAGCGACCGATCCGCTTTCGTGGACGTTCACCACAGCAGCGTTAGGCTACGTTGCCCCCGACAGCGTGGTGATAGGCGGAGGCAGCACGGTAAGCCCTGACGAGCCTCTGCAGCTGAGCGCAGCGGTTTGGAAGCAGGGAGCGCCCATTACCTCCAACGACCCCGATTACGCGGTAGCTTGGTCGGTAGCGGAAGGTAGCGACAAGGTAGAGGTGAGCGCCGATGGCTTAGTAAGCGTTAAGCAAGGAGCTACCGCCGGCGCCGCCGCCATTCGCGCAACGGTGAGCGCCGCCACAGCTTACTATGCCGATAAGCAGATAGCTGTAGAAGCTATCCTCGCGCCCGTAGCCACCGCTCCGGAGGTAGCGTCCGTTTCGCCTGCCGATAATGCGGAAAATGTGCCCTTAGACGCGCCGCTCTACGCGGTGTACGACCAGGCCATAGAAGTTGCCAATGCCGGCGGAGTGAGCGTTAATGGGGCTGCTGCGGCTATTACCGCAAGCAACGATACGCTGTACATTACCTCCGCCGCACCCTTAGCAAACGACGTTACCTACACGGTATCCGTTGCTGCCGGCGCGGTGAGAGAGGTAATCACCCACACCGAAGCAAACGCCGCCCACAGCTGGAGCTTCACCACCGTAGCGCCCGACCCGATCGCCCCGCCCGCCCCGACCGGCGTAGCAATCGCCCATAACGCTTCGGGTACGGACACCCTGCGCTTGGGCGCCACGTGGCAGCTGTCGGCAGCCGTTACGCCGAGCAACGCCGCCTCCACAGCCCTTACGTGGAGCGTGGTGAGCGGCAATGTCGAAATCACCGCCGGTGGGCTGCTGAGCGCCACCGGTAGCGCCGTGGGCGCAGCGCGCGTTGCTGTTGCCGTAACGGGCTATCCGGATGTTACGGACTTTTTGGACGTTACGCTGGTTGCCGTACCCGAGCAGGTGAAGCTCGCGCCGCCGGCTCAAGCTACGGCCGTTCCGGTAGCAGCGCCGGTGTACGCGACGTACAGCCACCCCATACAGCTGCTGACGGATGCAGGCATTACCGTAAGCAGCGGCGTGGATGCGAATGTGGCCGTAACCGTGTCCGCGAACGGCGACACGCTGTTCATTACGCCGAGCGCGGCGCTGAACAGCTCAACCGCATATACGGTAACCGTGCCCGCCGGCGCCGTTGCCGACGCCGCCTACTCCAACTTGGCGGTAGCCGAGCCGCTTTCGTGGTCGTTCACCACAGCAGAGCAACCCGGTGGAGGCGAGCAACCTCCTACATCAGTATCAGCCGAGACTTTCGGGTTGAAGCTCTACCCGAATCCCGTGCGCACAGCGCTCAACATTAGCCTCACCAGCGAAATAGCGCGGGTGGAGCTGGTAAGCCAGACCGGCAGCAAAGTGCTGTCGCGCAGCGTACAGGGCACTACTGCCTACACGCTCAACCTGCAAGGCGTTGCAGCAGGGAGCTACGTAATGGCTATAACCCTCAAAAACGGCGCGGTGGTTACGCAAATCATTGTAAAGCAGGAATAGACCGTTTCTACTGAAGTGTGATTTGATTTCTGTAATCAATCACCGCATCAAAAAGGCATCCCGCCATTGCAGCGCAGCTGCCAATGGCGGGATGCCTTTTTTTTATGATAGAGGTTATATTCAATAGATGCTTGCGCCGTCCCGTAGGGACGGAATATTGGTAGAAATGCTGTGCGCCCCCCGCCGCTCCCCGTCCCGTAGGGACGGAATATTGGTTAACATCACGTTGTTGGGCATCTTTCATCTATATTCCGTCCCTACGGGACGGGGGGAGGGGCGGGGGGATAATCGGGTTTTCTACCAACATTCCGTCCCTACGGGACGGCGCAAGCGTCTATTGAATATGAACTCTAATGGTCGTCTCCATTACGTTATAATATAGGGTTTGAGTTCAATAGACGCTTGCGCCGTCCCGTAGGGACGATATGTTGGTAGAAATCAATGCGTTATTCGGAAAAATCCCGTAGAGCCTGCCCCGAGCGTAGCCGAGGGGGATGGCATGTCGGTAGCAAATCGCATGTTGGTTGACGTCGGTAAATCCCGTAGGGATGGCATGTCGGTAGCAAATCGCATGTTGGTTGACGTCGGTAAATCCCGTAGGGATGGCAT